>JAJRVV010000098.1 GCA_024277135.1 Chloroflexota bacterium | reverse complement strand
TGAGGTAAATAAGCCCATGAGTAGACCCCTGCTCAGGTGAACGGCAAACTGAACATTATTTTTGCCCTAATCTGACTCTCATAAACTGGTCTTGTATGACACAGTTGTTAATTACACCCCTTGATGGCAACCCGTCGATCAAGTTGTGCCGCTAAAACGGGCGTAAACGAAGCCGGAATGTGCTGCACCACAATAACGGCCGCCGGGAAATCAGCCGGTAGTTGGGTGAGCAGCTCGCGCACGGCGACCGGCCCGCCGGTTGATGCGCCGATGACCACCACCCCGCCAGGCAAATAGGGGATAATGCGTTCGGGACGCACGCCTGTGTTGAGCCGCGTTGAAGCAGCCGTGTTGACGCTGCCATTACCTGGCCGGCCACTACTTGGCTCAACAACTGCCAGTTTTTTACGAAGTACGCCTGATTTATACGGCCTACCGGATTTATACGGCCGTATCGACCGTACTACCTTAATCCCCGCCGCCGCCCGCACCTTCGATAAAATCTCCAGCCGCAGCGCATCCGGATTGGTGTCTATGCCCGGCGTATACTTCAAAACAAAATCGACCGCCCCCGCCTCCAGCGCTTGCAGCGTGATATTGGCCGCTCTACGGCTCACGCCGCTAATCATCACCACTGGCGTCGGATGGTCGTACATAATGCGCTGTAATGCCTCCAGACCATCCATCTCCGGCATTTCCAAATCCATCGTCACCACGTCCGGCTTCAATTCGGCGACCAAATCAACCGCCCGCGACCCGTTCAACGCCGTCCCCGCCACCTCAAACTCTGGCGATGACTGCAAATGCGACGTCAGCAAACGGCAGACAAATGGTGAATCGTCAACAACTAATACACGAATCATAATAGGGGGTGAGTGGCAAGTATGCGAGTATGCAAGCTTTTCACTCACCACTCGCAACCCGCTGCTCGCTCACTCGCTGCTCGCAGCTTTTGCCGTCAGATGCCGCACAACATTGAGCAGCGTTTCATCCTGATACGGCTTCACAAGATATTCGGACGCGCCAATTTCCATCGCCTTGCGCCGGTGTTTTTCTCCGGCACGCGAGGTCAGCATGACGATGGGAATCTGTTTAAATACATCGTGGGCTTGCAGCGTAGCGGCCAGCTCGTAGCCGTCCATGCGCGGCATTTCAATATCCAGCAAAATCACATCCGGCAGCTGCGCTGCGCTTTGAATAAATCCCAGCGCGTCCAAGCCATCTTTGGCGGTGGCCGGATGCCAGCCTGCATTCTTAATCAGATTCGTCACTACCCGCCGTACGCTGACCGAATCGTCTACAATCAAAACGGATAGCTGCTTGCGCTTCGCGCCTTCCGGAACCTGGATGGACGACCATGTCCGTTGTTCCTCTCGCGTCGATTCTATCGCCAACTCGGCCGGGTTCAGAATCAACACAATGCTGCCATCGCCCATCAGCGTGGCGCCGGTAACAGCGTGAACATGGCGCAGATGGTTGCCCAATGTTTTGACCACAATTTCTCGCCCTTCAAGGATTTCATCCACCACCAGGGCCACTTGCGTCGCGCCCGCATCCAAAATCAGCACGGGCGGGCGGGCGATGGCTTCGTCGCTGATGGCTGGCAGCCCCAGCGCGTCGCCCAATTGCAGCAGCGGATGAACTTTGCCGCCAACGCGGATCACTTCATCTTGCCCAATTTGCTCGTACTCGTCTGCGCCAGCGCGTAAAATTTGAGAAACGGACGCTAAGGGAACGGCAAACGTCTCGCCGCGTGATTTCACCAACAACGCCCGCGTCACCGCTAAGGTCATCGGCAAGCGAATTGCAAACGTTGCGCCTTGACCAGCAGTTGAGTCCAGCTTGATGGTGCCTTTCAATTTGTAAACGCTGTTTTTAAGAATATCCAATCCCACGCCGCGCCCAGACACTTCGCTGACCTCTTCGGCGGTGCTAAAGCCGGGCAAAAAGATGAGTGAATGCAGATCCTCCGTCGTCAATTGGGGGGCATCGGCTTCAGAGACATAGCCGGCGGCGACTGCTTTGGCGCGTAAAATTTCCGGTTCCAGCCCCGCGCCATCGTCGCTGATTTCCAGCACAACCTGGTTGCCCTGATAATAAGATTTAAGCGTGATTTGTCCCCGTTCCGGCTTGCCCATGACCCGACGCAAGGCAGGCGGCTCGATGCCGTGATCCACCGCGTTACGCAAAATGTGCAGCAGCGGATCGGCCATCTCTTCTAACACTTTTTTGTCCAATTCGATGGTTTCGCCGATAAAATTGAGGTCTACCTGCTTGCCCTGTTTTTGCGAAACGACGCGAACGGCGCGATGCAGCCGCGTGACGATGGTCGCCAGGGGAACCATGCGTGTGCGCATCAGCTTGTCTTGAATTTCGCTGGATAAACGGCATTGCCGGGTTAGTACGCCGTCAAAATCGCCGATGACGTGGCGCAGCTCGTTGCCGATGGTACGCAAATCGCTGGTAGTTTCGGTGAGTTCGCGGGAGAGCAGGTGGAATTCGGTGTACCGGTCCATTTGCAGGTCGTCGAAATCGTCTGCACGGCCGGTTTCATCCGTTTGTTCACCATTCGCACTGCCGTTTCTTGGCGAAAGGCGGTTGCCGCCGCTGAGGGCGGTCACTTCATAATCGGTTTCCAGCTTATGGGAGACTTGTCGCAGCCGCTCAAAACTGTGCCATAGCTCATCTACCAGGCGCACCAACCCGCCCATATGCTGCTCAAAGGTGGTGCGGGTGATCACCAGTTCGCTGACGGAGCGCACCAGTTCGTCCAGCCGTTCCAAAGGTACGCGCACCACATCGCCGGGCTGCACAGGTTGGGCGACGGCCGTTTCCCCTCTCGTTTTTATTTCTGCCTCCGCCAATCCGGAAGCCATCGCCGCCAAATCAATCGTCGGCTCTGCGCCCAGCGGCTCCAATACTTTCGGCGCAGCGGCGGCGGGCTGATCGCCCAGCCAAACCGTGTATTGCGCGTATAAGTCATTAACTCTGGTTTGCAGCTCGTCCGCATCATCCACGCCATGCAGCAAATCTTCCAGCGCGTCGGCGGTGGCGAAGAGGGTTGCCATCACATCTGGCGTTAGCTCCATCTGCCCTTCGTAGAGCAAATCCAGCACATCTTCCATGCGATGAGACAGGCGGGCGATTGGCATAATGCCAACGGTTCCCGCGCCACCCTTCACGGTATGAATGGCGCGGCGAATCTCCTGAATCAATCCGGGTTGATTGGGATCTCTATCCAGCGCCGCCAATTGCACCCCCACATTGCGCAAATGATCTTCCGCCTCAATGCTGAATGCTTCTAGCAGTTCGGGAGAAATATCTTCGATTTGGGGTTCAGGTTCCAGAGGCTGGGGAGCGGGGGAGCGGAGGGGCGGAGGGGGAGCGGCTTCTTCGAGTTCGGCGAGAGCGGCCGCCACGGCCGTTTCGTCCTCTTCTGCTGGCAGCCCTCGTGCGCGGCGGTATGCTTTGGTAATTTGGGTCACGAGCGGCCGTTCTTGCAAAGCGCCGCTCAACACGCCATCCAGATAGCTGTCAATGGCGGTCATGGTTTGGCGAAGGAAAACGGCCGTTTCGCTGTTCATCTCCAACTGCCCCGCGCCAATCTCTTCCAACGCCTCTTCCATGGTATAGGCGATATGGCTCAATCCGGTCAGGCCAACCATCGAGGACGCGCCCTTAATCGTGTGGGCGTGCCGGTGGGCAGTTTCCAACCCATCCAGCCGCTGCGAGTCTTTGCGAAAGGCGCCAATGCCCTCCGCAATGGCGGGCAAATAGCTTTTGGCTTCTTCAATAAAGCCGATCATAACCTCGCGGTCTACTTTTCTAGCCATCATGCACTCCTAATAGAGTATACGAGTGGACTGGTTTGCGAGTGGGCGGATTTGCGCGTTGTCCACTCACCAAGCGCATACTCGCTACTTGCCCACTCTCTGATAAATCAACGATTCTTCCAATTTCACCGGCTGAATGCCGGGAATCTTCAAGCCAACCATTTCAGCCGGGGCTAAAAACAGATAACCGCCGGGGCTAAGTCGGCTGCACAACCGCTTCACCAACGCTTCCCGATCTTTTAATTGGAAGTAAATCAATACATTCTGACAAAATATGACGTCTTGCTCCGAAATCCAGTAATCATTCGGCTCCATCAGGTTTAATTTTGCAAACTGCGTCATTTGTCGTATTGAGTCGTTTACTTTGTAAATGTTGCGGCGACTGTTCCCAGACGGGCGGCCGTTTTCAGCCAATCCCATGTAAGTTTGCAGGTAATGGGCGGGCATGTTGCGGATGTCGTAAGGTTTATAGCGGCCGTTTTTCGCCTTCTGCAAACTCCGCCGGCTAATATCCGTACCCCACACCTTTGCCTGCCATAATCGCGCCTCGTCAGGAACGGCCGTTTCGTGAAACGCCATCGCCAACGAGTACGCCTCCTGCCCATTGGCGCAGCCCGCGCTCCACATGGAGAGCATATTTACCCCATGCCGCCGCTTTGTTCGCAGCAGAGAGGGCAAAATATGCTCCACCAACGCCGTAAACGATGGCGTATGACGGAAAAAACTGCTCTCATTGTTAAGCAGCAAATCCAACAACTGTCCCCATTCACGATCTCCATGCAGGTTGTAGAGGACATAATGGTAATATTCGCTGTAGCTGTTCAGACTTAAAACCTGCATGCGCTCCCAGAGCCGCGATTCTAAAAAATAACGGCGGCTGGGCGTGAAATAAATACCACAGCGATTGTGTACCAATTCGCGCCAAATCTCGTATTCCAGTTCCGATAATTTGGCGCGTGTGTTCATATTAAGGAAACAGCTAGAGGCCAGAGCTAGAAAGTAATCCTCTGGCTCTGGCTTCTAGCTCTAGCTATTTGTTAATTCAACGACGGGTCGCTGTCATTGCCCTTGCTGCCATTACTGCCGGGCAATTTGAACGTGCTGACCGAACTGCGTAAGTCATCGGCCAAGATGGATAAGTTACTGATAGAAACGGCCGCTTGTTTTGTGCCGGCGGCTGTCTGCTGCGTCACTTCCGCGATTTCGTTCATCGAGCGGGCGATTGTTTCCGAACCGCGCGCCTGCTGTTTGGAAGCCAGCGAGATGGATTGAATCAGTTCACCCAATCGGCTGGAAACCGTCTCAATCTCCTCAAGAGCCGTACCAGCGTTATGCGCCAAGTCTGACCCCGCCACCACTTCGTTGGTCATCGTTTCCATGGCGGCTACCGCCTCATACGTCTCATTCTGGATGGCGCGGATGAGGGTGTCAATTTGCTTGGTGGCCTCCGTAGACCGTTCTGCCAAGCGCTCAACTTCCTCAGCCACAACTGCGAAACCACGTCCGGCGTCGCCAGCCATCGCCGCCTGAATCGAGGCGTTGAGGGCCAGAATGCTGGTACGGTCGGCAATATCGCTGATCAACTGCACGATTTCGCCAATTTCCTGCGAGCTTTCACCGAGCCGTTTAATACGCTT
>JAJRVV010000097.1 GCA_024277135.1 Chloroflexota bacterium | reverse complement strand
GAGTGAGGACGCGGGTCTTGCCGGAGCCGGGGCCGGCCAAAACCAGTACCGGGCCGTCAGGAGCAGACACAGCGGCTCGCTGGGCGTCATTGAGTCCAGTCAAAATATCCATGCGCTAATTGTAGCGGCTGCCGCGGTTTGAAACCAGCGGTTGACAGGGCGCAATCGTTTTGGCATAATCCAACCCAACTTAACAAACCAAAAGCGATGATGGAGACGAGTAAGCCGGGCAATGTCCGGCCAGCGAGCCTGGGTTGGTGCGAGCCAGGCGTGGACAAACGGCCGAAAATCCCTCCGGAGCTGCTGACCGAACGTGACGGTGTTCAGTAAGCAGTATTCAGTAGGCAGTGTTCAGTAAGCAGTAAAACTGAATACCGAATACTGACAACTGAACACTAAAACCTGTTACAAGTAAGCTCAGCCGGACTCCCCCCACGTTACCGGGGGCGCGATGATACGTTAGCCGTTGATTGTTATCTGTTGATTGTTGACTGTTAACCTGTCGTTGTACTGAGTGCTGGGTTTTGGCCTGGAACTTGGGTGGTACCGCGAGGTTTTGACGCCTTCGTCCCAAGATGGACGAGGGTGTTTTTGTTTTGGTAGATAAGGCGGAGAAATGACGGATTTACTCTTTTTGACGGATGCGTATCTGAAAGAATTTGAAGCAGTGGTGACGGCCGTCGCCGAGAACGGCGTGGTGTTGGACAGAACGGCGTTTTATCCCGGCGGCGGCGGCCAGCCGTTCGATTTTGGGGCATTGACGGCCGCCGGCCAGACGTGGCCCGTCATCAAAGTGAAAAAAGTGGGCGGCCAGGCGGTGCATTTTGTGGATGGGGAATGTCCGGTGGTGGGTACGGCCGTCACCGGGCATCTCGATTGGGAACGACGCTATCAACTCATGCGCACCCACACCGCCATGCACATCCTCTGTGGCGTCATCTGGCGCGATTACGGCGCCTCCGTCACCGGCGGCGCCATGGATCCGCTCAAAGGACGCATGGATTTTGAATTCGAGACGATGCGGCAGGAATTGGTGAAGGAGATCGAAACGGCCGTCAACCGGGAAGTCGAAGCCGGGCGCGAAACCCGCGTCCAAATCCTGCCCCGTGAAGAGGCATTCCAAATTCCTGACCTCATCCGCACCAAAGTCAACCTGCTGCCCCCCTTCATCAAAGAAGTGCGAACGGTGGAACTGGTCGGCCTGGATTTGCAGGCGGATGGCGGCACGCACGTCGCCAACACCCGCGAAGTGGGCCGGATGCGGATCGTCAATTACAAGAGCAAAGGCAAGATTAACAAGCGGATTTATGTCGAGTTGGAGGCGTAAGGACGCCGATTATGCGATTCATCATTAAGGAACAACCCTACGAGAAGCCGCTAGCCGCCGGAAAATGGCGGTATGAGCGGGACGGCGAACCGACCGGCGCGGTGGAGCATTGGCGGCTGACAGAAGCGGCTGATGGTTATCGTTTTTTGCGGGTGGACTTGGACGGCCGCGCCGCCAAATCGGGCCAAACCACCCTGTACCATGCGTTGCTGAACGGGGACGGCCGTGTCGAGCGGCTCAAGTTTCGTTCCTGGGGGTCGGGCAGTTGGCGCGTGGCCGGGGATGTGTTGTTTGAGGATGGGATGGTGACGGCCGCGCGCCAGATCAACGGCCAAAGTTATGAGCAGATGCTGGCCGTGCCATCGGAATTTGCCTTTTGGTTTCCCGCCAGCAGCGGGTTGGGTTTGTTGGCAAGTTTACCGGATGGGCCGCATACGGCCGTTAGCCTCACTTTCCCGTCCCCCAATCAAAAATCCAAAATCCAAAATCCAAAATCCGCCTTTGCCCTGTTCCAGACAAACCTGGAACTGCAAAGGCAGGGCGACGAACTGGCGATCCGGTGGGAAGGCAATGAACGACGGTTGTGGCTGGATGAGCAGAACTGGCCGGTGAAGATGGTGAGGGAGGATGGGTTGACGGCCGTAAACGTCCGCATGATCAGGTATCATTAAGGGCATGGAGGTGAAACCATGAAATGGCAAGACATTCGCAAACAATATCCGCAAAAATGGGTTTTGGCCGAAGCCTTAGAAGCGCATACCACAGAGGAAGAGCGCCGGATTGTAGAGCAGTGGGCTGTCATAGACGCTTTGGTCGAATTTTTCCCGGCGATGGAACTTTATAAACAGTTACACAAGAAATCGCCCCAACGCGAAATGTATGTGGCCCACACAATCAACGATGAAGTGCAAATTAAAGTGCGTCGTTGGTTGGGGGTACGAAGCATCGTATGAAAATTCGCACGATTAAGGGACAGCCCATCATTTCTGAGCGCATAACCGTTGGGACAATGTTTTTAGAGAATTTTGCGATCAAACTTGGGTATGAGTTATGAGGGTTTTGGTTTTGAAGCGATTGGCGGCTTTGATTTCTTGCAGGTGACCGGAGCCGTGATTGACCTGAACAAAATGGAGGTTCGTGCGGCGGATGGTTAAAGTATTATTGGCAATGCTGGGGCTGCTCGTTTTATCGGCCTGCGGCGCTAATATTCCTACGCAGTTGTTGACGGAACCATGTGGTACTATTGCGAATGGAAATATCATCACAGACGTTGACAGCGAGACTGAAATGTGTCTGGTTGTGTCTACAGATTTACTATTCCAGACGTGGTTATGGTCGGCAGACGGCAGTACGCTTGCTTTTGCTCTGCATGATCCTTCTATCATACGCCCGCCCGGGTTAGGGAAGTTCCCAAACCGTCCGCTAACTATTTATTGGTATGTGGTAGATCGAAACGGCCGTAATGCTTCACGATTCACCGTTGCTAACAACAAAGGATTCTCTTTGTCACCAGATGGTAAATATGCTGTTGTCTCCTATCTTTGCAGCGCCGACATAACAGGTTGTCATGATATTTATACAATCCGGAACGAAAAAAAGATTTGCTCTTATAAAACCTATACCGTTTGGTTTGGAGATTCCGATTGTCCGGAATTGAAAATGAAAAACGGAGAAATTTGGGATATTGAAGATGAAGTTAATGAAGCGGGCTGCGCGTTTTACAGGCAAAACAAATGGGATATTCCTCGATGCAGCAAAACGGAACCACCGGACATTCCCACATCTACCACAACACCAATCATCATTGAAGGCTACCCTATTGAAGGCTATCAAGGCTACCCTGTGGTTACAGTTACGCCACAGGCAGTTGAAGCATACCCGCCCGCTGCTGAAGCGTATCCATAATCTAATGATAACCCCAAAGATAATTCCTTTGTGCCAACGAATTACCAACCCCGGCGGCCAAGCGCAATAAATCCCGCCGGGCTGAACTCATTTCGTTTTACGTTTTACGCTTTGGCAACACACTTTTCGAGGAGAGATATGACATTCAAAGACGTACCCAACAAAGTGGATTTCGTGGCCCTAGAGCAGGAAATTCTCAAGTTTTGGCAAGAAACCGACGCCTTTAACCAACTGCGCCGCCTGCGCGCCGAGACCGAAAAAGAACACGGCACTTTCAGCTTCATTGACGGCCCCATCACCGCCAACAACCCCATGGGCGTCCACCACGCCTGGGGGCGCACTTACAAAGACCTTTACCAGCGTTACCAGGCCATGCAGGGCAAAAACCTGCGCTGGCAAAATGGCTTCGACTGCCAGGGGTTGTGGGTGGAAGTCAACGTGGAGAAGGAACTGGGGTTCGAGAACAAGCGGGACATCGAGAAATATGGTCTGGCCGAGTTTATGAAACTGTGTAAAGCCCGGGTGCTGAAATATGCGGCCGTGCAAACAGAACAGTCCATCCGCCTGGGCTACTGGATGGATTGGAACGACACCGACGAACTGCGCCGCCTGCGCGGCCTGCTCATCGAAAACCCGATGCAGGAGGTGACGGTGCAGGGGCCGCGCGGGCCAGTTACCGGCACGGTGGAGCAGGTGGTAGGGCAGTTGGGTATGCCGCAGATGGGCGGCTCCTACTTCACCTTCAGCGACGAGAACAATTACCAAATCTGGCGCTTTCTCAAGACGGTGACGGAGCGGGGCTGGCTGTACAAAGGGCGGGATGTGATGCCCTGGTGCGCCCGCTGTGGAACTGGCATCAGCCAGCATGAAATTGTCACCGATGGCTACCGGGAGGTGGCGCATGATTCCGTTTTCCTGCGTTTTCCGCTACTGGGCCGGGAGAAGGAGGCGCTGCTGGTGTGGACGACGACGCCGTGGACGCTGACCAGTAATGTGGCGGCGGCCGTTGGTCCGGAACTGGATTATGTCAAAGTGCAGGCCGGGGATGGCTGGACGTATTACCTGGCCAAAGAGGCGATGGCGAACACCCTCATCGGCAAGAACAATCAAGTCGTCGCCGAAATGAAAGGCGCCGACCTGGTGGGTTGGGAATATCGCGGCCCGTTCGATGAACTGCCTGCCGCCCAAAAGGCGTTTGCTGAAGCTGGCGAACCAGGAGGTTCGGGTTATACCCATCGCGTCATCCCCTGGAAGGATGTGGGCGCGGACGAGGGAACCGGGATCGTCCACATCGCGCCGGGCTGTGGCGCGGAGGATTTCCAGTTGAGCAAGGAACATCACCTGCCCGTGATCGCGCCGCTGGATGAGAATGGGGTGTACGTGGATGGCTTTGATTGGCTGAACGGCCGTCACGTCCAAACCGTGGCCCCTGACATCTTCGACAACCTGCGCCAAAAAGATGTGTACTACCGCAAACAAAAATACCAGCACCGCTACCCCCACTGCTGGCGCTGCGGCCAAGAACTGGTTTACCGGCTGGTGGATGAATGGTTCATCAGCATGGGCCAGTTGTACGACAAACCGCGCGAAGAGCTGACCGAAGCGGAAAAAGCGGCCAGTTTGCGTTACCAGATCATGGATCGGGTGGACAAAATCAACTGGTATCCTAGCTTTGGCTACGACCGGGAGATGGATTGGCTGCGCAACATGCACGACTGGATGATCAGCAAAAAGCGGTATTACGGCCTGGCGCTACCCATTTACGAATGCAAAGAATGCGACCATTTCACCGTCATCGGCAGCAAGGAAGAGTTGAAAGAACGGGCTGTCGAGGGCTGGGAGAAATTTGAGGGACACACACCGCATCGGCCGTACATTGATGAGGTCAAAATCGCCTGCGAACATTGCGGCGCTAAGGTGGAGCGGATCAAGGATGTGGGCAATCCGTGGCTGGACGCCGGCATCGTGGCTCTGAGCACGGTTCATTACAGCGAAGACCCGGCGTATTGGAGCAAATGGTATCCGGCCGATTGGATCAGCGAAAGTTTCCCCGGCCAGTTCCGCAACTGGTTCTACAGTCTGCTGGCGCAAAGCACGGTGTTGGCCGCTGAGCCGCCGTTCCTCAATTTGTTCGGCTATTCGACGCTGCTGGCAGAAGACGGCGACGAAATGCACAAATCATCGGGCAACTCCATCGAATTCAAGGAAGCCGCCGACCAGATGGGCGCCGACACCATGCGCTGGCTCTACGCCGGCTGCAAGCCGGAACAAAACCTGCGCTTCGGCTTCAACCGGGGCGACGAAACCCGCCGCCGCTTCCTCATTCCGCTGTGGAATGTGTATTCGTTTTTGGTGACCTATGCCAAATTAGATGGCTGGATGCCGAACAGTAATCAGTTATCAGTAAGCAGTAATCAGTCGCTGGTGACGGCGCGCGCTGAGTTGGATAGATGGATTTTAGAGCGGGTGAAGGAGACGGCCGTATCCGTCCGCGCCGCCCTGGACGTTTACAACTCCGAAAAAGCAGTGCAACATCTGGAGGGTTTGCTGGACGACCTTTCCAACTGGTACGTGCGCCGTTCCCGCCGCCGCTTCTGGAAAAGCGAGGCCGACGCCGACAAAAACGCCGCCTACGCCACTCTGTACCGCGTTCTGGTTGAATTCATCAGGCTGCTGGCCCCCTTCATCCCCTTCACCACCGAAGCGATGTACCAAAACTTGGTGCGGGCTGTGGATACGGCCGCGCCCGCCAGCGTCCATCATTGTTTCTACCCCAGCGCCAACGCTGAGAAACTGGATCGCCGTTTGCTGGACAAAATGCGGTTAGCCATCACCGCCGCCAGCCTGGGCCGGTCGGCGCGCAGCGCGGCCGACATCAAACTGCGCCAGCCATTGGCCAAAGCCCGCGTCAACGTCGGCAGCCAGCAAGAACAGGCTGATTTGGTGGAATTGGCCGACGTACTCAAGGAAGAAATCAACGTCAAAGAATTGGAAGTGGTGTCCGAAGTGGGCGAATTGGTCAACTATAAACTCATGCCTAACAATCGGGTGTTGGGGCCAAAGTTTGGCAAGCGGTTCCCCAAAGTGCGCGCCGCTTTGATGGTATTGGATCCGGCCGTGGCCGCCCGCGCCTTGCAGGCTGGCGAACTGCTAACCCTGGAAGTGGACGGGGAAACAGTCACCCTGGACAGCGAGGATGTGTTGGTGCAGACGGAATCGCGGGGCGGGCTGGCCGTCGCCAGCGACAAGGGGGTGACAGTGGCGGTGGATACGGAATTGACGCCGGAATTGGCGCAGGAAGGGTATGCCCGCGACCTGGTGCGCGCCGTCAACAACATGCGCAAAACGGCCGGGCTGGACATCGCTGATCGCATCAAATTGGGCTATCAAGCCGAGGGCGAGGTGGCGGCGGCGTTGGTCAATTTTGGTGATTATGTCAAACAGGAGACGTTGGCGGTGAAGTTGACGGCCGTACTGCCCGCCAATCCCCTGCACACCGAAACCGTCAACGTGGGCGGCCAGTCCGTCACCTTGAGCCTGACGCGAAAGAACAAGTAACGCGAGTGGCAGGCGGCAAATTCCAGCTCCAAATTGTGCCGCCTGCCGCCTTTCACCCTTCACCCCTCCGCCTGCCGCCTCCAAGATGGTCTTTTCCCCATTCTCTTTGTAAAATCCCCTATCGCTTCGGTAAGGAAGTAATGAACAGGAGGCACGCTTTATGCGCCGCTTTATTCGTTTGATTTTATTGATCGCGGCTGTTTTTGCCGCCACGCTGGTTGTGCTGGCCCAAAGTCCAGACGACGCCGCCAGACCATTGGCGCGTTCAACCGATTTGAACAACCAATCACCGGGGACGACGGCCGTGCCCGACGTTCCCTCTCTGATCAACGCCGGGGCCGATTACTGCACCGCCGCCCCCCTCCTCACCGTCCCCGGCGGCGACGTGACTGATTTGATCAACAACATGACCGAATCTGCCGGGGATCCGGTATTGAATTTCGCCTGGGGCGCGCCATCCAACCCATCCGGTTACCGGACGGTCTGGTACAAATTCAGCGTGGGCAACAATTCGCAAGTGGTGATTGACACGCTGGGCAGCAATTACGACACTATTTTAGCGGTGTACACGGCGACCAACGACAATGACCCTTGCAACACGTTGGTACGGGTGGTCGGGAATGATGACAACAACGGCTTTAGTTCGCAGGTGCGGATTCGGGCAGCGGTGGACACCACCTATTATGTGGAAGCGGCGGATTGGCAGTCAAGCGCCCCGCAGCCCAAAAGTTTGCGGCTCTCTTTGTGGACGGAGCCGTTCCCCTCGAAATGGGTGCAGCTAGGCAACATGCCGGTGCAGCGAACCCGGCACACGGCCGTTGTCGTGGGCCAAGATATTTACGTTATCGGCGGCCAAACAACGGTGGATCAGACCCCCGTCTTATCCAATCGGCTGGAACGGTTTGAGACGGACACTGGCAACTGGTTGAATCTGCCGAATATGCCCGGCGGCGGCTATTCCAGCACGGGGGCGGCGGCGGTGAACGGCCGTATCTACCTCCCCGCTGGTTTTGACGGCAACAAAAATCTGGTGAACGGACAGCATTGGGCTTATGACATCGCTGCCAACGGTTGGTTCACCGCTACCAACGCCCCCTGGCCCAGCGGTGTCCCCTTTGCCTGGTCGGCCGTCATCTCCTCCCCGTCGGAGAACGGGTATTACGTGGCTGGCGGCATGAGCAGCTACCCGCCGCTCGACTCCAGCGCCAACACCCATAATCAAGTGTATTTCTACTCGGCAGCCAACGATCAATGGAGTGTACGGCCGTCGCTGCCCTCGGCCCGCTACGCCCATACCGGCGCATTTGTTGGCGGTAAAATCTGCGTCGCCGGCGGCCTGGAATCCACCGGCTCCTCCTCCATTTTATTAGGCAACGGCGCCTGCATCGGCAACCTGACCAGCGGCGACACCAGTTGGACGCTGACCGGCAACATGACCCATCCTCGCTATTACGCCGGCAGCGCGGTGGGGCCGGACGGCAAATGGTACGTCTTTGGCGGGGTGGATGGCTCTGGCGGACCCGTCTCCGAAATTGATGTGTACGATCCGGCGACCAATAGCTGGTCGGCGCTGGACATCACCTTCGACCTGGGGGCACGGCAAGTCGGCGTCAACGGCCCCACCATTCCAGCGCGAGCCTGGGCGCGGGGCGGCTTTGTGGGCAGTACCCTTTACGCCATCGGCGGCAACGCCCTGCCGGAGTCGGCCGGCGATGTGCTGTCGCTGGTGGAGAAGGTATTCGTCCCCAGCTATGAACTGCGGCTGCCGCTGGTATTCAAGGATTTCAACGCCGCCTCCGGCCCGGACGACACCTTTACTGACGCCCAACAGATCAATCTCAACCAGGCGCAGTTCCACAACTTCGACAATCTCAATGATGTTTATGATGTGTACTACTTTGATTTAGCCCAGACGGGCAACATCACCGCCCGGCTGCTCGATATTCCGTTTGGCAGAAACTATGACATTCGGGTGTACAGTTCCAATAAGCTGCTGTGGGGAACTGGGGACAATGTTGGCGATGCGGATGAACAGCTCATCATTAACGGTTTGCCGCCGGATCGATATTTTGTTGTTGTGGAGCGCGCGGACCCGGCTGGCGATCCGAACACGGCTAATTACCAACTCTTAATTCAACAATGAGTCCGCCGAAAAAAGCCACCACGGAGACACAGAGGGCGCGGAGTTTCTCTGGTAAATTTCTCTGTGTCCTCCGTGTCTCCGTGTTTTTTCGGAAGGGTCAACAATGAGTAAACCAGTTCACGTCCTCCATTTTGCCGACGCCCATATTGACATCGCCAATTACGGCCGTCACGATCCCGAATCGGGTCTGCCGCTGCGGGTGGTGGACTTTTTGCGCTCGCTGGATCAAATTGTGGAGACAGGCGTCGCCCAGCCGGTAGACCTCGTCATCTTCGCCGGAGACGCTTACAAAGACCGCAACCCACAGCCCACCTTCCAGCGGGAATGGGGGCGGCGGATCATGCGGCTGTCCCAGGCGGGCATTCCCACTATTTTGCTGGTGGGCAACCATGACGTCTCTCCCGCCAGCGGCCGCGCCCACACCCTGCACGAATTTGGCACGCTGGCTGTGCCCCACATCCACGTCGCCGACCGCATCAAACTGCTGGGGCCGGACGAATTGGGCGCGCCGGCGCAGGTCATCACTGTGCCCTGGGTGTCGCGCAGCCAACTGATGTCGCGGCAGGAGATGGCGGGGCAGACGGCCGATGAGGTGATGACGGCCGTCGAAGAACGAGTCACCCATCTCATCATGAGCTTGATCGAACAGGCTGATCCTGACCTGCCGCTCATCCTCACCGCCCATGCCAGCGTGCAGGGGGCGGTGTACGGTAGCGAGCGGGCGGTGATGTTGGGGCAGGAGTTGGTGTTGGGCGGCCGTATCGTCAACGACAACCGGCTCGATTACGTGGCGCTGGGCCACATCCACAAACACCAAAGCCTCTCCCCCAAAGGCAGCCATCCCCCCATCGTCTATCCCGGCTCCATCGAGCGCATTGATTTTGGCGAGGCGCGGGAGGAGAAGGGGTTTGTCCTGGCCCAGGCGAGCCGGGGAGAGACGGATTGGCGGTTTGTGAAGTTGGAGACACGGCCGTTTCTCGACATCAAAGTAGACACCCCCGACGCCGACACCTTCATGGCCGACGTCATGCGCCAACTGCCCGACGCTGACGCCATCGCCGGCGCCATCTGCCGGGTGCAGCTAAACTATCCCCGCGATTGGGAGCCGCTGCTGGACGAAAAAGCCATCGCCGCCCGCTTTGAGCCAGCCTTCAGCCTGCAAATTCAAAAGCATCGCCAGGTGGAAAAACGGGCGCGGCTGGGCGACACCGCCGGCGTAGAAACGATGACGCCGCTGCAACTGCTGGACGCCTACTGGCAAACCATCGGCCTGGACGGGCCGGAGTCGGCGGCGATGCAGAAATTGGCCGAGGAGACTTTTGCTGACAGGATGAAAGAGTGACAATCCAAAATCTAAAATGTGACTGTGTCACGTTTCGCCAGCAAATCCAAAATCCTGATGATTCCACTTAAACTTGAAATCAGCAATTTTTTGTCCTACCGGGACACGGCCGTACTCAATTTCGACGGCATTCATCTGGCCTGCATCGCCGGGCTGAACGGCGCCGGCAAATCCAGCGTGCTGGATGCGATGACCTGGGCCTTGTTCGGCGCCAGCCGCAGCCGCAGCGATGATGATCTGGTCAACAAAACCGCCGCCATCAACGGCGGCGCCGCCCAGGTCAACTTCATCTTCCGACTGGAAGGCAGCGTTTATCGCATCCTGCGCCAGAAAAAATTGCGCAAAACGGCCGTCCTCGAATTCTTCATGGCGATTGACCCGGAGATGAGCGGCTGGAAACCGCTCACCGAAAGCAAACTGCGCCAGACCCAGGCCGCCATCGAACAACTGCTGCGCATGAACTTCGACACCTTCAGCAACGCCAGCTTTTTGCTGCAAGGCAAAGCGGATGAGTTTACCACCAAACCGCCAGGCAAACGGAAGGAAATCCTGGCCGATCTGCTGGGCGTGAGCCAGTGGAATCAATACAAAGAGGCGGCGGCCGTCCGGCGCAAAGAAGCAGAAAGGCGGATCGCATTGCTTGATGGCCTGCTGGCCGACATCGAAACGGAGTTGGGGGAAGAGGAAGAGCGCGCCGCCAATCTGGAGACGACGAAAGCGGCGTTGACGGCCGTTCAGGAACGCCTGCATGACAAAGAACAAGTGTTGCAGCAGCTGCGCCGCGCCGAAACGGCCGCCCAGCAGCAAAAACAATTGGCGCAAAGTTTGGCCGACAACGCGGCGCGGGCGCAGCAAACTTTGGACAACCTGCGCCGCACCCGGCAGCAACGGCAGGCGGAGCGGGAGGAATACGAAACCATCCTGGCCGAGCAGTCCGCCATCGCCGCCGACTATGCCGCCTGGCAGTCGGCGGAGTCGGCGGCGCAAGCGTGGCAGGAGAAGGCGGACGCCCACACCCGGCTGCAACAGGCGCGGCGGCCGCGCGAACTGACCATCACCCAAACCCGATCCCGGCTGGAACAGCGGCGGCGGGAATTGGCGGCGCAGGCGGAACAGGCGGCGCAAGCCGAGGCGGAACGTGAAGAAGTCACGCAAACGCTGACCATTGCCCAGGCGCGGCTGGCGCAATTGGCGGACGAACTGGCGGCGCTGGCCCAGCAGGAGCAGGCGTGGCACGACGCACGCGCCCAGTTGCAGCGGCTGGAAAGCGAGCGGGATCACGTCCGTCAGGAGCTGTCCCGTCTGCAAAAAGAGGCGCGGAAAATGGCGGGAGTGGAAGCGGAACGGACGGCCGTCGCCCAAAACCGGCAGCAAGCGGAAACGGAACTGGCGCAAGCGGCCGCCCAAGTCGCCGCCATCGCCGAAAAAAACCAGCAGTTTGCCCTGAACAAAGGGGAACTGGACAGCCTCAAGAGCGAGCAGCTCCGGCTGCGGGCGGAGATGGAGAAGTTGAAAGCTCGTCTGGACAATCTGGCGGCGGAATCAGGCGGCGACTGCCCCCTGTGCGGCCAGCCATTGAGCGCTGAACACCGGGCCAGCGCGTTGGCTGAACTGGAAGCCGAGGGCAAGGCGAATGGGGATCGCTTTCGTGACAACAAGGCGCGCATCCAAAAACTGGAAGAAGAAGTTTTACGGCTGGAAGGGGAACTCAAGCAAAGGGATCGGTGGCAGCGGGATCAGAAAACGCAGCAGGAACGATTGGCCCGCGCCGAAGCCCGATTGGCTGAGATTGACAACCTGCTGGCTGAATGGCGGTCCAGCGGGCAGACGGAGCGGTTGGCTGAGTTGGAAAAGTCGGCGGCGGACACTGCCGCGCTGCAAACGCAAAAAGAGAAAGTGGCGGAATTGGCGACGGCCGTCTCCGGCAAAACCGATCTGGAAAAGGAACAAGCCGCCAGCCAAAAGCAAGCCGCTGCCGCCGAAGCCAGATTGGCCGAAATTGAGCGGCTGGCGCAGGCGTGGCAGACATCCGGCAAAGCGGCCCTGGCCGAGGTGGAACGGACATTGGCGGCGGCGGATTTTGAGCCGGAGGCGCAGGCGGCGCTGGCCGACCTGGACGCCCAAATCGAGGCGTTGGCCTACGACGCGGCGGCGCATGAGGCCGCCCGCCGGCAGCGAGATGGGTTGGCCGATGCGGTGACGCGCTGGCAGACGCTGCAACAGGCGCAGGCGGCGGTCAAGCCGCTGACGACGACGTTGGCCGATCTGGACGCCCAAATTGCCGCCCAGGAGCAGACGGCCGCCGACCTGAAAAAACAGCAGGAAACGGCCGCCGCCCAACTGGAAGCAATGCAAACCGACCCGGAGCAGTTGAAACGGGTGGAGGATGCGGTCTTCCAACTGCGCGAGGAGCAAATCGCCGCCAACCGGCGGGTGGGCGCGGCCGAACAGCGGCTGGGCGTGCTGGACGATTTACGCGCCCGCCGGGAGAAGCTGCAAGACGAACGGACCGAAGTAACCCAATTGGCGCAGCGGCTGAAACTGTTGGAAAAGGCGTGCGGCCGGGACGGAGTGCAGGCGCTGCTGATCGAACAGGCGCTGCCGGAAATCGAGGAGCGGGCCAATGAACTTCTGGAACGGCTGACGGGCGGCGAAATGCGGGTGACGTTCGAGACGCAGCGTCAGCTTAAAAGTCGGGAGGGGCTGGCGGAGACGTTGGACATTCGCATTATTGACAATGCCGGGGAACGGCCGTATGCGAATTTCAGCGGCGGCGAACAGTTCCGGGTCAACTTTGCCATCCGGCTGTCGCTCTCCCAGATTTTGGCGAAACGGGCCGGCGCCCGCCTGCAAACGCTGGTGGTGGATGAGGGATTTGGCAGCCAGGATGTACACGGCCGTCAACGATTGGTGGAAGCGATCAACACCATCCGCGACGACTTCGCCCGCATCCTCGTCATCACCCACGTCGCCGAACTGCGAGACGCCTTCCCCACCCGCATCGAAGTCGAAAAGACCATCACTGGCTCCCGGATCACAGTGGTGTAATGTCCAAATTGGTTCAATCTTGAAGATTGAACCAATTTCACCGCAACGAATACCCCGGCAGGCGGATGCGGAACGTCGTGCCCATGTCCACTTCGCTGTGAACCGTCACCTTGCCCCGATGCGCTTCCACAATCTCTTTGACCAGCGCCAGCCCCAGCCCCGTTCCCTCATACCGGCGGCGCACGGTGCCATCTACCTGGTAGAACCGCTCAAAAATGCGGCTTAATTTATTTTCGGGGATGCCCACGCCGGAATCGCTCACCTCCATCACCACATCCGTATGATCGCCCCATAAGCGTAACGTGATAGCGCCCCCGTCCGGCGTAAACTTAAAGGCATTCGACATCAGATTGTCGAACACGCGGCGCAAATGGGTGCTGTCGCCCATCACCACTGGCACGTCTTCCTGGATGTCCGATTCCAGGGCGACGCCCGCTTCACTCGCCTTGATCTTGAAATCGGCTAACATGGACTTCATCAATTGGGCCAGGTTGACTTCATCCCGGCGGAATTCCTGCGTTTCGGCTGCCAGCAGCGCTTTCAAATCTTCAACCAGCCGGGCCAACATGCGCACCCGCCGGGAAACGATCTCCAGGGAATGCTTTTGCTCCTCGGTGAGTTGGCCCATGCGTCCCATGCGAAGCAATTCGGCATGACCCAGGATGATACTCAACGGCGTCCGTAATTCGTGCGAAACATTTTGGATGAATTGATTTTTGAGTTGATCCAATTCTTCTTGCTTGGCCAAGGTAGCCGCCAATGTGCCCACCCGCTGCCGGGCGTCGGCGTAATGCCGGATGTTTTGGATGGAGATGCCCGCCTGCCGACCAATGGATTCGACCAGCGCCAGATCGCGCCGGGTGAACCGTTTGTTGGGGGTCAGACTAAGCAGTTCTAAAGAGCCAATTTGGGCGTCGCCTGCGGCAATGGGCACGCCGATGGCGGCGCGGACGCCGGCCTTTATCCAGGTCAGATTGGCCTGGGAATGATCGCCATAGTTGCTCTGTAGATAAGGCTGGCCGGTTTCTACGAGGCGCCAGCCGGTGCCGCGCCCTTTGGCAGTAGGGGTGAGGTTGATTTTGCGTGGGATGTTGTAGGGGTAGTAGGTGATGATCTGGTTGTCTATGACCAAACCGATGAGTCCGGCGTCAGCGTTGACGAGTTCGGCTGCCATGCGCACCACGTTAGCCAGCAGGGTAGGTAAATCTGCGCTGCCGTTCATGGCGCGGGTGATTTCGTTGAGCTGCTGCTCGCGGGTGAGGGAGAGGCTGGTTTCGTTGAAGAGTTGGATGTTGCGGATGGCGACGGCGATGAGGTGGGTGAGGGTTTGGCCGATATCCAGATCGTCGTTGGTGAACGGCCGTAGCTCATCCCGATACAACGCCAACGCCCCAACCATGCTATGGGGGGCGCGCAAGGTGAAGGTCACATAAGAGCGGAACCCCTCTTGCAGCATCGCCTGGCGCAGCGGCGCCGTCTCCGGGTGCGCAGCCACATCATCAATCACAATCGGCTCCACCTGAGAAAGCCCTTTGGCGCCGGGGGATTTCATGAACTGGGCCAGTAAATTCTGGACATAGGCGTCAGACAAATTATAGGCGAATGGGCAAGTAAGCGTCTTACTGATTTCATCATAGAGGTAAATACCCACGCGGTAGGCGGCAAGCAGTTCGGCGGCGACCGCAGCCAGTTGAGGCCATAACTCCCGGAGCGAGCTGGCCGCCAACATCTGGCCCGCTTTCTCCGCCAGAAGTCGTTGTTTGGCGGCGCGTCGGTGTCCACGGGCGAATAATCGCAG
>JAJRVV010000096.1 GCA_024277135.1 Chloroflexota bacterium | reverse complement strand
GGTACACGCCCACGCCGTTGACGATGCCCAACAGCGGCCCCGACGAGGCAGCAGGCAGCGGTTCCCCCGTTTCCGTAAAGAAAATGTGCTGCGCTAGTTCGTCAAAGGCCACGTCCGGCCGAATTTGCCCCTGCGCGTCAAAGAGCGTCGGCCCCAACGTGCAGAAACGAAAGCCGCCGCCTAAACCGTCAACTTGATTGACCTTGCCCCGCTGACCTTCCCATCTATACCCTTCAATCGCTTTACGCAACCGATGCGCAGCAATCTTTTGGGCAATATCTGGCTCCATTTCCACCAGAATGAATTGGCGATTGCCGCCATCTTCTTGGTTCAACTGCATCACGGCGTGGCCGGTTGTGCCACTGCCTGCAAAAGAATCTAAAACCAGATCGCCGGGGTTGGTGGCAATTGCAAGAATTCGTGATATTAACCGAACGGGTTTGGGAGTGGTAAACGGAACTTCATTTATTATCCTCAAAATTTCTGTTCGAGCTTCAGATGTGTGCCCATAATCCGAATACATTAACACTGAACGCGGAACCACTTTGCCCATATCATGTAAGAATCGTTTAAGGCGGGGCATTTTGTTTGTACCGTGTACTCCCCAATAAACAAGATTGTCTCTAACATGCTGCAAATGAGTTTCTGGATCGTATTTCCAAACAGCAGTCTTTTTTGGATAAATTACTTCACCAGTATTTGGGTTTTCAATTCCATAGTAAAGGTTGGGTCTTTCATCAACGCTTTTGGGTCCTGTGTAAGTAACGGAGTTCCAACGCCCACGAGGATCGTTATCAGGATTGGAATAGTTTTTTAATTGAGCTTGGGTTCTCTTAAGTTTATTTGGTCGCCAGCTATCTTTGTTAGCGGCATAAACCAAGATATATTCGTGATCGCTGCTAAAATATTTCGCATCATTCGCAGGTGAAACGCGCTTTTGCCATGCGAGTGAAGTAACAAAATTTCGAACACCGAAAATCTCATCCAGAATTTTTCGAGCATGATGCACTTCATTATCATCAATACTCATCCAAAAACTACCGTCCTCGTGTAAAAATTGGTGTAGCAAAACCAAGCGCGGGTACATCATGCACAGCCATTTATCATGTCGGGAGAGGTCTTCCGCCTCTTTGCCCACCACCTGCCCCAGCCACGCCTGTATTTCCGGGCTGTTCACGTTGTCATTGTACACCCAGCTTTCGTTGCCCGTGTTGTAAGGCGGATCAATGTAAATGCACTTCACCTGCCCGGCGTAGTAGGGCAGCAGCGCTTTTAAGGCCAGCAGGTTGTCCCCTTGCACCAACAAGTTGCCGCTGCCCGCTTCCCCTACAGACAGGTCGAGGTCGCAGCGCAACAAATGGTAGGATACCTCTTTGTGGTGTTCGACGACGGCCTCTTTACCAATCCAATTGAGTGTGGGCATGGTTTCTCCCTGGTTGCGATTTGGTAGAGAAATTATAAGAAAGAGGCGGATATTTGGCTACAAACCGCTTATAAAGAAAAATGACAGTCACTTTCGAGGACTGTCATCTTGAAGAAAGCGTTTTCACGTTTCCCGCTTCACGGCCGCCACGGGTTAACCACGGCGACGCCACTCCCGGCAAAATCCTTTTCATTGCGGGTGACCAAATGCAGGTTGTGGGTCAGGGCCAGGGCGGCGGTCAAGGAATCCATGGCCGGCAACGGCCGTCCCTCCCTCTCCAATTTTGCCGTCAATTCACCCCAACGGAGGATGACGGCCGTATCAATCGCCAAAATCCGCCCCCGGAACCGCAGCAACAAATCCCCGCTCAGCCAATCCGCCAACACCTGCCGCCGCGGCGAGGCGGGCAGCTTTTCAATTCCCCGCTTAATTTCGCCGATGGTGATGACACTCAAATAAATACGTTCATCCTCAACGGCGTCAAGCCAGGCCATCACGCCTGGCTCCGGCTGGCGAGCTGCCAATTCCGAAATCACGCAAGTGTCCAGCAAATAATTCACAGCGGCGTCCCATCCCGCACCGGACTCTTGTCACGGCTTAAATCGAGATCAACCCCCACTAACGGCGACTGTCGAAAAAATTCGGTCAAGTTTTGTTGGGCGGCAAGCAGCCGTTGAAACTCCTCATACGAAACCACGATCACCGCCTTCGTCCCCCGCCTCGTGATCAGCTGCGGCCCTTTGCTGACTGCTTCAGTCACCACTTCGCTAAATTTGTTTTTCGCCTCTTGCAACTGCCAGGTGCGCATCATAACCATTACCTCTTGTCCTGTTTCTATCTGTCTAGTCTGTCTGGATTGTAATCTGATACCGCTCGTTGGTCAAGACATAAAAAAACGCCCCCTTCGTCCTGAAGGAGGCGTTCCTATTTCAGTCAGGGCAAGCATAATCACTTACCCCGCGTAACTGTCTTTTCTATGTAAAACGCGGCCGACTTCAACCACGTCCTCAAACACATCAAACAAAATCCGATAATCCCCAACTCTGAGACGGTATGCCGGTTCAAAATTCGTCAATCTTTTGACATTAGGCACGTTGGGAAATTGCGCCAATTCCAGGATTTTGGCATGAATCCGCTCTTTGTTTTTCGGATCAATCTTTCTCAGTAACATCTCAATAAATCGTGGACAAGACTTGACAAGTTTCATCGGCTATCCGTTTTACGCGAGTACCGTTGGGAAAACTTGTCAAGTCTCCCCGGAATATTGAGAAGATACCTTTCTCATATCTTTGATGGCAATTCGACGAACATCAACGCGCATCTTTCAAGTAATCTTCAAACGGAATACTTTCGTCATTTCTCGTCGCTCTTAATAATTTCAAATCGTCCATATCTTCTGAAGAAGCCCGCAACGGCCGTTCCCCCCCACTCTGGCTGCCCGAAACCGGCGGCGTCTTCACCTCGCCCGACCCATCCCCTTCCACCGTGAAAGGCGGGCCATTCGCTTCCAGCAGCGCCACTTCCAACACTTGATCCAGATGACTCACCGGAATCAGCGTCAAATCCTCACGGATGCGATCCGGCAGTTCCGGGATGTCCTTGGCGTTGTCCTGGGGCAGGATCACCGTTTTGATGCCGGCGCGGTGGGCGGCAATCGTCTTCGATTTCAAGCCGCCGATGGGCAGCGCCTTGCCCCGCAGCGTCACTTCGCCGGTCATGGCTACGTCGCGGCGCACCGGACGGCGGGTGAAGGCGGAGATGACGGCCGTGGCCATGGCAATCCCCGCGCTCGGCCCATCTTTCGGCGTAGCGCCGTCAGGCACATGGATATGGATGTTCACCTTGTCAAACAGCGACGGCCTCAAGCCCAGCGAGCGGGCGTTGGCGCGGGCATAGGTCAGCGCCGCCTGCGCCGATTCACGCATCACGTCGCCCAGGGAGCCGGTGAGGGTGATACGGCCGTTGCCCTCGCTCAAACTCACTTCAATGGGCAGGGTGTTGCCGCCAAACATATTCACCGCCAGACCGGTGACGACGCCGATCTCATCCTTCTCCTCAGCCACGCCATAGGTAAACTTCTCCGGACCGAGGAATTCCAGCACGTCATCGGCCGTCACCGTGAAGGGGCCGGTTTCACCGCCCGCCACCTGCACCGCCAGCTTGCGCACCATCTTGCCGATATTGCGCTCCAACTGGCGCACCCCCGCCTCCCGCGTGTAATGGCGAATCACCTTACGCAGCGCCTCTTCCGCCAATTCCACCTCAGTATCCGCCAATCCATGCCCGTTTTTCTGCTTCCGTAGCAGATATTGTTGGGCGATGGCTACCTTCTCATCCTCGATGTAGCCTGACATATGAATCGTCTCCATCCGGTCCAACAGCGGCGCCGGGATGGTGTTGGTCTGGTTCGAGGTGGTGATGAAAATCACCTGGCTCAAGTCAAACGGCGCTTCCAGGTAATGGTCGGTGAAGCTGTGGTTTTGTTCCGGGTCCAGCACTTCCAGCAGCGCCGACGAGGGATCGCCGCGCCAATCCGTCCCCACCTTGTCAATCTCGTCCAGCACAATCACCGGATTGCGCGTTTTGGCGTCGCGCAAGGCGCGGATGATGCGCCCCGGAATGGCGCCGATATAGGTGCGCCGGTGGCCGCGAATCTCAGCCTCGTCGCGCACGCCGCCCAAGCTGATGCGCGCCACCTCCCGGCCAATGGCGCGGGAAACGGAAGTGGCGATGGAGGTTTTGCCCACGCCGGGCGGGCCGTTCAGGTTGATGATGGCGCCGCGCATTTTCTCGCCGGCCAGCTTGCGCACCGCCACATATTCGACGATGCGGTCTTTGACGTCGGTCAAGCCGTAGTGGTCTTCGTCCAACACCTGGCGCACGTGGTTGATGTCCAGGTTGTCTTCGGTCATTTTGTTCCAGGGCAGCTCCACCATCCATTCCAGGTAGGTGCGGATGACGCTGGCTTCGGCCGACTGCGGCCCTTGGTATTCCAGCCGTTTGAGTTCGGCCAGCGCCCGTTCCTCCACCTTTTCCGGCATTTCCGCTTCTTCGATTTTCTGGCGCAGTTCGGCGGCCAAATCCTTTTCGCCTTCGCCCAGTTCTTTGCGGATAGCATTCATCTGTTCGCGCAGCATATAATCTCGCTGCGCTTTTTCGGCGCTTTCGCGGGCGTCTTGCTGGATTTTCTGGCGCACTTCGGCGATGGACAGCTCTTTTTTGAGATATTCCAGCACGGCCGTTAACCGGTGACGGCCGTCCACATCTTGCAGCAGTTCCATCTCAAACTCGAAAGGCAGATTGAGCAGCCCGGCCACATAATCGGCCAGTTCGCCCACCGTTTTCTTGCTGCGGGTGCTGGCCATCACCTGCTGGTTGGCTTCGCCCAACGCCTCGGCATACTGCTCCAGGTAGGCGATGGTTTCGTTCGTCAATGCCGCGTCAGTCTCATCGGCGGCGTCTTCAATTTCGCTGTACCGGCCAATCAGATACGGATCGGTGGCAGCCAGCCCTTCAAACTTAACCCGGCGGTGCAGTTCCACCAGCATTTGCACGCCCACGTGGGGGGCGCGCAGCACGTCGCGCACAGTGGCAATGATGCCCACCGGCGACAGGTCTTTGTCTTCGGGCAGCTCCACTTCGGCATCGTGTTGAACCAGGATGAGCAAATCGCCGCCATGCTCGACGGCCGTTTGCGTGGCCGCCAGCGAACGCCGCCGACCAATAGAAATTGTGGTAGTAACGCCGGGGAACACCGCGCCGCCGCGCAGGGGAACGGCGGGAACCTGTGTCATAACATTTTGTTCAGTCATAAAACCATCCGTGAAATGAGGATTGATGCTTGATTGGCGATGAGGCCATTTTCGATCTCACCATACCAGATAAACACCTTCAGGCACAATAGCCTGTTTGTATTGTATGAAACATCGCTGGCAAAACAATAGCTGGGTATCAGAGTTGTGTTAGAAATGGGGAGCGGGGTGATGGGGTGACAAGGTGGCAAGGTGAGGGGGCGACAGTCTCGCCTTCCATCACGTCCCCCGTTCCGCAGACGGCCAGCGCATGACGGCCAGGGTGACGGGGAAGCGGCGCAGACGCAGATACAGGTTGAACAGGCTGCTGGCCAGGCGAAAGTAGAAGGGCATCTGGCGCGCGGCCGTCACCCGCGCAAAACCAAACAGCTCATAAAACGGCGTCATTCGGGAAGCGCAGGTCAGCCAGAGCGGCGGCCCATGTTCGCTTTGCAGGTGATGGATGATGGCGCCGGCCACGCCCTGCCGCCGCCAGGGGCGGGTGACGGCCAGAGAGGCCAACTCCCGCGACCCGTCCCGATGGGGTTTGACCTGCCCGCACGCGATGAGACGGCCGTCCGCATCCACCACTACCACAAACCGCCGCCAATCCAACCCCACCGGGTTCAGCCGCATCCCGCGAATGATGGCGCGCAGCGTCGGTTCATCCGCCTGCGTCGCCGGGCGCAGCGTCAGGTTGGGCGGAAGCGGTGTACTCATTGTGGGTATGCAAGTGTGCAAGTGCATCAGCCTGCCAACTTGCCAACCTGCTAAATTGCTAAATCAATCCATCTTCCCCGTCTTGGCAAAACGGCACATCTTCAAACGCCGTTAACGCGAAGACGGCCGTGCGCGTCACATCCACCACCGGAATTCTCTCAGATTGCCCCGGCCGTTCCACCCGCGCGCCGGCCGGACGGTTCCAGACAAAGCCGCCAAACGGCAGCCGTACCGCCCACGCCCCTGCCTGCGGCGTGATCGTCGTCTCGCCGGCTGTGACCGGCTCACTCAACGCTGTCTGCCGTTCAAACCATTGATTACGCATGTGTCCTGCCTCCGCTGTTCGATTATAATTCAGGCGGCCGTTTGCGCTGGCAATCGGCCGCAATCCAACAACCTGTAAAAGGAACTCCCATGAACTTTACCGCCGATCCCACGTTAGACCTATTTTTCACGCCCAAAGGCGTCGCCCTCATCGGCGCTTCTCATAACCCAACCAAGCTGGGCTTTGGCCTGGCGCGCAACCTGATCCAAAGCGGCTATCGCGGCGCGGTTCACTTCGTCAACCCAACCGGCGGCGTTTTGCTGGAACGCCCCGTCTACGCCGCCATCAACGACGTTCCCGATCCGGTGGACATGGCCGTTTTGCTCATCCCGGCCCCTTTTGTGCCCGACACCCTGCGCGCCTGCGGCCAACGAGGCGTCAAAGCGGCCATCATCGCCGCCGGCGGCTTCCGGGAAACTGGGCCGGAGGGAGCGGCGCTGGAACAGGAATGTCTGGAGATCGCCTATGAATTCGGAATGCGGCTCATCGGCCCCAACTGCATCGGCATTTTAGACACGCACATCCCTTTCGACACCACCTTTCTGCCGCCGCCCGGCCCCACCCCCGGCGACGTGGCTTTCATCTCCCATTCCGGCGCCATTTGCGCGGCGGTGATTGATTGGGCGCGGGGACAGGGGTTCGGCCTCTCCCGATTGGTCAGCCTGGGCAACCAGACGGATGTGCAGGAGACGGACATGCTCACCACCGTCGCCGCCGACCCGTACACAAAAGTCATCACGCTGTATCTGGAAGGGGTGCGCGACGGCCGTCGTTTCGTCGAGCAAGCTCTCAAAGTCACCCGGCACAAGCCCATCATCGCCCTGAAAGTGGGCCGGTTTGCCAGCGGGCAAAAGGCGGTGGCCTCCCACACCGGCGCGCTGGCCGGGGCCGAATCTGCCTTTGACGCCGCTTTCCGGCGGGCCGGGGTGATTCGCGCCAACACCAGCGAGGAGTTGTTTGATTGGGCGCGGGCGCTGGCCTGGTGTCCGCCGCCAAAAGGGCGGCGCGTCGCCATCCTCACCAACGCCGGCGGCCCCGGCGTCACCGCCGCCGATACCCTGGAATCGCGCAACATGGAACTGGCCCTCCTCCAGCCAAAAACCCTGGACGCGCTGCGCCAAATTCTGCCGCCGGCGGCCAGCGTCAACAATCCGGTGGATATGCTGGCCTCGGCCTCCCCCATCCAATACGCCGAATGCACCCGCGTTTTGCTGGCCGATCCCGACGTGGACAGCCTGCTCATCATCCTGCCGCCGCCGCCGATGCACTCGGTGGGCGGCGTGGCGCGGACGATGATCCCCATCATTTACAGCGCGGACAAGCCGGTGGTGGCGGCGGTGATGGGGGAGCGGTTGATTCAGGAGGCGGTGATGCACTTTCGGGCGGCGCATGTGCCGGAGTACCGCTTCCCGGAGCGGGCGGCGACGGCGCTGGCTATCCTGGCAGATCGGGCGGATTATTTAGGCAGCGAACTGCCGGTTCCGGTCCAGGTGACGAATGTGGATAAAACAACCGTCGTTCGCATCCTGAAAAAAGCGGCGGCCGAGTTAGCGCCGGGCGAGTTTATGCCGCAGCGGATGGCGACCGAGATGCTGACCGCTTACGGCATCCCTACCCCGCCAGTGAAGCTGGCCCAGTCAGCGGCAGAGGCGGTGGAACTGGCCCGCTCCATGGAGCGGCCGGTGGCGCTTAAAGTAGCCTCGCCCGACATCCCGCACAAATCGGATGTGGGCGGCGTGCTGCTCAACCTGGTGAACGCCGACGATATTGTCGCCGGGTTTGAGCGGGTGGTGGGGAATGCGCGTGAGGCGCGGCCGGCGGCGGAAATCCTGGGCGCGAACGTGCAAACGATGATCTTGAAGGGGCAGGAAGTGATCGTCGGCGTGGCGCGCGACCCGCAGTTTGGCCCGGTGGTGATGTTTGGCTCCGGCGGGGTGGAGGTGGAGGGGCTGCAAGACGTGGATTTCGCGCTGGCCCCTGTCACGCAGCAGGAGGCGGAAGGGATGCTGGCGCGAACCTGGGCGGGGTGCAAATTGAAGGGGTTCCGCAACCTGCCCCCGGCCGACCGCACGGCCGTGTTGGACATCATCATTCGCCTGGGGCAGTTGGCCGCCGATTTTCCCCAAATCAGCGAAATCGAGATCAACCCGGTGCGGGTACTGCCAGAAGGTAAAGTGGCATTCGCGGTGGATGTGCGGGCGCGAATCAATTAACAATGAGTAATGAGAAATGAGCAAATTTGTTCATTTCTCATTGTTCATTACTCATTTTCCTCAATTTCCAAGAAGCCAATCGCCACCCAGCCCTCATTGCCATCCGGGGTGCGAGCTTGCTGCCACTGGAAACCGTCGGCCGTCTCCACGCCAGGCAATAGGGTGAGGATAACGCCATCCAGCAGATACTCCACCTGTTCGCCGGAAGTGCTGGGCGTAGCGCGCAGCCAAACGCCAACGCCGCTGCTGACGACGGCCGTGCGCGGTTCCGGTGTGGCAGTGGGTGTGGGCGGCACGGTAGACGTCACCGTAGGCACGAGCGAGGTGGCGGTCGGTTGGGGCGTATTCGTCATCTGCACCGGCGGCGGCAGGGTGGCAGTTGGGGTGGCGGCGGTGTCAATGGGGGAAACAGCCGTGGGCGGCGCCAGGGTATCGGCGGCCGGTTCTAATGGCGGCGGCGGCAGCGTCATCAAAAACACCGCCAGCAAAATCAGCCCCACCAATCCGGCGGCCAAAGCCCGCACCCAATCAATGCGCATAGCGCGGCTGGCTTCCACCTGGCCCACGCCATATGCTGCGCGGGACGAGCGGCCGCGTTCAGAAAAGGCTCGCGTCACAAAAAAAAGGGCGGCGATCAGGCTGACGCCTGCTAAAAGGGGGAGAATGATATTGAAAACGGCCGTCACATTACCTCCTAATCCACTGTTCACGGGATGCTAACTAATTTAGCAGGCATTCCCGCTTTGGCAAGTCATTGACGCGACAACTTGTTTTTGACCTCCCGCCACAACTCATCGAGCGCCGCCAAATCCAGGCCGTCCCAATCTAATTTCCGCTCGGCCGCCATCGCTTCCACCAGTTGAAAACGACGGGTAAAACGGAGATTGGCTTGACGCAGGGCGGTTTCCGCATCCACTTTTAACCATTTGGCGATGTTAGCCAACACAAAGAGGATGTCGCCTAATTCAGCCTGCTGTTCCTGGGGGGTGACGGCCGTTTTTAACTCCCCGATCTCCTCATCCAATTTTTGCCACACGCCGGCCATGTCCGGCCAATCAAAACCGACTTTTGCCACTTTTTTCTGGATTTTTTGGGAACGGGCCAGCGCCGGCAGCGTGGCGGGCAAGTTATCGAGAATAGATTGAGGACGGCCGTCCCCCCCCTTCTCCTCTTTTTTAAGCTCTTCCCAATTTTTGAGGACTTCGGCCGTGCCGCTGACCTGCCGATCCCCCCACACGTGCGGATGGCGGTAACGCAGTTTGGCCTCGATACCGGCCACCACATCGCTCAACCGGAACGCGCCTGCCTCGGCCGCCATCTGCGCCTGCATGACGATGTGATAAAGCAAATCCCCCAGTTCCTCTTGCAGATTCCGCTGGTCTCCGCTGTCCAGAGCCGCCAATACCTCGGCCGTTTCTTCCAACAAGCCGCTGCGCATGGATTGGGGCGTCTGCTCCTGATCCCAGGGGCAGCCTTCCGGACTGCGTAAAATGGCGACAGTTTCGGCCAGCGCGGTCAGGTCGGCTTTGGCGGGCAGCGGCGGCACAAACAGGCTGGTGAGATGGTTGATGTGCGGGCTGCGGTCAATCTCAAAAAGGGGGATGGATTCGACTCGTTCTTCGTCGGTTCCGGCGGCGTGGATGAGGCAGACGGGATGCTCGTCGGGGTAAACGGTCGTCAACGTCATTTTCAGTTCGCTGGCGATGAGGCGGTTGTAAACCTGGCCCAACAACAACGGCGCGTCCGGGTTCAGCGGCGGGTGATGGTAAGCGGCGATCTCCAGAGCGTCGCACAGTTGCAGCCCATCCAGCCCATCGGCGCGGACGGCCGTCAATGAGGGTTCGACAAAGCTCAAGCCAGGCAAAATCTCGACCGGAATACCCTGCTCGGCGGCAGCCGCTGCCAGCCGGGTGACGGTGGATTCGGCGATGAAGGGATGGCCGGGCACGGCGTAGAGTACCGGCCCTGCCTGGGCGGCGGCCAATAGGTCGGCCACGATTTGATCGTACACGGCGTCGAAGTCGGCGGCCGTGTCATACACAGCGTCAAAACTGATCTGGCGGACGGTTTCGGGCAGGTCAGCCACGGCCGGATGGCGGGCGGTGCGTAAGTAGACGGTTTCCGCCGCCGCCAATCGCTGCCACACTTCCCGCGTCAGCAAACGGCCGTCCCCCGGCCCTAAACCTACAACCACAATTCCCATCATACACCTCAAAGCAAAAAGGCGAGCTTTTCAACTCGCCCTTATCCGATGTTCAGTATTCAGTATTCAGTGTTCAGTTTATCCACTGACTACTGAACATTGCTCACTGAATACTGATGACTGCTCACTGCCCTAACGCTTGGTGTAGGTCGGAGCCTTACGCGCCCGTTTCAGACCTGGCTTCTTGCGTTCCTTGATCCGCGCGTCGCGGGTCAGATGACCATTGGTGCGCAGCGTCGGGCGCAGTTCCTCATCATACTTTACCAACGCCCGCGCCAATCCCAAACGAACCGCGCTCGTCTGACCGGTGATGCCGCCGCCTTGAATCAGTACGGTCACATCCACTTTGCCCGCCAGATCGGTATCAACCAACGGCCCCATCAGGATGTCATAATCACCAAAACGGGGAAAGAAATCTTTCACGTCCTTGTCATTGACAATGAAATTACCAGTGCCGCCATCCATGTAAATGCGCACCCGAGCGGAAGCTCTTTTGCGGCGGCCAATCCCTTCGTAGTAGCGTCTAATTTCTTCGCTCATCAATCAAACTCCTAAAGCTCCAACTCGACCGGCTGCTGCGCCTGATGCGGATGCTCTGTACCAGCGTAAGCCTTTAGTTTCTTGAACATTTTCCGACCCAGCGCATTCTTGGGCAGCATCCCGCGCACGGCCGCTTCAATGACTCGTGTGGGGTGCTCTTCCAGTTGCCGGCGTATGGGGATTTCTCTCAAGCCACCGGGATAACCGGAATGCCGGTAATACATTTTGTTGTCCAATCGGTTGCCCGTCACCGCAATTTTTTCAGCGTTAATCACAATCACATAATCGCCACAATCCACAGACGGGCTGAAAATCGGCTTGTGTTTTCCTCGCAAAATGGTGGCAATTCTTGTTGCCAAGCGTCCTAAATTTTGCCCTTCAGCATCAACCAGGTGCCATTTGCGCTCCACCTCAGCCGGTTTTGTTACATAAGTCTTCATACTCTTATCTCCTAACCAGAGTAGGTTACTTCAACCAGAAAAAGTCCGGTCGGCGGCGCTGTCATACCGCCTAAACTCCGATCACATCCCGAAAGTGCGTCAACGAATTCGGAAACTTGCCAGCTACCTTCCCCAACCAGTTTCATGCTGCCCACCAGGCTGCGAACCATCCGGTACAAAAAAGCGTTGGCCTGGATGGTGAACGCCAAATAGGGCGCTTGCATGTGCCAAAAAGCTTGGAAAACTTCTCGAACCGTATTGGTTCCCTGGGGCGGCAGGCCAAAGGTGGCAAAATCATGCACACCCAAGAGAGAGGCCGCTGCCTGATTCATGAGTTCCAGGTTTAACGGCCGTCTCACGTGCCAGCTTCGTCTTCGTCGTATCGGGCTGCGGACAGCAGCATTGTAAATGTAATATCTGTAAGTCCGACGTTTCGCGTCAAAACGGGGATGAAAATCAGGTTCCGCTTCTTGCAATTCCAGAACTGCGATGTCCGGCGGCAGATTGGCGTTAAACGCTCTCTGCAAAGCCGCTGCGCCATGACGCCACCCCAAATCAAAACTGATGACCTGCCCTGACGCATGAACGCCGCTATCGGTACGGCCGGCCCCGGTAATCGTTACCGGCGCTTCAGCCAATTGAACCAGCGCTTTTTCCAGTTCGCCCTGAATGGTGGGAAATTGTTCTAGCTGGCGTTGAAAGCCAAAATAATCCGTGCCATCATATTCGATCAGGGCGCGGTAGCGCACCACGCATTACTCCTCATCCACCAGCATCAGCACGGCCATATCCGCATTGTCGCCCGGCCGTTTGCCGATTTTGATCATGCGGGTATAACCGCCCGGCCGATCCGTGTAACGAGGCGCAATTTCGCCGAACAGTTTTTTGACAACATCCACTTCTTCGATGTAACCATCTTCATCTTCAACCGCGCGGTAATGGGGCAAACGAGCCGCCGCCATCCGGCGCGCCTGGAGTTCTTTGCCCGGTTCTGCCAGCCCGCGCTTGGCCAACGTGATCATCTTTTCTGCTGCCGGCCGCAACATGCGCGCCTTGGCTTCTGTTGTGGTGATCTGCTCATGACAAATCAAATCGGCAATCATGTTCTTCCGCAGTGCGGCCCGATGACTTTTGTCACGTCCTAATCTACGACCATGTACTTTATGTCGCATCTTTCATACCTCTGGTAAGACATCCGATTTCTCCAAGAAATCAGATGTCTGTATAACTATCAAACGGCCGGCTCTTCCTCTTCATCTTTGAGGAATCCCTTGACGCGCAGTTGGTGTTTCAACTCATCCAGCGATTTCTCGCCGAAATTGCGAATCGCCAACATCGTCTCTTCACCTCGTTCTAACATATCCAGCATCTCGCCAATTTTGGTGATGCCCGTCCGCTTGAGTGAATTGAACACACGCACGCTGAGATCCAACTGCTCGATTGGCGTATCGTAAATCTCGTTGGGGATGGCGCCTTCCTCTTCCACTTCTTCTTCCACAGGCAGGAAAGTGTCTTCACTCACACCCGCAATCGGACGCAGATATTGCATCAATATCTGGGCGGCCTGCGCCAAAGAATCTTCTGGCCGAATGGTGCCATCCGTCCAGATTTGCATGATGACCCGGTCGAAATCGGCCGCCTGACCTACGCGGGTTTTTTCCACTTCATACCCTACCCGACGGATAGGGCTGAAGATGGCGTCTACCGGCAGTTCGCCGATGGGCAAGCGTCCCCGCTCTTCAGCTGGGGAATAACCCCGGCCGGTTTCAGCGGTCATTTCAATTTCCAGGTAAGCATCGTCAGAATCCACTGTGAACAGGTAAAGATCGGGGTTGATGATCTCTACTTCCGGTGGAATCTGGATGTCGGCGGCTGTGACCGTGCCCGAGCTGTGAACTTCCAGGCGTAAACGGGCCATGTCAGTGTCATGCAGTTTGAGACGCAGCTGCTTAATGTTCAAGATCAACTGCATCATGTCTTCGCGGACATTGGGGATGGCTGAAAATTCATGGGGTACATCGGATACCCGAATGGATGTCACGGCCGATCCCGGCAAGGATGCCAGGAGTACGCGGCGCAGGGCATTGCCCATGGTGGTGCCGTATCCACGTTCCAGCGGCCCGACGATAAACCGGCCATATTCTTTAGACATGGCGGTGCTTTCAATTTTGGGCAAGATAATGTTACTTATTGCCAAAGTGTTTACCTCCCTTCTCTAACACGCAGCACGATTACGCTAAGGATTTAGCGGGAGTAGTATTCAACGATTAACTGCTCATTTAACGAGATGTCAATATCGTCGCGAGCAGGCAGGTTTAATACACTACCGGTCAGGTTCGAAGCGTCTAAAGATAACCAACGGGGAACCTGCCGGTCATCAATCTCTTGTCGCAACGCTTTGAAGTAGTTTTTACGTAAACTTTCGGGGCGAATGGAAATGGTATCGTCTTTGCTCACAAATGCAGAGGGCACGTTGGTTTTACGGCCGTTCAGCATGATATGACCGTGTCGTACCACTTGACGGGCCTGGGGTCGGGAGCTGGCAATCCCCAGCCGGTAGACAACATTGTCCAGACGGGATTCCAGAATCGCCAACAGGTTCGTGCCGGTCAGACCGGCACGCTGCTCCGCTCGCGCAAAGTAATTGCTGAACTGACGCTCCATAACGCCATAAATACGGCGAGCTTTCTGCTTTTCACGCAGCTGCAACAAATAATTCGAAGCGCGACCTCGTCGAAATTGCTTTTCACGGCCGTGTTGTCCCGGTGGGTACGAACGGCGTTCAAATGAACATTTCGGGGAAAGACAACGCGCTCCCTTCAAAAATAGCTTTTCGCCTTCACGGCGACAAAGCCGACATACGGGTCCAGTATACCTTGCCAACTTAACCTCCAGAAAATGGTTTTGATTTATGGGAGAGGTTTACAGGTGTGGCAACCTTTCATCCCTCTCCTCACAAGACATCCGATTTCTTACCTCTCGATGTTTTAACATACTCCACAACGAGAAATCGGATGTCTGTAAGTTGCTAAACTTAAACGCGCCGCTTTTTGGGCGGGCGGCAACCATTGTGCGGCACCGGGGTAATATCCCGGATTGCCGTCACCCGAATGCCGGATGACTGAATGGCGCGAATGGCATTTTCACGGCCGGGGCCAGGCCCCTTGACAAAAACCTCTGCCCGCTGCATACCATGATCGCGCGCCACCCTGGCAGCATTAGTGCTAGCCAAACGAGCGGCATAGGGGGTGCTTTTCCGGGAGCCTTTGAAGCCGGCGGTGCCAGCGCTGGCCCAGGATACGGTGTTCCCTTTCTTATCTGTAATCGTGATGATCGTATTATTAAACGTGGCAAAGATGTGTACCTGGCCTTCCGGCACCGTCTTTGTGATTTTTTTGCGAGACTGTGATCTTCTACGTCCCATGTTTACTCCAAGATTAACGGCCGTCCACTTTCACAAGGAAACAGCATAAATGAAATTATTTACCTTTTCGACGGCCGCGTCCGGCAACGGTCTTTTTCGGCCCTTTGCGGGAGCGGGCATTTGTTTTCGTCCGCTGACCGTGAACCGGCAGGTGACGACGATGACGCACACCACGATAGCAGCCAATTTCAGACAGCCGCTTGATGTTCATGGACACCTCTCGGCGCAAGTCACCCTCGACAATATGATCGCTGTCAATGATTTGGCGCAGGCGAGCTACCTCAGCCTCTGACAAATCTTGAACGCGGGTATCGGGATCAACGCTTGCCTGGGCCAGGATGCTCTGGCTGGCAGTACGGCCAATTCCATAAATATAAGTTAAGCTGATTTCTACCCGTTTTTTACGGGGAATATCAACGCCGGCAATACGAGCCATAATTCCTCCAATTTAGGAAGCGTTCACAAATAACTTCACATTTTGGAAACGCTTCCGCAAGCGGCGTTCGTTTACCAAAATCGCTAAGTTAAAAACGAACGCCGCCTTATCCCTGGCGCTGCTTGTGATTCGGGTCAACACAAATCACACGCACCACCCCTTTCCGCTTGATAATTTTGCACTTGGGGCAACGCCGCTTTACTGATGCTGATACTTTCATTTGTCTATTCTCCAGGCCCGTGCCAGACATTCGCAGACAAAGAGAGTGACCCTCTCTTCTTTGAACAACACAGGCTCTACTTCTTGCCGCAAGTTTTTAATAATTTCGGGTGTCCGATTGCGTACAGGGCAAGCGGGTATTTTGCCACATTTGCCGCAAAAAGTCCAGCAAATGCGCCACCCGATTTTGTAACGGCCGTCATCGGTGTGACGGCCGTCACGCAGCTTGTTTAATTACATCTATCAGAGCCGACTGCACCTGGTCAATGGACTGCTCGCCATCCACCTCTGCCAGGAGTCCTCTTTCCCGATAAAAGTCCAGCAGCGGCGCCGTCAGTTCAAAATAGACGTCAATTCGGCGCTTTTGCGTTTCCTCAGTGTCATCGGCCCGTTGATACAACTCACTACCGTCAAGGTCGCAAACGCCATCTTGCTGCGGCGGATTAAACAACTTATGGTACACATGGCCACACTGCCTGCATGTCCACCGTCCAGCCAGTCGTTGCAAAAGCAAGTCAGGATGCACATGAATGTAGGGAACCACATCCACCTGCGCCCCAAACTCGTGCAGCAGCTCGTCCAACGCTTCTGCCTGGGGGATCGTGCGCGGGAAGCCGTCAAACAAAACGCCATTGGCGCAATCTGGACGAGAAAGACGGTCTCTCACCATGGCCACCGTCACTTCGTCAGGCACTAAATCGCCCCGGTCCATGAAGGTGCGCGCCAATTGTCCCAATTCTGTGTTATTTTTCAGGTTCTCACGAAACAGATCGCCGGTGGCTACCTGGGGTAATCCCAGGCTGGCTTGCAGGCGTTTGGCCTGGGTGCCTTTGCCCGCGCCAGGGCCGCCCATAAGCACGACGTATGTCATTTAATGAAACCTTCGTAATGGCGCATGAGCAGTTGGGATTCAAGCTGGCGCATGGTATCAATAACAACGCCGACCACGATGATGAGACCTGATCCGCTCACCACCAGGACGCTTTGCTCGATCCCGTCAATTCGCAACAGCACACCGAATGCTTGCATGATGCCAGGCATGACGGCGATAATGCCCAGGAACACGGCGCCGGCAAAAGTGATGCGGCGCACCACGGCCGTAATGTAATCGGCCGTTCGCTTGCCGGGACGAATGCCTGGGATAAACCCACCCTGACGCTGCAACGTCTGCGGTAAATTTTGCTGCTGAATCATGACATCGGTGTAAAAGAAAGTGAACGCCGCCACCATGATGAAGTAGAACGACCAATACAGGCCAAAAGGCCATGGCGCTGAACGGAGATCCAACTGAGAACTGAAGGTGCTGATTTGAAAGGCGAACCGATCAATAAAACCGCCGCTGCCGGTGACAAAGAAGTTGGCGATCAACGGCGGGAAGGTCATGATGGATTGGGCGAAGATGATGGGGATCATACCGGCCGTGTTGACTTTGAGCGGCACATGGCTGCTTTGGCCCTGGTAAACTTTACGGCCGCGCACGCGACGGCCGTACTGCACCGGTATTCGTCGCTGCCCTTCCTGAATCACCACAATCACCACCACACTCAAGATCGTAATCAGCAAAAACGCCGCTATGGTAAAGATACGCGCCGTCTGATCATCCAGTGCAAAAATCCGGGCAACATTCGGGAAAATACCCGAAATAATGCCGCCAAAGATGATCAGCGACACACCCTGCCCAATCCCTTCATCTGTGATCAACTCACCAATCCAGATGGCAAACATCGTGCCACCCGTCATCGCCAGCAAGGTGGTAATGGTGGGCAGTAAATTCCCGCCCGCAAAACCAAAATTCGGCATAATAGACTCAATGCCGCCCTGCAAACTCAGCCCAACCAGACGAATCTGACCAACCCCTTGCAAAATCGCCAGCGGAATGGTGATATAGTAAGTGAGCTTGTTGATTTTGTTCTGGCCGCTTTCCCCTTCAGATTGCAACTCTTTCAGTTGGGGAACAATCGGGGTGAGCAACTGAATGATAATCGAAGCCGTGATATAGGGGTAAACCCCCATAGCCATGACCGAGAAGTTTCGCACAGCGCCGCCAGACAACAAATCCAGGAAATCAATCACCTGATTGTTGCTTTGCTGTGAGGTAAATGCCAGCCAGGCTTGCAAATTCACGCCCGGAACTGGGATATTGGCCACCAACCGATAGATGACCAGCATCCCGATGGTGAACAAAATTCGCCGGCGTAAATCCGGTAAAGCGAAGGCGGTACGTATAGAATTAATCATCACATTCCTCCGTCATAAAAACTTGCATTTTAGTGAGGCTTTATTGTAGCAAGTTTCCTGACCGCTTAAGTAAGGGGGAGCACTTCCACCGTACCGCCAGTGGCTTCAATCTTTGCCCGCGCCGACTTGGAAAAGCGATGCGCCTTCACAGTCAAGGCTGTTTCCAACTCGCCATCGCCCAAAACAACCACTGGATCGGTCGGTTTTTTAATGAGGCCAACCATCGCCATCACTTCCGGAGTGACGTCAGCCCCATCGAAATCAAACTCGGCCAATTGGTTTAGGTTAACTGTCCGGTATGTGATTTTGCGGATGTTGGTAAAACCCCGCTTGTAAGGCAAACGGCGGGCCAGAGGCAACTGACCGCCTTCAAAGTAAACGCCTTTGCCACCGCCGCTACGCGCGTTTTGACCTTTGGTACCACGACCGGCGGTTTTACCCGAACCGGAACCGGTACCACGACCCACTCGCTTACGCTTTTTCTTTGCTCCAGGATTTGGACGCAGATCGTGTAATCTCATCTTATTTAACCTCTTCTACGGTAACCAGGTGGCTCACTTTTTCCACCATGCCGCGAATAACCGGGTTGTCATCATGTTCGACCACCTGGTTGAGTTTGCGCAACCCCAGGGCACGGATGGTGCCCTTTTGCCGCACATTGTACCCAATTGCGCTTTTTGTGTATGTCACTCGAATTTTCTTAGCCATTACCCACGACTCCAAAATGGCAAAACGTCTGCCTTTTCTTTGCCGCGATCGGCCGCAACTTGTTGCACGCTTTTCAGTTGGCGCAAGCCATTCATCGTTGCCAGCATGACGTTTAAGACGTTGGCGCTGCCCAACGATTTGGACAGAATGTCTTTGTATCCAGCGGCTTCGATGACGGCACGTACTCCGCCACCAGCAATAACACCAGTACCAGGGGAGGCTGGTTTAATCAGAACACGGGCGGCGCCATGTTGACCAATCACCTCGTGGGGGATGGTGGCGCCGACCATGGTCACGGGTTCTAATGTTTTGCGCGCTGTTTCCAAAGCTTTGCGGATGGCATCCGGCACGGAGCGGGCTTTGCCCACACCGACGCTGACCCGGCCCTTGTTGTCGCCTACAACGACGGTCACCCGGAAAGCGAATCGGCGGCCACCTTTGACCACTTTGGCTACACGGGTAATGTCGATGATGCGCTCATCATATTCGTTGCGATCCTGGTCGCGGAATCCTCGTCGTCTTTGACCCATCACTATCTCCTACAATTATCTTGTATGACGGCCGTTAAAATTTCAGCCCGCCCTTGCGAGCGCTATCGGCTAATGCCTTGACCCGACCATGATACAGATAGCCACCACGGTCAAACACGACGGTGGTGATGCTGGCGGCTAAGGCGCGTTCGGCAATTGCATTACCCACAATAGCAGCCTGCTCTTTCTTCGTTTTTCCACTCAATTCGGAAGCCAGTTTCTTATCAACCGTTGAGGCAGACACCAGCGTATTCCCGGTCACATCATCAATGACCTGAACATGAATATGATCCAAACTACGGAACACATTCAAACGCGGCCGTTCGGCCGTTCCCGAAATTTTCATACGAATCCGACGATGACGCCGAATGCGCGCTTTTCTCGATTTAACAGACATAACTAAACCCTTTACACCTTGCCGGCCTTACCCGCTTTACGACGGACATATTCCCCATCATACCGGATACCTTTCCCTTTATATGGTTCAGGGGGCCGGGTTTTACGAATTTGAGCAGCCAGTTCACCAACAACTTGCTTATCAATACCAGACACAATGATCGTCTTGCTCCGATTTTCTACAGCAAACGAAACATCAGGGGGCGGATCAAAATAGACCGGATGGGAGTACCCCACTTTCAAGACCAGCCTTTGATCTTCCATCGTCGCCCGATAACCGACGCCTTCTATCTGAAGCGTCTTCGTAAAACCATTACTGACGCCCATGACCATATTATTCAACAGCGACCTGGTCAGGCCATGTAACGCTTTATGTTGGCGGGCGTCACTGGGGCGCTGCACCGACAACACCCCATCATTCAATTCCATTTTCATATCCGGGTGGATGGTTTGGTTAAGGGTTCCTTTTGGCCCGATAACCGTCACCTTATCCCCTTTAATGTCCACTTTAACCCCTTGGGGAATTTCAATGGGCATTTTGCCAATACGAGACATGCCAAACCTCCACTTACCAGACTTTGCAAAGCACCTCGCCGCCAACACCGCGACGACGCGCTTCTTGCCCAGTCATAATACCTTTCGACGTTGTGATGACGGCGATACCCATCCCGCTCAGAACCCAGGGGATATTTTCCTTGCCCGCATACACACGACGGCCGGGACGGCTAACTCGTTCCAACCCGGTGATGATAGAACGCCGGTCACGACGGCCGCCGACATACTTCAAACTAATCTGCAACACCGGCTGCGGCTTTTCCGGCAACACCTGAAAATCCTTGATGTACCCTTCTGCCTGCAAAACATTAGCAATAGCCACTTTCACTTTAGAAGATGGCATAGATACCGTTGGGTGCTGCCGGCCCAAAGCATTACGCACTCGGGTCAACATATCTGCAATCGGATCACTCATGGACATGACAATTCACCTCTACCAACTTGATTTAACGACGCCAGGGATATTTCCCTTCAGCGCTTGTTCCCGGAAACAAATCCGGCACAGGCCAAAGCGGCGAATATAGCCACGAGGACGGCCGCACAAACCACACCGATTGCGCACACGCACCTTGTATTTCCGATTATTTTCTCTTGCGATCATTGATTTTTTCGCCATTATTTCTCCTCATCCAGCCAGACCAGATATCACAACCAAGCCAGACATTACCCTTCCCGAAACGGCATGCCTAAAAGGCTTAACAAACGGCGACCCTCTTCATCATTCATAGCCGACGTCACAATCGTCACTTCCATGCCCCGGGTTTTGTCAATGCTGTCATAATCAATTTCCGGGAAAACCAGTTGCTCGCGCAAACCCAACGTATAATTGCCACGGCCGTCAAACGAATCCGGCGAAATACCCTGAAAATCTCGGGTACGGGGCAAAGCCACATGAACCAGACGGGTGAAGAAACTCCACATTCGCTCTCCGCGTAAATCAACCTTCACGCCAATCGAACGACCTTCACGCAACTTAAAACTGGCAATAGATCGCTTCGCCTTCGTCACCACCGGCTTTTGGCCCGCAATGCGCGTGATGTCATTCACGGCGAACTCAATCGCTTTGGCATTGTCCAGCGCTTCACCAAGACCGATATTAATCGTGATCTTCTTCATGCGCGGAACCTGCATCTTGCTCCGATAGCCAAACTCTTCCATCAAAGTGGGGGCTATCTCATTCTGATATTGTTCCTTCAACGGCGTAAATGCCATTTCCTACCTCCGAGTTGAGTGGCAGGTTTGCCTGTCAACCAGTTAGTCAACAGTTGGGCAACCTGGCTCACCTCTGGTTTATTGTTAATTAATCAATGTCGTTGCCGCTTTGCTTGGAATAGCGATTACGATTGCCATCTTCATCGCGGCGAATCCCAATCCGGGTCGGTTCATCCGTGTCCGGGCAAACCAACATCACATTAGAAGCGTGAATGGGCGCTTCGAACTCGATAATGCCGCCCTGAGCCTGGGACATCCCCCCGCCCTGACGCGGCTTTTGGTGCTTCTTAACCATGTTCACGCCGGCAACAACCACACGATTGTCTTTATGCAGCACACGCTGCACTTCGCCCCGGATGCCTTTGTAATTCCCGGCAATGACCTCAACTTCATCACCAACTTTGATACGCATAGTATATCCTTCCTTCCGCCTAGAGCGCCTCGGGAGCCAGCGACATAATGCGGCCGAACCCTTTGTCGCGCAGTTCGCGGGCCACGGGGCCAAAGATGCGCGTTCCCACCGGATTCCGGCTTTCGCTGTCGAGAATCACGGCCGCATTATCATCAAAGCGGATATGACTGCCATCTTCCCGGCGATATTCTTTCTTGGTGCGTACGATCACCGCTTTGACAATAGTGCCTTTCTTAACAGGGGAGTTGGGCACAGCCTTTTTGACCGTCCCCGTCACAATATCTCCCACATAACCATAGCGCCGCATGGAGCCGCCCATCACCTGGATGACCAAGATTTCGCGAGCGCCAGAATTATCCGCAACGTTGATACGACTTTCTCGTTGAATCATTTCCGTCCCTCACTAACCCTCAGCGCGTCCCAGGACGGACACAACGGCCCATCGCTTGTGGCGGCTAATCGGCCGGGATTCAATAATTTCCACCCGGTCGCCAACCTTAACTTCATTGCTTTCGTCATGCGCTTTATACTTCTTAGTCAACCGCATCACTTTGCCATAAACGGGGTGACGCTTTGTATTTGTCACTTTAACAATGACCGTTTTGTCCATTTTGTCGCTGGTGACGACGCCAACTAGTTGCTTACGTTGCTCTCTCATCTCTCACCTACCCTGCGATCTCGTAACTGGTTACCAGATGCGGTTGTGTTTTTTGATGGCGGCCTTTACGGCTTGACGGCCGTACCTGGTTCAGATTCACCAAAGCCGAAGCCAACTCGCTGCCATCCTCGTCCGAGAAAATCACCCGCCAGGCGCTCTCTTCATAATTAAACCGGGCCGTCGCTTGCCAGGTTTTGCCGGCCAGCGCTGCCGCTATCTCACGATCAGAGGCAGCCGCGCCTTTGGCCAGTTGACGCATGTTCAAAACCGTCTCCAACTGTGCAATTTCCTTCCGCACAGCCTTCAGCCGAGAATAATCATCCAGCCGGGCTGAAGCATTTTGGAAACGTAGATTGAACATTTCCTCGCGGGCATTTTCCAGCAGCTCATGCAATTTGTCGCCGCTCATTTCCCGTAATTCCACGATATTCGCCATTAGAACCGATCCTCCCGCGAAACAATCTGCGTCTTGATGGGCAGCTTGTATCCCGCCAAACGGAGCGCCTCTTTAGCCACATCTTCAGACACGCCGGCAACTTCAAAGATAATCCGCCCCGGCTTGACCACTGCCACCCAATGATCCACAGATCCTTTACCTTTACCCATACGAGTTTCGGCGGGTTTAGCAGTCACCGACTTGTCCGGGAAAATGCGAATCCAATATTTTCCGCGACGCCGCATATGACGGACAATGGTTCGGCGAATGGCTTCGATTTGGCGGCTGGTAATCCAACCGGGGTCGAGCGCCTGAAGGCCAAACTCGCCGTTCAAAAGTTCAGTGCCACCCTTGGCCTTGCCCCTCATACGGCCGCGAAACTGTTTGCGATATTTCACACGTTTCGGCATTAACATAACTAATTCTCCAAATATCAGCTTTTAGCGCAATCATTCACCCTCCCGGAGGCTTCCGATAGGCTAACCACCTAACTCGTGAGCCTCCGGGAGGATTTATGGCTACTCGCTGATGTAGACGTCCGTCCCGCCCGGCTTCTGTGGCAAAATCTCGCCGTTGAAGACCCACACTTTGACGCCAATGCGGCCAAAAGTGGTCGAGGATTCGGCAAAGCCATAATCCAGATCAGCGCGGATGGTGTTGCGCGGCACACGGCCGTCCGACACCTTATCCTTCCGCGCCATTTCCGAGCCGCCCAAACGGCCGCCCACTTCAATGCGGATGCCTTGCGCCCCGCTGCGCATCGCTTGCTGCGCCGCCCGCTTCATGGCGCGGCCGTGCGAAATCCGGCGCGTGAGCTGACCCGCCACATTCTCGGCAATCAACTGAGCATTCGTATCCGGCTGCGTGATCTCTTCCACCTCAACCTTCACCGCCTTATCCGTAAACGCGCGCAGTTTACTCCGCAACGCATTCACAGAAGCCCCTTTCCGGCCAATCACGATCCCCGGCTTCGCCGTGAAAATCGTCACCTGAACCTGATTTGGAGCCGCCCGCTCAATATCTAACTTGGCAATGCCGGCCGAAGGCAGTTCCTCATGAATCAACTTGCGAATAGCAAAATCCTCATGCAGCAAGTCCCGGTAAAGCTGGCCTTCCGCAAACCAGCGCGCATTCCAATCACGGATTATCTTCAAACGGAATCCAACAGGATGTACTTTACGTCCCAAGGTACTCCTCCACGCGACTAAGCGTCGCCATAATCAGCCAATTCACGCTCAGTCAACACCACCGTAATGTGGGCAGACCGACGAATGATTGGCCGGAAACGACCGCGCCCGGCAAAACGACCCCCATACGGAGCCTTCCGATGACGCGGCCCATCATCTGCAAAAATGCGGCTGATAACCAGCTCGTCAATTTCCAAGCCATAATTCTGTTCCGCATTCGCCACCGCCGACTGAACCAGCTTAAACACCGGTTCCGCCGCCCGCTGCGGCATAAATCGCAGCGTATCCAGCGCTTTTTGCGCCGACATGCCGCGCACAGCGTCCACCACCAGGCGGATCTTCTGCGGCGAAGTCTGGATGAATCGGGCTTTCGCTTTAACTTCAAAAACTTCAGCCATGATTACCGTCTCCCCTTCCTCTCGGATTTGGCGATATGGCCGCGGAAGGTGCGGGTCGGGGCAAACTCGCCCAACTTATGACCCACCATATTTTCCGTAATATAAATCGGAATGTGGCGACGGCCGTCATACACCGCAATCGTATGACCCACCATCTGCGGGAAAATCGTACTCGCCCGCGACCACGTCCGGATCACCTGTCGGCTTTTCGACTCATTCAGCTTCTCAACCTTCCGCAACAACTTCGGGCTGATAAACGGCCCCTTCTTCAAAGAACGTGACATAATCTTACCTCCTACCGACGCTTCTTAGACCGGCGACGGAAAATATACTTATCCGTAGACTTATTACGCCGTGTCCGCCTACCCAGCGCCGGTTGGCCCCAGGGCGTCTTCGGGCCAGGCATACCAATCGGCGACCGACCTTCACCACCGCCATGCGGGTGGTCATTCGGGTTCATCGCCGAACCGCGCACCGTCGGCCGGATACCCATATGACGCTTACGCCCAGCCTTACCCAGCTTCACATTACCATGCTCCACATTCCCCACCTGGCCAATCGTCGCCAGGCACTCTTTCGGCACATACCGCTCCTCGCCCGATGGCAGGCGCACCAACACAAACTGCGGGTGATCCTTCGACAGAAGCTGGGCCGACGTTCCCGCCGACCGCACCAACTGTCCGCCTCGGCCAACTTGCAGCTCCACATTGTGAATCTGAGTACCGAGAGGAATGTTAATCAGAGGTAGCGCATTCCCTGGTCGAATTTCAGCATTCGGACCATTCATCACCGTATCACTCACACGCAAACCCTGCGGCGCAATAATGTACCGTTTTTCGCCATCGGCATACACCAACAACGCAATACGCGCCGAACGGTTCGGGTCATACTCAATCGAATCAACCCGCGCCGGAACGTCAAACTTATCCCGGGCAAAATCAATGACACGATAACGGCGCTTATGCCCGCCACCCCGGTGGCGAACTGTTATCTTGCCCCGAAAATTACGCCCACCCCGTTTACGCAGGCCTTTCACCAGCCTTTTTTCCGGTTGTGAGCGCGTGATCTCCTCAAACGTCTGCCCGCTCATATCGCGGCGACCAGGAGATGTCGGCTTAAAAACTTTAATCGGCATACATCCTCCAGAGACGGACGCTAGGCTTTTGCCACAGCAGGAACATAACCCTTGCTATCCAAAAACCCTCGTCCCTGTTCTCAATCAATCATCTATTCCAATTGGCTCAATCTTGGAGATTAAACCAATATCCACTAAACACCCTCAAACAAATCAATGCTGTCGCCCGGCGCCAATGTCACCATAGCTTTTTTCCAGCCAGACTTGCGCACAGCTATCCGCCGCCAGCGGCGGGCGCGCTTCGCCGGCATGTTGGCAATGCGCACTTTTTCCACAGACACCTCGGGCCAGGCCAATTCCACAGCCTGTTTCACCTGCATTTTGTTCGCCCGCGAGTCCACCACAAACGTGTATTGATTATATAAATCAACCAGGTAGCCGCTCTTTTCCGTCACTACCGGCCGACGAATAATCTCACGCCAATGCATCCGCATGATTATTCCTCCTCGTCACTTATTTCAACCCAGGCCGAATCATCGGCTGGATTCAAATAACTATCAATGACTTCCAGAGCCGCCAGCGGCATCACAATTTTGTCAAAGCCCAGCAAGTCACGAATGTTCAGGTAGCTGGCCCGCAATGTTTTCACGTAGGGGATATTCCGCGCTGATTTTTCCACATTGGCGTCTTGCTCTGCCAGCAGCAGCAAAGCGCTATCGCCATCCACCAGGTTGTCCACAAAATCCACAATCTGGCGGGTTTTGGGCGCGTCCAATTTCACTTCGTCCAATACCACAATATCGCCATTGCTCGCCTTGACGCTGAGGGCGGAACGCAACGCCGCCCGACGCATTTTACGCGGCATTTTTTTGGCATAGCTGCGCGGCGTGGGGCCATGGGCCACACCGCCGCCGACAAAAATGGGGGCGCGACGACTGCCATGCCGAGCGTTGCCGGTGCCCTTCTGCCGGTACATCTTGCGCGTGGTGCGGTTTATCTCCGAGCGGCCCTTGGCTTTGTGGGTGCCTCGGCGGGCGCTTGCCAGTTGACGCACTAAAGCCTGGTGCATCAAGTCGCGATTAATGTTGGCCTCAAAAATGGGAGTCGGCAGATCAACGCTGCTAACTTCGTCTCCGGCCATGTTGAAAACTGAAACTTTCATAACCTTCTATCCTCCGCTAGCTCTTGGCCGCATCCCGAATGATCACGAAGCCGCCCTTTGTGCCGGGAACAGACCCTTTGACAGCAATCAGGTTACGATCTTCGTCAACTTTAACCACTTCCAAATTCTGGGCGGTAAAGCGGGCATTGCCCATCCGCCCCGGCATTTTCTTGCCTTTGAAGACGTGAGCGGTGCCGGAGGTGGCGCCGATGGAACCGGGCGCGCGGTGACGGTCGGATTGACCATGCGTCTTAATGCCACCGCCAAAGCCGTACCGCTTGACGACGCCGGCAAAGCCCCGACCTTTGGTTTTGCCAACGATGTCTATCCGGTCGCCAACTTCAAATTGGGTGACGGTTAACTTCTGTCCCAGTTGGTATTCTTCTGATTTTTGGGTGCGGAACTCGCGCAAGTAACGAAGAGCAGGTATGCCATGATTTTTCTTGCGCTGAGGGTGCTTTTCGTCTTTTTTAATCAGGCCGAGGTGACCTTTTCTACCTTGCGTCAGGCTTTTTTCTTTGACTTCTCCAAAACCGAGTTGAACGGCCGCGTAGCCATCCGTCTTTTCCGTTTTAATCTGAGTCACATAGCAGGGTCCCGCTTGAATGACAGTCACCGGCGTTGCCACGCCATGCTCATCAAAAACTTGGGTCATCCCCACTTTAACGCCTAGTATACTTTTCACATGAACCTCCCAGGACTGTCAGCCACCAGGCTTGAGCTGCATCATCCCTATTCAATTGGGTATAACAATCCTAAATTGAAATCTCAATATCAACACCCGCCGGCAAATTTAAGCGCATGAGCGTGTCAATCGTCTTAGAATCCGGGTTGATAACATCAATCAATCGTTTATGAGTCCGAATCTCAAAATGTTCGTGAGAATCCTTATCAATAAAAGTGCTGCGGCGGACCGTGAACCGTTCAATGCGCGTCGGCAAAGGAACAGGCCCAACCACATGGGCGCCAGTGCGTTCGGCCGTGCCCACAATTCTTTTGGCTGATTGATCCAGAACACGATGATCATAAGCCTTTAAACGGATGCGGATTTTTTGCTTAGCCATAAGTTGCCTCTGGTGAAGGGGCGTTACTCGCCAAGTTGCCAGTAACGCCCCTAAAATTCAATTACTCCAGGATTTCGGTGATGACGCCGGCGCCAACTGTCAGGCCGCCTTCACGAATGGCGAACTTGCTGCCCTGCTCCAACGCCACCGGCATGATCAACTCCACCATCAAGTTCACGCTATCCCCAGGCATCACCATCTCCACCCCTTCCGGCAAGGAGATCGAACCCGTCACATCCATCGTCCGAATGTAGAACTGCGGCCGATACCCTGGGAAAAACGCCTTGTGCCGCCCACCTTCATCCTTGCGCAGCACATACACCTCGCTCATAAACTTCGTGTGCGGCGTGATGCTGCCCGGCTTGGCCAACACCTGCCCTCGCTGTATCTCGTCCCGCGCCACGCCGCGCAGCAACAAGCCAGCGTTGTCGCCCGCTTCCACTTTGTCCAATATCTTGTGAAACATCTCCATGGATGTCACCACCACCTTGCGCACTTCGTCGGTCAACCCCACAATCTCTACTTCGCTGTTGGGCAGCAACGTGCCCCGGTCTACCCGACCCGTCACCACCGTGCCCCGCCCTTTGATGCTGAACACATCTTCCACCGCCATCATGAACGGCTTCTCCGTGTCCCGCTCCGGCTGCGGAATGTACTCGTCTACCACCCGCATCAGCTCCCAAATCGGGGCGTACTCCGGCGCATTCGGGTCATCGCTGGCGCTTTCTAACGCTTGCAAGGCGCTGCCGCGCACAATCGGCGTCTCGTCGCCGGGGAATTCGTAGCTGTCCAGCAGCTCGCGCAGTTCCAACTCCACCAGTTCCAGCAACTCTTCATCATCCATCATGTCTACTTTGTTCAGGAAGACGACCATCGCCGGCACTTCCACCTGCCGCGCCAGCAGCACGTGTTCCCGCGTCTGCGGCATCGGCCCGTCGGGAGCGGCCACCACCAGAATGGCGCCGTCCATCTGCGCCGCGCCGGTGATCATGTTTTTGATGTAGTCCCGATGGCCGGGGCAGTCTACGTGGGCGTAATGCCGGTTCTCGGTTTCATACTC
>JAJRVV010000095.1 GCA_024277135.1 Chloroflexota bacterium | reverse complement strand
CACCTCACCTTTTACCTGACCGAGTTGATCGGCCGGGAGGAGACGGGGCAAATCACGCCGGAACAGCATGACTTGATGCGGCTGCTTACCTCGCTGGCCAAGCTGACGACGGGACGGCAGGGGGTGCAGGTTGCCAGCGAGGTGTTGGAAGCGATTGGCGGGGCGGGCTACGTGGAGGATACCGGCCTGCCCCTGCTCCTGCGCGACAGTCAGGTTTTGCCCATCTGGGAGGGAACGACGAATGTGCTGTCGCTGGACGCGCTGCGAGCGGTGGCCAAGGATGAGAGCCTGGAGGCGTTGAAGGAGAAGGTGAATCGGGCGGTGAGTACGGCGCGGGAACCCCGTCTGGTACAGGTGGGCGGGATGGCGCAAACGGCCGTCGCCGCCGCCGAGAGATGGTTCCTGCAAGCGATGCAGTCGGGCCAACCGGCGCTGGAAGCTGGCGCGCGCCGCTTTGCTCTGACGCTGGGTCGTTCGCTGGCGCTGGCGCTGCTGGTGGAACACGCCCAATGGTCGCTGGAACACGAGGGAGACGGCCGCGCCCTGGCCGCCGCCCGCCGCTTTGCCCAATCCGGCGTCAACTTCATCGCCAACCCGGATCGGGCAGAAGCGCTGGCGCTGGCGAATGATGAACCGCTGTTGCCAGTAGTCGGTAATCGGTAATCGGCAATCAGTTTGTAGAGGACGTTTGCTAGAGGGGTTTATACTGAATACTGAAAACTGGATACTGGATACTGATCCCTAGCAAATGATTAACTAACCCGCGTGAACGGCCGTTTTCCGCTATACTTCCGCCTTGATCACAAAGGAGTATTGGTAGCGAATGAAAATTTATTTGGCCCGACACGGCCAATCACGCTGGCAGGTGAACCGGGATAACCAGGATTGGGACAGCCCGCTGACCGACCTGGGCCACCGCCAGGCACAGCGGTTAGGCGAATGGTTGGCGGAGCCACCGTTGATTGACGCCTGCACCGGCCCCATTAAAGTCGTCGAAGTGATAACCAGCCCCTTGCAACGGGCCAAGCAGACGGCCGGATACATTGGCGAATGCTTAGACATCCCGGTGCAAAGCAATGCGTTTCTGAAAGAAGCCAAATTTCTGGTGTCCGCTCACTTACCGCAAAAGGGATTTCCATTTGGTCGTAAAATTCTGTCGTCACGGCCGTCCGGGATGTACCACGCCTTCCGCGCCCAGGCCAGCCAGGCCTTGCAAGATTTGGTGGCGGCGGCCGAAGTGGCGAACGGGCCGGTGTTGGGCGTGGCGCATGGCGGGCTGATTTCCACCATGCTGCGGCTGGTGGCAGACAGTGACGCCGTCTCTTTCTGGATTTACAATACCAGCTTGAATTTAATCGAGTGGAAGCGGGGGCGCTGGCATTTGGTTCATCTGAATTTATGGGATCATTTGCCGCCGCGAATGCGCACGTTTTAGAAAATGAAAAACGTAAAACGGTTACTGTCTTTAGTTTTTCGCCACTCTTTACGGATGCTGTATCGGGAATTGGAATTCCCGATACCTACTCGACAAGAAGTTGCGGGAATTCCAATTCCCGCAACATGCGCTTCACAGGTGACGAAAACTTTGTGACGGCAAACTGCAACACTTTCTAACTTCCTATGTTCATGCTCATCATCTATCTGGCCGGGATTTTGTTGATTGCCAATGTGCTGGCTTTACGCAAAGAACCAGTTTATCTGCGGCTGTTTGATTTAGCGACGCTGCTGATCAATGTGCCGCTGATGCTGTTTGGGGTGTTGTTGTTGGTCATGCCCGAAGCGGAATTAGCCGACTTGTTTACGGCCGATTTTGCCTTCATCATCAATTACCGGGCCGGGGGCTGGACGGCGTTGGCGGTGGGCGGCTGGGGCGTTTTAGCTGGGCTGCCGCCGCCGCGCCGATTGTTGGCCCATTGGCTGCCGCTGTCCCCGGAATCCCCCGTGCATACGCTGGCGCTGCTGTTTGTCGGTTATATGGTGGGCAACACGCTGCTGACGTTGACGCAGGGGGGATTGGCCGATTTGGCGGCGACGGCCGCGCCTGCGGCCCCGGTGGAACTGCTGGCCCAATTCTTGTTGTTCATCATGGCCGGCGTGTTGGGCGTGGGCTGGGCCATCCGCCGCGATAATCGAGCCACGTTGGCCCGGTTGGGATTGGTACGGCCGTCGCGGACGCAGTTGTTGGCGGGCGCGCGCTGGATAGCGGTTTTGGTGGCGCTGCAATGGATGGTCGGGATCGGTTGGGCGTTGTCCAACCCGGAGCAGTCGCAACTGGTGGACAGTATCAGCGGCGCTTTGTACGCCAACCTGGACACGGTGGGTGAGTGGCTTTTTTTGGCGGCGGGAACCGGGTTGAGCGAGGAGCTGCTGTTTCGCGGCGCTTTGCAGCCGGTTCTGGGGTTGAAATTCACGGCCGTCTTCTTCGCCCTCCTTCACGTGCAGTACGGCATCACCCCGGTGACGCTGGCGGTGTTTTTGATTGGCATGGCGCTGGGCCACATTCGCCGCCGGTACAACACCACAACGGCCGTCTTCGTCCACGCCGGATACAACTTTATCCTCGGTTTAATGGCGCTGCTGGCCGCCTACCTGGAACCATTGGCAGGCGGATAATCGCTCCCCGCTACTCACCCGCCGGTAGTTTGAAGCCAAAAATACTACCCACATGCTCCCGGCTTTGGGCATAGACCTGGCCGTCATGCGCTTCGATGATCTGTTTCACCAACGGCAGGCCCAGCCCCAACCCTTCATGGCCGCGCCGCAGCGGGTCCGCCATTTGCACAAATCCGCCCCAAATTTCCGCCTGCTTCTCTTGGGGGATGCCGATGCCGTTATCCTGCACCTCAAAGCAGACACGGCCGTTTTCATCCCAGGCTCGAATCCACACTTTCCCCCCCTCTTCGGTGAATTTGAAGGCGTTATGCAGCAGGTGATGGATGGCTTCGCTCACCAGTTCCCGGTCGGCGGTCACGTTTTGGCCGCCGCTGCCGTTTTCCCGGTTGATGATCAGCTCTTTGCTTTGGGCAAACGGCCGCAGCGGCGTCAACGCCTCCGTCACCAATTCGGCAAAGTCAAAAGATTCCCGGCGCAGTTCCCCCTGTTTGTTGACAAAAGTGGCAAACTTCACCAGATTGTCCACCATCGCCTTGGCGGTGGCGACGCCGGCGGTTAACTGGTCAATTTGTTCGGCTTGATCAGGAGTGAGGTTATCACGGCCGTATCGCGCCAGCAGTTCCAGCGAAAAGCCGATGTTAGCAAACGGCGTCCCCAACTCATGCGTCACCACGCCGATGAACGCCGATTTCAACTTGTCCGACTCCTGCAACAGCCGGTTGGCTTGCTCATATTTGGCCGTGGCCTGTTTTAGCTCCCGGTTCAGCTGCACCAGGTCAGACACCAGCCGAGCGTTTTCTAGGGCGATGGCGGTCTGGTCGGCCAATGTGCCCAGCAACTCCAGGTCATGCTCGTAATACTGGTCGCCAGAGTTTTTCGGCCCCAGCCCTAACAGGCCGATCCACTTCCCTTTGGCGTTGATGGGAACGTACACTTCCATGCCCAAACTGATCAGCCATTCATGCTCATCGGCGGACACGCTGTTGAATTCGGGCAGTAGGTCAATGTCGTACTGGGTTAACGGCCGTTTCTCATCACCCAAAGCGGCCGCCACCGGACTGCCCACCGCAAACGCGCCCAGCACAAACCTGGCATCGCCGGCGCCTTGCACGCTGCTCAATTCGTAAACAGGCAAATCTCCCCGGCCCGGCGCTTCGTCCACCAGGTAAAGCGTGCCGTAGGTGATGTCCATCGCTTCGCTGATGAGCCGTACCACCATCGCTTCCAGGTCGGCCAAATCCACGATGTTGCTGATGCTGCTGCTGTACTGGCGCAGGGTGTGTTCCGGGTTGTACTCTTGTCCGGCAGTCAGCTTTTCTACCAGCCGCTGCGCCAGCTTGTGGCTGGGTTCAAACAACAAGAGGAGAATCAGCGCCAGCGCTGCGCCGTTGAGAGATGGATTGTAGCCAGGTAAATTTTCCAGATACGGCCGTACCGGTTGCAATCCCGCCAAAAAAACAAACGCGATGAAGAAAATGACGAGTAGATAGCTGATCACCCGGCGCATCACCTGGCGCACGTCCAACAGCCGGTGGGTGAGCATGGCGTAAGCGATGAGCAGCGTCACCAGCAGGTGAAAAACGCTGCTCAAAGCGTCGTGGCCGGCGAAAACGAACAGGTCGCGGGCGATGGCGACGAGCAGGGCCAGCGCCCAATAGCGAATCCGATTGCGATGCAGCGGCCGTCGTTTAGCTCCTTGATAGGCGCGAAAGATGAGGACGGCCGTGCCCACGACTACTGCGCCCCAGGTCGCCAGCCATAATCCATTCACCAACTCATCCAGCGTCACCGCCCAGGCTGGCGGCAAAGAGATGGGCATCTCGATGGGCATCTCGATGGGCAAAAAATCAACGGCCAATGAAGCGAACAACCACAACCAGCTCACAACCAGCCATCGCTTCGGCGCCATCGGCCGCCGCAAGAATATGTGGCTTAGGAAGTAAAAAAGCAGAGCCATCAATGGCAGGCCAAACCAGACGAGACGGGCCAGGAGATCGGTGACGGCCGTGTCAAACCATTGCTGTTGCTGCATCACCCGGATCAACTGCCACAGAACCATGACCGCCAGGTAGAGCATCAGCCAGCGTTCCACCCGCAGCCGCATCTCTTTACGAAATAGGGCCAGCGCTATAATTTGCACATAAACGACGGCGATGATGATGAAGGTGATGGTGACTAGAGAATCAAATTGCATAAGTTAAATCTCGTTCGAGAAGTGTAGTGGAAATCCCAAGTTAGCACCACCAATCCCGCGTTAATTGAACGTGTCAAACATGGGAAGAAAGTACCAATTAGTCAGGCGGAGGGTAGAAGGCAGAAGGTAGAAAAACTGTGTTTGCAATTTGCCATATTGGGGGGAGTTCACTATAATTCTGCCACCTGTCGGGGCATGGCGCAGTTTGGTAGCGCGCTTCAATGGGGTTGAAGAGGTCGTGGGTTCAAATCCCGCTGCCCCGACCACAGGAATGACGAAAACGCCGCGCGTTATCGCGGCGTTTTTTGTTATTGGGGAGACCTGCGAGGTTTTTACATATCCTCTGGTTAAAGCTTACGTCTGATTAGAAACCTCGCAGGTCTCAGGTTTAACTGCCGAAAAAGGAAGTAATCCATGAGCAGAGAAAAAGTAAGGCAATTACGCATTAGTTTGGTGTTTGTACTCTATTTGGCAGGCGTGGCGCTGGGCGTGATGTCGTTGGGGGCGGAGTTGATAGGCCTGGATTTGACGCCGGGCTTTGGCATGGTGCAGATGTTGCAACTGCTGTTGGGCATCACCAGCCTGACGCTGGCTACCTTTGTACTGCTGCGAAATGCGCGTGGCCCCGATGTGCCGCGCTCGCTGCAGGCGGATGTGGGCGTACGGTTGGCGGCGACTGGTTTGGTGTTTGTTTATGTGGCGGGTCTATCAGATTTGATTGGGATTGGCACACATGTAGAACCGGCGTTTGAACGGCCGTTTGTGGGGCCGCTACAACTCGGCGGCATTGGTCTGGGTTTGATTTCGATTTTGGCGGGGATGCTGCTCTACCACACCAGCCGCGGCAAGCGTGAAGCTTCTTCGATGGATTTTCTGACCGATAATGTTCAGTAAGCAGTATTCAGTGGACAGTTGCCTGAACACTGAACAGTGGCTACTGGAAGTTGCTTAAGGCAAAGGGTTGGTTGAGGACGGTGAAGGTGGCGGTGTCGGTGGCGGACGGCCGTTGGAATGTCACCGAAAACGGCACCGTCTCGCCGGGAGCGACCACCCAGGGGAAAGGCGGGTTGGTAGACAGTAACAGAAAGACGCTGCCATCCGGCGTTTGCAGCATAACGTCCGCTTCCGTTATGTTGACCGGTTGATTGCCCAGACTGGCCACCTGTCCGCCCAGGATGAGACTGGTGAAATCGGAGGAGACTTCGGCCCGGGTGAGGGTGACGCTGGCCCCTTGAGAGCCGCCTTCGTTAAACGGAATCCGCACTTGCAGTTGGCCGCTGCGATCCCCGCGTGACGCTGCCCAGATCAAGGTTTTGCTGTCCAGCCCGGCCGGAATCTGATAACCGGCCGATGCCTGGATGGATTGCCCGGCGTTGATGAAGCCGTTCAGACTGGGGAAGTTACCCAATTGTCCGGCGGCTGGATTGACGGCGTACTGGTTGCCCAGTTCATCTATCAGAAGGAGACGCAGGGAGTTAGCGTCAACGGCCGTCAATCCCACATTCTGCACTTCAAAATCCACCAGATAAAAGGCAAATCCGGGCGGCGCTTCCTGGCGGACCAGAAGATGGGAAGCGCTGGACACCGTGATTTGTAAATCATCCAGTTGCGCCGTTTGCCCCAGTTCTACCAACGTGTTGTCACTGCCCGCGCTGCTCACATCCGGCACTTTGTACTGGCCGGTGACAACCATCCGGTCATCGCCTTCGCCGCCCCACAAAATGAGGGTGAGGCCGGGGCGTTGTTGCGCATAGACATCGCGGCTGCTGGCTGGAACCATCGTCCGGCTCTCAAAGGTGAAGGTGAAATTGTTGCCATTGCGGGTGAACAGCGTCATTTCTTCGCCGGGGGCCAGCCCAGATAGCAGAGCTTGATTGGCATCGGAGAAGGGGATGGCGACGACGTAGTTGATGACGGTGCCGTATACCCATACAGCCGTGTTCGTCCCTGATGTTTCCGGCTGCCAGGAACCATCGCCGCCTACTGTTTGCGGAATCACGCCGTACTCCTGGTCAGCCAGGCGTAGGCTCATGGGCGCGTCCAGGGCAACGGTGATGGTGGACGAATCGCTGATGCCGACGACGAGCGACTCATTTTCTGCTGATCGGGTGGGGGGAACGGCCGTGGGCACAAATGGCGTCGGCGTATTACCTCTGCTTTCGGTCACATTTTCATTCCCTGTTTCACTATCCTCATTTTTGCCTCGCAGCGTAGAAAAAGCTAACAGCGCGCCAAAAACACATACCAGGATGAACCCGGCGCCGGCCAGGAAAATCCAACGATTGCGTGGAACCTTCTGCCAAAAAGATATTGCTTCTTGTTCTTCAGTCACTTCAGTCACTTCAGGAGTTTCAGGAGTTTCAGATGACATGGACGATAACCTTGTTGAAATATGGGAACTTATCACAGAGAACAGGGAGGGGCCGCCATTGTTATCTGAAACGTGATGCGTGATGTCTGATTGAGTGCAATTCACGTTTCATGGCCTGTCACTCCCTGAATTTGTTGAATTTATGGAATTGCTGCTGGTAATGGCTGGGGAGCCACGCGCAGCAGAGTGTTGGTATTGCCACTGACGACAACCTGGCTGTAATTCAGGTAAGGCACCACAATTTGCACCGGCGCGGAAGTTGAGATGGACTCAAACCGGATAGCGCCCATATCGTTGGTGGTACCGAATTGGATCAACTGCCCGGTGGCGCTGTCGAATAAAGCTACTGCCACATCCTGGATGCCTTCGTTGTCGTTCGGCACAAAGTCTTCGTTTATATCGTAGTACACCGTCAGATCAATGGTGGACTCGGTTTGGGCAACTATGGCTGGCGTTGCCGTTGCCAGAGGCGAAAATTGCACGACGGGCGGCTGCTGCGGCTGCTGCGTCGTAAATTGGCTCAAATCAATGGGCGTGGCCGTCGGCAGCGGTGTGGGGAAGGTGAATGGGGTCGGGGTGGGGACAGTTGTGCCGCCGGATGGCGGCGGCGCATACACGCGGGTAGCGGTGGGGGTTGGTGTGGGCGTGGCGGCCGTGGAGGTGCAGCGCAAGTCGTAGGTATGCAAGTAAGATTCCTCATACGGCGGTGGGTTGACTGGGCCGATGAGAATGTGCAGCCAGCCGGTGTAGGTAGAGAAATAGGATAATTTGCTGCCTAAATCGCCCGGTTCCTTGTCGTCGTTACCCAAATTGGGGATGAAATCATTGCCGTTGTTATCCAGAAAGATCATGTTGGTATCGGCTACAGCGGACAAGTTAAATGTTTCGCAGGTGTACTGAATGCCGGGTTTCATCCATAATCGGAAGTAGTCGGTGTCTTGGGAGCTGCCGTAAACGGGCACAAAACTGAGGCTGAGGGTTTGACCCACGCCAATCAGACAGGCAGTTTCCAGGGTGCTGTTGAATTCGCAGGCGTCTGAGCCGGGCATGGGGGTTTGGGTGGGCGTGGGCGTGGGCGGGGTGACTTCATCAACCTCGAAGCAGTAGGTTTTGTTGATGGGATCGGAGGGGTCGTTGTTGATGATGCGGGCGTAGTAGAACCCGTCTACGTTGACCGTGATGCTGATTTCGGAGCGGCGGTCGCCAACGCCGGCGTCGTCGTTTTGCCCGACGATGTTGCCCTGGGGATCATAAACGGTCATGAAGGTGTCCAGTCCGGCCGTGAGAGCGGAAGTTTTTATATCGTAGGCGGAACCCGCTTTGCCGTTGAAGCGGAAGTAATCAATGTCTCCGCGCGGCCAGAGGGAGATGCTGCATAGTTTGTTGGCGTCGGCGGCGGTGGTGAAGGATTGGCCGATGACGTCGTTGGGTTCGTATGCGTCTACAAAAACAAAGGGGGTGCCGGCGGGGGCCGGGTCGTCATCGTTAATGGTGAGGACGGCGACGGATGTGCCCAGGTTGGCGCTGCTGACTGGGGCCGGGTTACGCAGTACCAGGTTGACGGTTTCGTTGGACTCGAAGTTGTTGTCGTTGAGGATGGCGACGGTGAAGCTCTGGGCGTTTTGTTGGTTGGGGGGGAAGGTGAGTGTGCCGGAGGCGGCGGTGTAATCGCTGCCTTCGACGGCGGTGCCGGGCAGGGTCAGGTATTCGACGGTGGTGGTGGTCGTTGGCGAAGCGCTGATCTGGACGTTGATGGTGGCGCTGCCGGCGTTTTCATTGACGGTGAAGGAGCCGCTGCTGAAGAAGATGGAGGTGGCTGAGGGGTTTAGGGCCTGAATGTTTTGGGCTGGGGACACGGCCGTTTGCAACGAGGCGGCCATGCGAATGACAAAAGCGACCAAAAAGAGGGCCGTGACCAAGCGGACAATTGTTCGGAATGAAGATTTCATAGCAGTATTATCCAAGTTTAAGTGATTAAGACGAATCGGCTCCCAATGGTTATGACATAAATTACGTATGGAGCCGAATAACTTTCATTATCGATCTCTATGATTATAAAATTTCCTAACCTTAACGGCAAATTAGCACGGCTAATGAGTCGCCCTTTCCGGAGACAGGCACAAAAAAAGGGTGTTCTCCAAACGAGAAACACCCTTCAATGTTTTTGCTGAATTTAACTTTTGACGTCGGCATCAATTGGATTTTCCAATACCTCATCAACCAAGCCGTATTCCATTGCTTGGACGGCCGTCATGTAAATATCCCGGTCTGTATCCTCGGCGATGGTTTCGGTCGTTTGGCCGGTGTGGTAGCTGAGGATGTCATTGAGCGTAGAGCGCAGGCGTAAAATTTCCTGGGCTTGAATGGCGATGTCCGACGCCTGTCCCTGAGCGCCGCCCAACGGTTGGTGCATGTGGATGGTGGCATTGGGCAGGGCATAGCGCATACCTTTTGTGCCGGCCGTCAGCAAAACTGTGCCAAAGCTGGCGGTGAAGCCAACGGCGACGGTGGACACTGGACATTCCACCTGCTGCATGGTGTCATAAATGGCCATCCCGGCATACACTTGACCGCCAGGGGAGTTGATGTACATACGAACCGGTTTGCTGGCATCTTCGCGGGCCAGGTAGAGGAGCTGGGCCACGATGAGGTTGGCAATCTGGTCGTTGATCGGGGTTCCGAGCATGATAATGCGGTTTTTGAGGAGGAGGGAGTAAATGTCGTAGGCGCGTTCGCCACGGCCGTCCCTTTCAATCACCATCGGAACCAAAGAAGTTGGGATTTGAAACATCACGTTCTCCTTGAACTTAGGCGCCGCGCATTTGTAAAGTGCGCGGTGACTTTGGTCAATGTCGCAAAATGGAACAATAATGACCAAGCATTAGATTTACATTATCCAGCGGCAAACGGGCGGGTTATTCTTCTTCATCGCTGGCGGCAGCCAGGGCTTCCAATTCGGCCAGATCGGGGGCCGCGTCACTGTAGACGGCCGTAATTCGTTCATACACCTTGTCCATCAAAATTTCACTGCTCATCATCTCAAAGCCATAGCCAGACCGGAAATAATTGCCGATGCTCTCTTTCAACGCCGCGTCATCATACTTGCTGACCCGTTCTTCAATGGTGGCTTCAATATCATCAGCGTCAACCGCGATCTTCTCATCAATGATGAATTGTTGTAGAACCAACCGTCGTTCCAACCGTTCAATTGCGGTTTCCCGGAAATCTTCACGAATGGATTCTTCGGTATTCCCCTGAATTTTAACGAAATCCTCCCATTCCCAATCGGAGCGGGCGACCTGGTTTTTGAAACTTTCCACCAGATCATCAATTTCCAACGCCACGGCCGCTGGTGGATAGGCAAATACGGCATCGGTCATCAGGTCATCCACCATCCCTTCGATAAGTTGGCTCTTGGCTTCTGATTCCGCCTGGTCGATCAGATTTTCGCGGGTGTTTTCTCGCAGATCGTCCAAAGTCTCGAAATTGCCGTGCTGCTTGGCTAATTCGTCATCCAGTTCGGGCAGTTCGCGGCTTTTCACGTCGAGGATGGAGAGGTCGAATTGGGCCTGCCGCCCGCGCATATCTTCATCTTCAAAATCGTCAGGGAAGGTGAGCGCGAAGCTTTTTTCATCGCCGACACTCAAGCCGATTAACTGATCGACGAAATCAGTGCCGGCGAACAGTTTTTGGCTGTCCATGAGCAGTTCCAGTCGTTCTTCGTCAAAGAGTACTTCTTCGGTGGCGGAGACGGCCGTTTCCTCTGACTCATCCTCGTTATCCTCAGCCAGTTCTTTTTCTTCTTCATCCTCTTTGGGCAGAATCACCCCTTTGCCGCTGATGGCGATTACATCACCCGCTTCAATGGGACGATCCACCGCTTCCAAAACCTGGTGTTGCGCCTGGATATATTCTAACTGTTCCTCCACCGCCTCGTCGGTGATATTGACCGGTTCAATCTCTTTGCGCAAGGCTCGATACTCTCCCAGTTTAATTTCCGGGGTGAGGGGAACTGTGAATTTGATGACCAGTGGTTCCATCTCCATGTCGTCCAGATTGGCCTGAGCGTAGATGTCGGGATCAATCTCTTCCAGAACTTCGGTGAATACCGGCTGTATCAGCTCCTCAACGGCTTCGGCGCGGAGCGTCTCCCGCCCCAGGCGGCGCACCATCACCTGGTAGGGCGCTTTGCCTCGGCGAAAACCGGGCATCTTGATTTCGCCGGCTAATTTGCGGGCGGCTTGCCGCATCGCTTTTTCGACGCGGTCTTCGGCGACATGGACGGTCAGTTTCATCTGACGCTGTTCGTCAATTTCGGAATGGATTGTTAGGGACACAGAATACCTCTCTCTAAGATAAGACATCCGATTGCTATCGGGCATAATGCTGTCATACTCAACAGCGAGAAATCGGATGTCTGTATTGCAGTGGGATTTGCTCAAAAAAAGCGTTGCTCAGGCAACGCTCGCAGGATTGTTAATGATGGGGATGGAGGGACTCGAACCCACACGCCTTGCGGCACATGATTCTAAGTCATGCGCGTCTGCCAGTTCCGCCACATCCCCGGCAAGCGGTTATTATACCACCGGGCACAATGTTGCCAAAACATATGCCGACGGCAGGGAACAGGGGTAAAATCAGTTGGCGATCTGCGATAACGTTACTTCACAATTTACAATTCATTATTCACAATCCACAATTATTTAGGAGTTTGCATGAGTACGTTACTTGTGAAGAACACGGCCGTTCTGGTCACCATGGACGATCAACGGCGCGAGATAGAAAATGGCGGCTTATTCGTGCGCGACAATGTCATCGAACAGGTTGGCCCCAGCCGCGACCTGCCAGAAACGGCCGACGCCGTGATCGATCTGGCCGGGCGTGTGTTGCTGCCGGGATTGGTCAACACCCATCACCACCTCTACCAAACCCTGACCCGCGTCCTGGCCCAGGAAGCCGACCTGTTCACCTGGTTGAAGACGCTGTACCCCATCTGGGCAAACTTGACGGATGAAGCGATATACATCAGCACCCTCACCGGGCTGGCAGAGTTGCTGTTGTCCGGCTGCACCACCAGCAGCGACCATCTCTACATCTTCCCCAACGATTGCACCTTGGACAGCCAGATTCAAGCCGCCTGCGAAATCGGGATGCGTTTCCACGCCGCTCGCGGTTCGATGTCGTTGGGCGAAAGTCAGGGCGGACTGCCCCCGGATCGGGTGACGGAGGATGAGGCGTTCATCCTCAAGGACAGCCAACGGTTGATTGAGCAGTATCACGACAACGGCCGTCATGCCATGATGCGCATCGTGCTGGCCCCCTGCTCCCCCTTTTCCGTCACCGCCGATCTGATGCGCGAATCGGCCCACATGGCCCGCGCCTATGGCGTTCGTCTCCATACCCATCTGGCGGAAACCGTCGAAGAAGAGGCATTTTGCCTGGAAACCTTTGGCAAACGGCCGGTGGAATACGCGGAAACGTTGGGCTGGACGGGCGATGATGTGTGGCACGCCCATTGCGTTCACATGAGTCAAGCTGAGATTAACCTGTTCGGCCAGACCCAGACCGGCGTGGCCCATTGCCCCAGCAGCAACATGCGCTTGGCCAGCGGTATTGCCCCGGCGCTGGCCTGGCGGCGGGCGGGCGTGCCGGTGGGATTGGGCGTAGATGGCTCCGCCTCCAATGATGGCAGCCATTTGCTCGCCGAAGCGCGCATGGCGATGTTGTTGCAACGGGTAGCGCCGGATCGGTATCTCAGCCAGCCGCCGGGCGGGCGCGGCGGCTTTGCCGGCCGGCCGGATGCGATGTCGGCGCGGCAGGCGTTGGAATTGGGCACGCGGGGCGGGGCGGCCGTTTTGGGCCGGGATGATATTGGCTATCTGGCCCCCGGCATGAGCGCTGACTTTATCGCTATCAATCTCAACCAGGCGGCGTTTGCCGGGGCCATCCACGATGCGGTGGCGGCGGTGTTGTTGTGCCAGCCGCCCGCTGTGGATTTGTCGGTGATCAATGGCAAGGTGGTGGTGCGGGACGGCCGGCTCACCACCCTTGATTTGCCCCCCATCCTGGAAAAACATAACCAGATCGCCGTTAACATGGTGCGCGGCGAGTAACCCGCATGTTTATCGGCACAAACGGCGTCATCGTCAACGAATCAGGACAGATTTTGCTCATCCAGCGGGATGATACTGGCAATTTGGCGCCGCCGGGCGGCAGTTTGGAAGCGGGGGAACTGCCGCCGGAAGGGGTGGCGCGGGAAGTGCTGGAGGAAACCGGGCTGAAAGTGATGCCGGTGCGATTGGTGGGGCTACATTTCCTGGCGCTGGAACCAGGCTATCTGACATTCGTGTTTCGCTGTTTGCAAAAGGGCGGGGATTTGCGCACCTCGGACGAGTCGTTGATGGTGGGATTCTATAAAACGGCCCCTTTTCCCGGCCCCATGTTTGGCCCGCACCGGGACCGGGTGGAGCGGGGATTGGCGCATGCGGCCATACGGCCGTACTGGGGCGAATATCCCATCAGTTGGCGGATGCGCTGGGGACGTTGGTTTTTGCGAAATGTCACTTACCGGCGAAAAGATTGGCAGCGGCGGCGGGACGGCCGTCCCGCCTTTGCGCCGCCGCCAGCCTGGAGCGTGGGCGCGTTTACGATCATCCAAAACGAGGCCGGGCAGGTGTTGTGGGCCAAACGCACCGACCGGGATTTGTGGAATTTGCCTGGCGGCGGCAGCGAGGCGATGGAACCGCCCTGGGCCACGGCCGCGCGCGAAACTCAAGAAGAAACCGGCCTGCAAGTTGAACTGAATGACCTGACGGGCGTCTATCTTTATCGGGAAAGGGCGCATATCATTTTTGTGTTTACGGCCGTCGCCATTGGCGGCGCATTGACCACTGGCCCGGAAAGTCGTGAACTGGCTTATTTTGCGCCGGACGGCGAACCGGAAAACAGTGTGCCCCAGCACCGGGAGCGGGCGGCCGATGCCCTTAATTTTGCAGACCAAATTTTTTTTCGCTGGCAAATGCCCTGGAAAACAGGATGACGCTCTCGGAATTCTTGATGTTTTGCCCAACCAAAGGCGGTAGGGGGTGGCCTTTTTGGTGATGATACCCGTCCCACGTCACTGGCTATGGATGCCCGCTTTTGAAAACTGGTTCCCCAAATGCTTGACGCCCCTTCACCTTCCTTGCTAAACTATGAAAACTGTGGCTTGTGATGAGCCGCTTCCTCTCTTCCAAAAACTAAAATCGCCAATTCATGCACCATCATTTTGATGCATTGATTTTATTCTTTTCTTCTAATCATCATCCAATACCGCATCGTAATCGAAATCTGCTTTTGGGGATATCCAACATGGTTGGGAGAACACCTCACAAAGCGAAACTTTTAGGGAGACGGCCGTTAGCGCAGCCAAGCCTGTGGCTGCGTCAACGTGAACTGCGTCCTGCCCGTTCTCCGCCCCGGATGACTACCAGGCCGCCCCGGCAAATTTCCAGACCCCCTTAGTTTAAATTCCCATGACCTGATTTACCGTGAAGATCATACTGATTTTGGAGGAGAGAGATGAAACGTAAACCATTATTCCTGGCAGGTATTTTGCTTACGGCCGTATTATTTGTCGTGGGCTGCCAACCCCAAGAAGTTGAAGTTGAAGTCACCCGCGTCGTCACTGAAACCAATACCATCACCGAACAAGTCGAAGTGACCCGTGTTGTCACCGAGACCATCGAAGTCGAAGGAGAACAGGTCGAAGTCACCCGAATTATCGAAGTAGGCGCCGAGCAACAATTCCCCGAAGGTACTGAGATATCCCTCTTACAATGGAGCCATTTTGTGCCCCAATACGACACTTGGATTGACGAATTTGCGCCTGCTTGGGGCGAATCAGTTGGCGTCAAGATGACCGTTGACCATATCAGCTTCACCGAACTATTCCCCACCTTAACCGCCGCCATTGACGCCGGCGAAGGTCCCACCATCGTCGAACTTGTCATCGGCGGCTCCCTCTTTGTCGAAGGCCTCACCGATCTAACCGACCTCAACATGGAGGCGCAAGCGCTGTTTGGCGAGCAGATAGCTACCTGCAAAGCCAACTCGTTCCTGCCCGCCACCGGCCGTTATTACGGGTTCTGTCACGGTTGGATCCCCGATCCCGGCGACTATAACAAAACATTATGGACCGAAGCTGGCTTCCCGGATGGCCCTTCCACCTGGGAGGAACTGCGGGAAGGCGGAAATTTCATTCGGGACGAATTGGGCGTGCCTATGGGCATTGGCTTATCACCCGAAATCGACTCCGAAATGGCAGCGCGAGCGATCATCTGGTCCTTTGGCGGCTCTGTCCAAGATGAAAATGAGAACGTCGTCATCAACTCCCCCGAAGTAATTGAGGCGGTTGAGTTCATGGCCAGCCTTTATGAAGACACCATGACGGAAGAAGTTTTTGCCTGGGGCGCTGCTTCCAACAACCAGGGCCTCATCGCCGGAGAGCTTTCCTACATCCTCAATTCCATCTCTGCTTACCGCAGTCTGCAAAAGATTGACCCGGAGGCAGCAGATGAAATCTTCTTTACACAAGCGCTAGCAGGTCCCCGTGGCGACCAACACGCCTCGGCCCATGTCTGGCAAATCTATGTCATCCCCAATTATGTCCAGGGCGCCGAGTTGGAAGCGGCTAAAGCGTTCATCCTGCATCACACCGCCAACTACAGCCAGGCAGTGTTCAACAGCGAGTTGTACAACTTCCCCGCTTTCAAGAGTACTGTTCCTGAACTGTATGAAGAAGGAGGTTGGCTGGATGTAGACCCGTTTGGTTCCCGGCCAAACGACAAGCTGAAGGTGTTGGGGACTGCGGAGAACTGGGTCACCCATCTGGGGTATCCCGGCCCTTCTAACCCGGCCATTGTCCAGGTTTACGCCCAACGCATCATTTCCAACATGATGGCGCAAGTCGCTAAAGGCGAGAAAACAGCCGAAGAAGCGGTCGCCGAAGCCGAAGCCCAAATCATTCCTCTCTTTGAAGATTGGCGGGATCGTGGCTACGTCGGCGGCGAGTAATGATTAGAGACTAGGAGCTTAGATTGGAGACTGGGGACTGATAACCGTTCAGCCCCCAGTCTCCATCTTCACAAAATTATGGCTGTTGTACAAACCAGAAATATCACAAAGCATTTTGGCGACGTAAAAGCTGTCAATGGCGTTGATCTGTCTATTGAAAAAGGGGAACTTCTGGTCATCTTGGGGCCGTCCGGTTGCGGCAAAACCACCCTGATGCGCATGATCGCCGGGTTGGAAACGCCAACGGCCGGCGATATCATCATCGGTGAAGACACCGTCACCCAACTGCCGCCCCGCGACCGGCAAATTGCGATGGTGTTCCAGAGTTATGCGCTCTATCCTCACATGACCGTCTTCAACAATATCGCTTTCCCGCTTAAAGCGAAGAAACAACCCAAAATGGCGATAAAAGAGAAAGTGGAGCAAACGGCCGCGCTTCTGAACATTGATCATCTTCTGCAGCGCAAGCCGCGCCAGTTGTCCGGCGGCGAACGACAGCGTGTGGCGCTGTGTCGGGCGCTGGTCAAGGAGCCGAGGGTGTTGCTGTTGGACGAGCCGCTTTCCAACCTGGACGCCAAACTGCGGGCGGCTGCGCGCGGCGAATTACAGCAGTTCCAGCGGCAGCTGGATATTACCACTATCTTCGTCACACATGACCAGATTGAAGCGATGGCCATGGGCGACCGGATCGTGGTGATGAATGCGGGCAAAGTGCGCCAGATTGGCACGCCGCAAGATGTGTATGATGATTCGGCCGATACCTTCGTGGCTACTTTTCTCGGCTCACCGCCCATGAATCTGCTGGAAATGGAAGATTGTCTGGTCGGGTTCCGGCCGGAAAATTTCACGCCGACGGCCGATGCCAGGGGCGCCAATCTAAGAACCTTCGCCTTCCATGTGGATTGGGTTGAACACCTGGGCGCGGACAGGCTGGTCTACGGCAAGGTGGAAGGCACACCGGAAGGTGGGTTAACAATCGCTAAAATTCCCTCCTTGCTGACGATTCCTGTTGCAGCCGGGGAAACCCACGATTTTATTGTTCAGGAATCAGACTTGAGGTTCTTTGATAAGGAAACGGGCGTTCGAATCGAACCGAGGCCATTTTAGGAGATTTCAGGCTCATGCAAAGCCCAACCGTAAGCAGTGTTGCCGGCAGAAGGCCCGGAAGGCGTCGTCTGGCAGACAGAGATAGATTGCTGGGCGCCCTCTTTATGGCCCCGGCCGTCATTTATATCGCAGCCCTGGTGGCTGTCCCCTTCGCCATCGCCATCGCCTTTAGCATGGCCGACGTGACGATAGGCGATACCAGCCTTACCTTTGTCGGGTTGGAAAACTTTCGCCGTGTGATGAATAGAGAGGCCATGCCTCAATTCTGGCGGGCGTTGAGTAATACCTTCATATTCACATTAACCGCCCAGACCATCGTCATTGTGCTGGCCAATATCCTGGCGCTGGTGTTGGCCCAGGATTTCAAGGGAAAATGGATAGCCCGCATGTTGATTATGCTGCCCTGGGCCACGCCCATTTCCCTGGGAACCATCGGCTGGTTATGGATTTTCGACTCAAAATTCAGTCCGATTGATTGGGTATTGCAGTTGGTGGGCCTACTGGGGCCGGACACTTTGCTTGGGCCGGGCCGGCACATGAATTTCCTGGGGCGGGAAGGATTGGCCATGGCTTCTGTGATCTTGATTCACGTGTGGCGGATGCTGCCCTTATCGGCCGTTATCCTCATGGCCGGGCTGACCTCTATCCCCCAGGATTTGATTGACCAGGCCGAAGTGGACGGGGCCAGTTTTTGGCGCATTCACTTCCAGGTCAGGCTGCCTTTGATATTGCCCATCATGAGCATCGCCCTCCTGTTTGGCCTGATTTTTACCTTTGGCGATATGGTCGTCGTTTTCGTCTTGACTCGTGGGGGGCCGGTTTATTACACACAAGTCCTGGCAACGTGGGCGTACTTCACCGGGATTGAGGGCGGCGCCTTAGCCCAGGGCGCGGCCATCGCCTTGTTCCTTTTCCCCTTGCTGCTGGTCGTCGCCTTCCTGGTTCTCAGGAATGCGCGCCGAACGGAGATTGCCTGATGCGTGATGCGACTTATCGTTTGAAACGGTTTCTGCTTTATGTTCTGGTTGCCGGATTCGCCTTTTTCTCGTCGGCTCCATTCTTGATCATGCTGATCAATACGTTTAAGCAGGACAAAGATTTGTACCGGCCGCAGAATAATCCGTTTTTCTATAACTTCCCGCCGACGATGGACAATTTGAAGCTGCTTTTTTTGAAGACGAACTACGTCGTCTTTCTACGCAACTCGCTTTTTGTCGGCGTGCTGGTGGTGATTATCACGCTCATCATTGCCGTGCCAGCGGCGTACAGTCTGGCGCGATTGTCCGGGCGGTGGGGGGAACCGGCGGGTATCGGCATCTTTCTCGTTTACCTGGTTCCGCCATCGTTGCTGTTCATCCCGCTTTTCCGGGTGGTGGCCGCGTTGGGATTGCGGGACAGTTTGTGGTCGCTGGTGCTGGTCTATCCTTCTATTTCCATCCCCTTTAGCGTCTGGCTATTGATGGGTTTTTTTAAGTCTATCCCCCGCGATTTGGAGGAAGCGGCGATGGTGGATGGGTATAGCCGATTGATGGCTTTTGTGCGGGTGGTGCTGCCGCTGTCGCTGTCCGGCGTCATTGCCGTCACTGTGTTTACGTTTACCTTGACACTGCATGAGTTTATTTATGCGTTGAGTTTCATCTCATCTTCGGCGCAGCGGACGATTAGCGTGGGCGTGCCGGTGGAGCTGGTTCGCGGCGATGTCTTTTTCTGGCAGTCGCTGTTGGCGGCGGCGGTGATCGTAGCGATTCCGGTTGGCTTTGTCTATAACTTGTTTTTAGATCGGCTGGTGGCCGGATTTACGATGGGAGCGGTGAAAGGGTGATTGTGAATGGTGAATGGTGAATTGTCAATTGTCAATTGTTAATTTTTCATTGTTCATTTTAAGGAGTGTGTTATGGCTGATGACGTGGTGTATACATCGAAGGTGCGGATTGAGCGGGTGAAGGGGCCGCTGCGGCGGGCTTATTTGCCTGTGGAAACGGAGCCTATTTTTTTGGGGGTGCATTCGGAGGTGGCCGAGCATTACAAGGTCGATCCGAATGTGCATGAGCCGCACGCAACGACGCTGGATTATCTGGCGGCGGCGGCGGCGGGTTGACTGACGGGCACTTTTGGCGGCGCGCTGGAAGCGCGTCAAATTCCGGCAGGAGACGGCCGTCTCATTTCTGAGGCGATCGGTGAAATTGAAAAAGAGGGTAAGGTGCTGGTGGTCAAACGGATTCACGTCCGCTACTATTTGCAGTTAGATGAGGCGTTGCGGGAAACGGCCGTTCGCGCCCACGACATCCACGCTGATTACTGCCCCGTTGCCCGAACCATTCGGGATTGTGTGGCTATTTCTACCGAGTTGAAAATGGAGTTTGTGTAGGCAGGTTGCAAGCCTCATTTCAGCCTCACGTTAATCACTTCCCCAGGAGGAATTATGGACTTACAACTCAAAGGCAAAACGGCATTAGTCACGGCCGCATCCAAAGGATTGGGCAAAGCGTCGGCGCTGGCGCTGGCGCAGGAAGGGGCCAACCTGGCTATCTGTGCCCGTAGTGACGCGCTGGACGCGACGGCCGTTGAGATTCGGCAGCAAACCGGCGTAGATGTGTTGGCCGTTCGCGCCGATGTCACCCGCCAGTCAGATATTGACCAGGTGGTTCAAGAGACGCGGAATAAGTTCGGTCAGATTGATATTTTGGTGATCAACGCCGGCGGGCCGCCGCCGGGCCAGTTCCTTTCATTAAAGCCGGAAACGTGGGAAACGGCCGTGCAGCTCACCCTGATGAGCGCCGTCCGCCTCTGTTATGCCGTTGTACCCCACATGGTCGAGCAAGGCGGCGGCAGCATCGTCGCCATCGAATCCATCTCGGTCAAACAGCCGGTGGCCAACCTGCTGCTCTCCAACTCCATCCGCATGGCCGTCATCGGCATGTTAAAAACGATGGCTAACGAGCTGGGGCCAAAAGGGATTCGGATCAACTCCGTCAACCCGGTTTGGACCTATACCGACCGCGTCAAACAACTGCTAACTGCCCGCGCCGAGGCCAGCGGCGCTACCATCGAGGAAGAAGCGGCCAAAGTCACCGGCGGCATCCCATTAGGGCGGATGGGGACGGTGGAGGAATTCGGCCGGACGGTAGCCTGGCTGGCTTCCCCGGCAGCGTCATTCATTCATGGGTCGGCTATCATGTTTGATGGCGGCGCCAGCCAGATGCCGTTATAGAGAAGGTGAAGGCCATGAAGCAAATTCTGGTCACGGTAGACGAAGACCCGCAGGCGGAAAAGGTCATCTCTCTGGCCGGCGAAATTGCCCAAAAATTGGGGGCGCATGTCACTGTTTTGCATGTGATGCCGGAGGAGAAGTACCGGCATATCGAGGTAGAACAGTTGCGAGATCGGGTGCAGAACCCGTTCACCATTACCCAGGCGGAAGAACAGGCGCGAGATTTTGCAGTGGAAACGGCCGTGCCCCTGCATCAAAATGGGATCGAATACGATACCCGCGGCAAAGTCGGCGAACCGGCCGCAGAAATCCTGCAACTGGCAAACCAGTTAGACGCCGATTTTATCGTGATGGGTTTTGAGGGGCTGCGCGGGTTGGGCAAACTGCGGGCGCTGGGCAGCGTCTCCCGCGCCGTCATGGAGCAAACCCGGCGGCCGGTGCTGGTGGTTCCCGCCCTGACTGAGTAAAGGGATAATCGGCGGTTCAATCAGTTTACGGAAAAGCTGCCGCGGCGGCACAGAGGCATGGAGTTCTGGCTATTTCTGTGCCTCCGTGGTTTTTTGTTGCCTGACGATTGGAAACTGGCCGGTCTACGAGTAAAATTTCAACATGGATGAAGAAACCCGGCGCAAACTGCGTCACCTGGGCGTGGTGAAAGGAACTCGCCAGTTGAAACCGGCGTCGTTGGTCAAGACGGAGAGCGGCGCGCGGTTGGCGCAAAACAATCCAAAAGCCAAAATCCAAAATCAAAAATCATTAGAAACCCTGCTGCCAGGGCTGGAACGGGTGGAGACGGCCGTTGGCGCATGTTTCGTTTTGGATAAGGTGTATCCTATCACCCAACAGCACGGAGATGACAAACTAGCCGATTTACTGGCGCTGCCGCCGGGGGCGACGGCCGTTTATCTCAACGATGACCGCTTTCACAACCTCAACTTCCGCGACTTTCTCTTTCTGGACACAGAAACAACCGGGTTGGCCGGGGCCGGAACCATCGCCTTCATGGTCGGCGTCGGTTTTTTTGAGGGGGATGTGTTCATCACCCGCCAATACTTTTTGCGCGATCATGGCGATGAACCGGCCATGCTGGTTTTGTTGGATGAACTGCTGGCGGGCAAGGTGGGCATCGTCACCTTTAACGGCCGTTCTTTCGACCTGCCGCTGCTGGACGGCCGTTACCTGATGAACCGGATGCCGGGGCGGGTGTTGGATTTGCCTCACCTCGACCTGCTGCATCCGGCGCGGCGGCTGTGGCGGGCGCGGCTTGGCTCCTGCGCTCTGGGTAGTTTGGAGCAGTCGCTGCTCGGCTTGCGCCGCAGCCACGCCGATGTGCCTGGCTTCCTCATCCCCGGCCTCTATCACGATTACCTGCGCGCGGGCGACGGCCGTCAGATAGCCCGCGTCTTTTACCACAACGAGATTGATTTGCTCTCCATGGTGACGCTGGCGGCGCGGCTGGTTCGTCTGCTCACCCGGTCAGAAACGGCGCATCCGCTGGATCAGTTCAGCCTGGGCAAGTGGCAGGCAGCGCTGAGCTTAAAAGAGCAGGCGGAACAAAATCTCCGCCGGGCGGCGCAGGGGGATTTGCCGCTGGATTGGTATCACCGGGCGTTGGTTGAGTTGGGGTGGCTGTTGAAGCGGGACGGCCGTCCCGCCGAAGCGGTCCCCTTTTGGCGGCAAATCGCCGCCACCACCTTTGACGATGTGACGGCGCGCGTGGAGTTAGCCAAGTTTTATGAATGGCATAAGCCGGATTTGGTGCAGGCGATCCGGTGGACGGAGGGGGCGTTGAAACTGGTGGGGACGTGGAGGGGCGGCCGTGGCACGCTGCTACGCTCTGAATTAGAACATCGGCTGGCTCGCTTGCGGCGTAAGTAGATTTCGTAAAATCTTTCTTCAGAACAATAGAGATTTGGGACAAAGATTATGATTGAATCATGCCCGAAATTCCAACAGAGTCAGCCAGATTTGCTTTACCGAAAGCCGTTCAATCTCGACTGCAAAAATTGCTTGACCAGCAAAATCAGGGAGAGACATTGAGCGAAATGGAACGGCGCGAGGCTGAGGGGTTGGTGGAATTAGCCGAATTTTTGTCCCTGCTCCAGCTCCGCGCCAAACGAGTTGCGCCAAAGAACTGAATCCCCCATGCGCTATATCCCAACTGCGTTACGCCGCCTGGTCGTCACCCGGACGATTCTGCTTGACCGTAATGTTCCCGGTACAACTTCTGCGCGTGGCGAATGTAATCCAGCGCTGCCGACCGGGGTTCCCAGCCCAGCGACTCCACCCGCTTTGCCTCTAAATCCTTGTACCGCCGGAAAAAGTGCTCGATTTCCCGCAATTGGTGCGGCGGCACATCCCCCAGGTCGCGGTAGCCATGATACATCGGGTCACTGGCTACCACCGCCAATATTTTGTCGTCCGGGTCGCCCTGGTCCAACATGCGAAAAATGCCGATGGGGCGCACCGTCAGCACACAGCCGGGAAAAGTCGGCTCCTTGATCAGCACCAGCACATCCAGCGGGTCGCCGTCGTCATACAACGTTTGCGGGATGAGACCGTAATCGGCCGGATAATGCAGCGCCGACGACAACACCCGGTTCAGTCGCAAAAAGCCGTGTTCGTGGTCAAACTCATACTTGTTGCGCGTGTTGCTGGGGATTTCTACAATCATGTAAATCAATTCGGGCGCATTCGGCCCTGTTTCTAAATCGTGCCAGAGGTTCATCGGTTGGTCTCCAGATAGTTGGTTTGTTGGTTGTTAGCTGTTGACTGTTAGTTGTTAGCTGTTGATTGTTTGCATCACTGTATCCAAATCCTTATCTCCCCGCCCGCTCAAATTCACCAGAAGAATCTGGTCGGGTCGCATCTTTGGGGCGCGTTTGATGGCTTCGGCGACAGCGTGCGCCGATTCCAGCGCTGGGATGATGCCTTCCGTTTGCGAAAGCTCCTGGAAGGCGTCCAGCGCCTCATCATCGGTGGCATAGGTATAAAAAGCCCGCTCCTGGTCGCGCAGCAGGGCGTGTTCCGGGCCGACGCTGGGATAATCCAGCCCGGCGCTGATGCTGTGCGTTTCCATAATTTGGCCGTCCGGCGTTTGCATGACGTAGCTTTTGGTTCCGTGCAGGACGCCCAACCGGGAGATGCTCAAGTCGGCAAAGCGGGCCGCGTGTTTGCCGCTGGCGATGCCCTTCCCCCCGGCCTCGACGCCGATCAAGGCCACCTCCTCATCGTGGCGAAAGGCGTGGAAGAGGCCGATGGCGTTGCTGCCGCCGCCGACGCAGGCGATGAGCGTGTCGGGCAAACGGCCGCACATGTCCAACACCTGTTCCCGCGCTTCCACCCCAATCATGCTCTGAAAATCGCGCACCATCATCGGGTAGGGGTGCGGCCCCAGCACGGAGCCAAGCAGGTAATGGGTCGTTTCCACGTTCGTCACCCAGTCGCGGATGGCCTCGTTGATGGCGTCTTTCAGGGTTTTGCTTCCGCTGGACACCGGCCGCACTTCCGCCCCCAACAGCTTCATGCGGAAGACATTGGGCTGCTGCCGGGCCATGTCCACTTCGCCCATATAGACGACGCATGCCAGCCCCAGCAGGGCGCATGCGGTGGCCGTGCCCACGCCGTGCTGTCCGGCGCCGGTTTCAGCGATGATGCGGATTTTGCCCATGCGCTGCGCCAGCAATGCCTGCCCCAGGGCGTTGTTGATTTTGTGCGCCCCGGAATGGTTGAGGTCTTCCCGCTTGAGGTAGATTTGGGCGCCGCCAAGTTTTTGCGAGAGGCGTTTGGCGTGGGTGAGGGGAGACGGCCGTCCCACATACGTCTTCAGCAAATGTTCAAATTCCCGCATGAAGGCCGGGTCGTTACGGGCGTCGTCATACGCCCGGATCAGTTCTTCCAGCGCCGGCATCAGCGTTTCCGGCACGAATTGGCCGCCATACGGGCCGAACTTGCCCCGATGGTCGGGGAGGGAGGTGGTTGTTGTCATCTCGTTTTTTCCATTTTGATTGGTTTGAGGGCGATTATATCAGGAAACGGCCGTGTGTATCTCATTCTCACAAAGGAACAAGGCCAGCGCCGACGGTCCATCCGTGATTTCGCCGGCGCGGGCCATGCGGAACACCTCAGCCATGGGCAAAGTGTGGACGGCCATCACTTCGGTGGCTTCGTGCGCAGTGGGGCCAAGTTCGACGCCTGTCGCCAGGAAGATGTGGCCGATTTCGTTGCAGATGCCGTTCGCCAGGTAGAATTGGCCCACGTAGGTCATCTGGTCGGGAACGCCGCCCGTCTCCTCGCGCAGTTCGGCCAACGCGGCCGCTTCCAGGGTTTGTTCCGGCTTTTTGCTCCCCGCCGGAATCTCCCAGCACCAATCATCAACCGTGTGCCGGTATTGATGGATGAGGATGATTTCTCCGGCCGGGGTGACGGGGATGATCCAAACGGCCGCTTCCTTGACCACTGTGTTGTAGACGGCCGTTTCGCCATTGGGCAGTTCAATTTCATCCTGGCGAATGCTGTACCAGGGACATGACCAGACGATGCGGCTTGATTTTGTTTTGAAAGGCGTCATCCCGGAATTTTACGCCGTTACCGCCAGGTTGACGAAAGAGATTACGGCCGTACCACCATCGGCAAGTACACCTCGCCGCCAGCCCGCGGCGTCAGGCTGGGCGTGTTCTGTTCCATGATGATGCCGCCCACCAGCCCGCCGTCTACATACCCTTCCACCGCCACCTGAACCAGGTCCCCTTCCAGCATCTCGCGGCCGGGATAAAGCGTCAAGGTTGCCGTGGCTATTTCACCGGCGGCCAGCGAGAAGGCCGGGCTGCTCAATTCATACGTCCAGTCCAGCGGCAGATGGAGCGGCCGTACCACCAGGTCCACGTCGCGGCTGTTGTTGAAGGGATGGCCGACGTTGAAGGTGAAGGATAACGGCCGTACAAACAGCGTAGACGCGCCGCCGGTTGAGCGCGCCGGCGGTGGGTACATGCCCCGCAACCGGCCGGCAATCGCCCGCGCATCTGTCTGAATATTGCCTAAAGCCCAACTCCAGGAAATGACCTCGAATGGGCTGCGATCATAGTCAGCCACCAGATCGGTTTCCAGTTGGGAGACGAGTTCGGTCGAGAGGCCGGTTTGCTGGTAGAAACTCTCCGTTTCCGCGTCAAAGCCGCTGGCCGCCAATTCATCTCGCGTTGTTTGGAAATCTTCCGGCAGATAATAGGCCGTGTCCGCGCCCGGCGTGACGGCCAGCAGCGCCTCAATCTCATCGGCAAACTCGTCCAGCTTGTCCGCGTACTGGTTGGCAAAGCCCCGGTACGCCTGGTATTGCAGATCGAGATAGAAAAGCGAATTGTTTGTTGCCCCAACCACCCGGTTTGAGCCGCCGGAGATGGAAGCCGCCTGGGACGCCCAATTCATGCGCTGTGACGTGGCTCCCATCGCCAGGTTTAAGGAAAGCAGTTCGGTTGCGGTTTCGGCCAGGATATTCAGGGCGTCTGCCTGGGCCTGGGCGATCTCGCTGTCGGCCGTGATCAGCGGCGGTGAATACGTCGGCGGCGTCACCACCACCTGGTAGTCACGGACGTCGCTAACGCTAAAGCGGGCAAATTGCAGGCTGCTGTCGAGGCACTCGTTCGCCTTCTTGGCCAGGTTGTAGAGTTTGTAAAAGGTGGTGGCTACCTTGACCACACCGCCTGGCGTCTTGGGGATAGCCTGGCCGGGGTCAAGCGCATCGGGGTTGCAGGGGTCCTGGTTGGTATTTTGCTGCAAAGAAGTGGTGGTGACGGCCTGCGCCGACTGCAATGATTGGCCGTCATTTACAATGATGCTGGCCAGGATACAGACGTGGCCGGTTGTGGCCGGCAGCCAGACGCCGGCCGCATCCCACGATTGGCCGGGCTGCAAGGTTTGGCTGGCGGTATAGACGGGCGTGAAGCTGGCGCCCACGCTCAGGCCGCTGACCCCATACACGACGGTGACGTCTACCGGGTACGCATTGCCATTGCGCATGGGGATGTTCATCCCTACCGGGAAGCCTGCCTGGTAGGGTTTGCCGCTGATGATCAGATCGGGCGAAGCGTAGGGAGTACCATCGGCGCTGATAAGGCCGCCGGCGTCGCCGCTGCCCTGCCAGAAAGTGACGCCGCCGATCCCGGCCACAGGCGTGTCATCGGTGGCGTTTGCGGGCGAGACAGGCGGGAGATGAGGCCGTTCTGCATGGCAAAGGTATTACCCGCCTGTCCGCCCCTACCTGGTCAATCCCCCGCGCCTATGGTAAAAGCGTATACCGCGCTGCGGCCGCCGCTTTTGGCGCATAAAAACATCTCATCCCCTGTGCCGTCGGCCGTCAGCGTCTGCGACTGGCCGATGTCCAGGCCTGCCTGCGACTGGATTTCGTTATTGGCGTTGAGCAGGCGGAATGAGAGCACGTTGCCGAAATACGCATCAGGCGTATCGCTCACTTCCACCGTCACCTGGCTGCCCGCCGTGCTGGGAAAGCGGAAACAATCTTCATCCGCCGTGGCCAGGAGAGCGTTGTAGCTGTTGCCCGGCATCACCGGAGTGGCCTCGGCAATCGTATCGCCGGCGTCGCCGCCGCTGCCGGCATCATCCTGGTTGGCGACCACAATCTCCAATTCATACTGGCCGCGCACGACATTCCCTGGCTCGCCGATGTAGATGACATACCGGCTCTCTTTGGTGTTACTGTCGGCAAACGTGTAACTGTTGCTGGGGCCAATCGTCTGGCGCATGTCCAGGCTGATCGAGCTGCGCAGGAATGGTTCGCCATCAACCGAAGGTTGTGCGTACAGGCTGGTTTCACTCTCCGGGCTGTTGCGCACGGTGATGAGAACGGCGCTGTAGGCGGGGGCGGTGAATTGGAAGGCGTCCCCCTGGTCTTGATCGCCTAGAATGCCGCTGTAGACGCCGGCGCCTTCAATTGGCGTCCCGGAAACGACCTGGGGATCACTCAGCGCGTCGCCGCCAATGCCGCCATCATCCTGCAAGGCGACGTCGTAGGAAAAGTTGTAGGCGGCATCAGCGGCGGCCGTTGCCCCCGCTTCAATTGGCTCCGCCCCGGCCTGGGCTGTGGCGACGACGCCATCTTCATCTAAACTCTCAATCGCTTTTTCCGCCGCCCGCTGCCCCACGCTACAGGCAACGGCCGTTGACGACAGAATAAGCAGCGAAAACCACAGAAAAAACCTCTTGCTTCGTTTGGGGATAAACATAGTATCTCTCCTCGTATTATATGAATATCAAAGGGAGTCTTTTTGCGGAAACCCTTTGACTTTAACAAAAATCCCTGGCAAGCTGTAGATAATACATCAGCACAAGAGGGCATTACGCTCGCTATACACTTGAATTTGTCTCTTCGGCTGACTTGTCCTGGCTGGCGCCGGGCGGGCGTCCGCCATACTGCTCCTGAAAAAAAGCGACCAGTCCGGCCACATCTACAAAACTGCGCTGTTCGCCCGTCGCCGGATTTTCCAGACGAAATCGCCAGGCGACGGCCTCTTTTTCCTCCTGGGGTTCCAGCCAACAGCGCAAAATTAATACCTGTGAACTCGATATCATGCTCTCCTCTTTGCCCTACACCGTACCAGGCAAGCGTGATTTCAACGTGAAGAAGTATCATCTCCAACCAAAAACAGCTAAAATCAAGGGATGCAGAAGACGGTGTTGAAACTCAGGTTGTTGGCGGGGGCGAAGGTGGCGCAGGTGACGGCGGCCGGGGAAACGGCCGTCCCCAACTTCGCCTCTCTCAAAGTGCAAGCCATCCTCTTTTATCTGGCCGTCACCAGACGACCCGCCTCCTGACCTAAACTCATCGGCCTGCTCTGGCCGGATGTGCCCCAGCAAAAGGCGCGCGTCAGCCTGCGCAGCGCGCTCTATAATTTGCAGCGCGCCCTGCCTGACGTTTTGAATGTCACCCGCAAGCAGATTTCCCTTTCACCGGCGTGTACTCTGGAACCCCTTAACCGGTATGTCCCACGCCGAAGCAGACGCCATCTTGCAATCACCCGCCGGACAACTTTTTCAGCAAACGGCCGTGCAGGCCCGGCCGGATTTCACGGCCGACGAGGCTGATAGGCAGGCCATTCACCACATTTGCCAGATGGTCGAAGGGCTGCCTTTGGGCATCGAACTGGCGGCCGCCTGGACAAGGCTGCTGCCCTGCGCCCAGATCGCCGCGGAAATGGATCGGGATCACACGTTATTGGCGGCGTCCTACCGGCGCGGGCCAGAACGCCAGCGCAGTTTGCGGGCTACATTCGCCTATTCCTGGCGCATGTTGTCTGAAGCGGAGCAGGCGGTCTTCAAAAGGCTATCCGTTTTTCAGGGCAGTTTTGGCCGTCAGGCGGCTCAGGCGGTGGCCGGCGCCAGCTTGCTCATCTTATCCGCCCTGGTGGATAAATCATTGCTGCACGCAGCCGGGGATGGCCGCTACCAGATGCACGAACTGCTGCGTCAATTTGCGGCTGAGAAGTTGGCAGAATTGCCAAAGGCATGGATGGAAACGGAAGCCGCTCACGGCCGTCACACCCTGGAATGGCTGGCCGGGCAGGAAATGAACCTGAAACGGGCCGGGCTGGAAAAGACGGCGGACGCCATTGAGTCCGATTGGGATAATGTTCGCTGCGCCTGGCAATGGGCCGTTGCTCAGCGAAGATGGGCGCTTATTGATCAATCAATAACGGCTCTGTATGAATTTTGCAGCCTGAGACAGTTTTACAAAGAAGGGCAAGCGTTGTTTTTGCTGGCAGTCACGGCCGTTAGCCAACAGTCAAACCAAAACGCTTTATTGGCCCGCTTACAATTGGCGCTGGGCGCGTTTTATTTTTATCTGGGAATGCCCGCAGAATGTTTAAGCCTGTTTCAGGAAAGCGCGCCGATTTTGCGCCAGACAAAGTTGCAACATGAATGGGCGCTGAACTTAATGTGGCGTGGTTTTTCCATGAGCAATATAGGTTTCAGCGGCCAGCTTTCTGAAGCAGAAAAGCTGTTAAGGCGAAGTTTAACGATATTTGAAACGCTTGGAGACGCCTATTATCAGGCTCGATGCCTGGGCAATCTGGGCAACAATCTGAAAAGCCAGGGCGACAACCAGCAGGCGTGGCAGCTATTTCAGCGCAGCTTGACATTATTTGAAACATTAGGCATCGAGTGGGGTCAGGCGGGCGTCCTGGTCAGTTTGGGGAACACGGGGCTGCGATTGGATAAAAAACAGAGTGAATCTCGCCCATATTTGGAGAAGGGATTGGCGATAGCGCGCCGGATCGATCATAGATCAATCGCTTCTGTTGCTTTTGAAGGATTAGCCCACATAGCTGAAACAGAAGGCGACTTGTTGACGGCTCAGAATTACATTCAGGAAATGCTTGATAATTCGCAGGCGTTGGGTTTAAGGAGTCAAACCGCTGATCAATTAAATCATTTAGGGCATGTCACTTATCAATCAGGTCAAGCTGAACGAGCCAGAGGTTACTTTCAGCGCAGCCTGAACCTGATCGAGCAGTATGGCTATCGCGCCATTTTGGGAAGTGTGCTGACCAATCTGGGCATCCTGGAAAGAGACAGGGGCAACTATGAGACGGCCGCTCGCTACTTTAGAGAGGCGATTGCGGCCGAATATGAGTTAGAGCAGGTTGGGTTTGTTTTACGCACATTGAGTGAAATCGCGCAGATGCAAAACCAGAGAACAGAGGGCAAAATCTGGCTGCCGGAATTGCTGGCTTACATCGTCATGCAACCGATGACGACGCCTGTCATCCGCGACAAGATGATGGCGCTCATAGTAAAAGCAGGCGTGACCTTGTCACCGGAGATGAAAGCTGAGGCGGCGGCACGGCCGTTGGCCCAAATCATCGAAATGGTATTAACCAACATCATCCTCGGTTGAACAAGACAATTCTTTGGCGTTGGTGATGAAGGCGCGGACTTTGGCCTGATCCTTTTTGCCGGGAGCGGCTTCCACGCCGCTGGCCACATCCACGGCGAACGGCCGTAACTGCCGCGTCGCCGCCGCTACATTCTCCGGGGTTAACCCACCGGCCAGCATGATGCCCGGCGTGGCGCGGAACAGGTTGACGATGATGCCCCACTCGATGGGCAAACCGGTTCCGCCGCGCAGGGTGGGGTGGTAGGTGTCTACCAGAAGGGAAGGCAAATGAATTGTGAATCGTGAATTTTCTGCCTTCACCGCATACCACTCAGCTTCGGCTTCCGCTTCGGCGGCGGTGGCGGGGCGGATCGCTTTGTAGGCGCGGCCGACTAACGGCGACCGTTCATCTCCTACCAGCCACGGGGCTTCATCCCCGCTCAACTGCGCCAGATCAAGGGCGCATTTGTGGAGAAGATGGGCGATGGTTTCGGCCGTTTCGTTGACAAAAACGCCCACCATCAGCGGCGGCGCGGCCATGCTTTGGCGCAAATGGGCGATGATGGCGCGCGCTTTATCTGGGGTGATGGCGCGGGGACTGGGCGGGTAAAAGATAAAGCCCAGGTAATCGGCGCCGGCTGCGGCGGCGGCCTGGGCATCTTCCAAATTGGTGATACCGCATATTTTCACTCTCACTTCATCTGCCGCCTTCATCCTTCGTCTTTTAGGGTGTTGAGCAGGATGTTGGCCTGCTCAACGGTGATGCGGCCGTCTTTGAGTAGATGGAGTACCTGTTCCTGCGACGGCCGTACCACCAGTTCTTTTGGTTGGGTGGGCGCGGCCGGTTTGGGCGGCAGCGGCGGCAGTTCGCCAGTTTGTTTAGCCAGCCGCACCAGCCGTTTCTTGGCCGTTTGCAGCGGCGATTGGGACGCCGATGGGTCGGTTTGCGGCGCTTGGGACAACAATCGCTGATAGACGGCATCCGCTACCCGCTCGATTTCTTGGGCGTTGGCATCAGGCAGATTGTCGTGAACGGCCGTGCGCACCAGCTCTTCCAGCGGCAGCGGCGGCGGCGCATGATCAAAGACGGCGCTGTTCAACACCGGCGTTTGCTCCCCAGAAAACGAGATCAAGCCAATGCGTTTAGGCGTTTTCAAGGTCAAATATGCCTTGCCATTTTCGATGTGGCCGGTCAGCGTAGTCAACCCGTCCTGGGTGGCTTCGCGGGGGTTCATCAAGGCGGACAGATGGTTGTCAATGCGTACGGCCGTGGCCATCAGCGTCACCGGGGCATCGGGCGGCCAGGCCACAAAAATATCCGCGCCGCCATTGATGAGGTGTTCGCCATTGACCAGCCCGCCAATCAACTGGATTTCATCGGCCACCGCCAACACCTGCGTTTGACCGCCCAGATTTTCCAGACGGGCGCTGCCCCTGCCTTGCCGTAGCAGCACATCCCCGTTGATGGTATGCAGCGCCACATCCCCGGCAATCTCGCCCAGCGTCACCACGCCGTTGGCAAACTGGAGGGTGACATCGCCGCCAGCCTGGGCGATATCCACGTCGCCGCTGTTGCGCAGGCTGATTTTGCCCTGGCCGCTGCTGAGGATGAAGGGGCCGTTGAGGTTGCTGCCGGCCGCGTCTGCCCCGGCTGACTTGAGTTGCACTGCGCCGACATCGTTCAGGGTGACGCGGTTGGCGGCCGACTCAATTTGTAAATCGCCGTTCACATGTTTGATGACCAGGGGGCCGACGGCCGTGTCCACTGTGATACGGCTCTGGGCGGGCACGTTCAGCGTCAGGTCGTCATCGCTGGTAAAGGTCAGCCGATCCATTTGGGGCGCTTCATCGGTATACGCCTCCCCCTTGGCGATGACGGCCGTGCCCGGCCAGCCGGTGATGGTCAATGCGCCCTGACAAGATGGGATGTGAATATGGGGCGCTTCGTCAGTTTCAATTCGTTTTTCGGGCATCAGCCGCTCCTTAGAGAATGACAAGGTGATGGGGTGACAAGGTGATTCATCCTTCTGCTTATACAATTATGCCTGTTGGCGAAAACGGCCGTCAAGTCTTATTCTGTATCTTCCGCCACACGCAGGGTGACGCACGGCCGTTCCCGCAGGTATTGGCGGCATTGTTCCGGCGTTAAGCCAGAGGCGGCCCGCGCCAATCCCCGCGCCAGCAAATCTGTCAGGCTCTCTAATTCATAAATTTGCACCGTGCCGTCGCTGCTGGCCGATGCCAGGCGCGATCCATCCGGGCTGAACACCACCTGATTGACGGCCGCGCCGTGGCTGGGCAGTGTGCGCACCACCTGCCCGGCGGCAAGGTCCCACACCTTCACGCTTCTGTCCGCGCTGGCCGTGGCCAGCCGGTTTCCGTCCAGGCTGAACCTGGCGCTCAAGACGACGCCGCCATGCCCGGAAAAGGTGCGTTGCAAAGTTCCCTCCGGCAGCCGCCACAATTCTATCGTCCCGTCACGGCCGTTTCGCGCCAAAAGGGGCAGGGTGGGATGGAATGCCAATGTGATAATGGGTTCTGACTGGCCGGGAACGGCGGCGAGCATCTCCCCTGTCTCCACATCCAATAGGGTGACACTGCCTTCAACATCGCCAATTGCCACCGAGTTGCCGGATTGATTGAAAGCCAATGCGGTGATGGTACGGCCGTATGTCCAACTGTCCACCATCTCCCCGGTCAACGGCCGCCATAAATGAACCACGCCCGCCTCGCTGCCGGTTGCCAGCCGGTCGCCCGCCGGGTTGAGGGCCAACGTCGTGAACTGGGAATCAGGAGCGGTTATCGTCAATGGGGCCGCGCCAGATCCCATTTGCCAGACACGGACGGCGCCATCCTGGCTCAAGGTGAATAATTCCATGCCATCTGTGTTGAAAATCACGGCCGTGACACCGGTGTTGGTCAGCGTCAGCGTTTGCTGGAGCAGCCCGGCCGCCGAGTCCCAAATGCGGATGCTATCCTGTCCGGCCGAGGCGATGAGCGTACCGCCGGGGCTAAAATCGGCGGCGTACACCGGGCCGGACTGGCCGGACAGCGTCAGCACATCCAGACCCGGCTCTGTTTGCCAGAGGCGGGCGTTGCTGTCCTGGCTGGCCGTCAGCAAAAACTGACTGTCCGGGCTAAAGACTGCGGCCGTCATCCCGCCGTTGTGGTTGCCCAATGTGTAAAGCGGCCGTCCCGAATCCGCCTGCCAAACTTTAGCCGTGCCGTCCCCGCTGGCTGTGACCAGAAGACGGCCGTCCGGGCTGAAAGCGGCGTCGAAAAGGAGGCTGGTGTGTCCTGACAGCGTCAACAGCCGATCCCCCGTGTCTGCATTCCAAATGCGGGCTATGCCATCGACAGCGGCCGTCACCAGGCGGCCGCCGTCCGGACTGTAGTTGAGCCGTTTAACAGCGACCGGCCCGCTGTCCCGGCCCAGTGTCGCCGGCAGCGACCGGATCGGCTGGCCGGTGGCTGTGTCCCAAATAATGACACTGCCATCATCGCTGGTAGTGGCAAATTGACGGCCGTCCGGTCGAAAAGCGACATCGTTGAGGGCGGCCAGGTGGCCGAAGAGGCGCAAAACGGATAGGCCGGTGGCGGCGTTCCACAAACGCACAGTGGAATCGGCGTAGGCGGCGACAATTTGTTGGCCGTCTGGATGAAAAGCAACGCCGCGCACGGCTGTGCTGCTCAACCGGGTGAATACGGCCTCGCCGGTGGCAATGTCCCACACTTTCAGCCCATCATCTCCGGCTGAAGCTAACCGGTCACTGGTCGGATTAAAATCTAAATCGTTGACGGCCCCGTTGTGTTCGGTTAACGTTTGAATCAACTCCCCCGTTTTCATATCCCACAATTGAATGGCGCTGTCCCGACCGGCGGTGGCGGCCAAACGGCCGTCGGGACTGATGGCCACGGCCGCCAGCCAATCGGTGTGGCCGGACAGGGTGCGTTGCAATTGGGAGGCTTGCAAGGTGCGGTAGAGCGCATCTTCCGCTTCGGCGGGGGTTGTGCCATCGGCAGCGTAGGTGAGATTGACCGCTTCAATCGCTAGCAGCAAACCGAGTTGGGGGTCGTTGGTCAGTTGGTCAATGGCGGCGGCGGCTAATTCGCGCGAGGCGGCCAGCCGGGATTGGATTTCCGCTTCGGCGGCGCTGGCTTCGGCGGTGGCCTGGGCCATCAGGGCGGCTTCGGCGGCAAATTCAGCGGCGGCGGCGTTTTGATGCGCTCGATCCCGCTGCTGGTTGGCTTCGGCTTCGGCGGTGGCGCGTAAATCGGCGTCGGCGACGGCTGTTGATTGGGCCAGACTGGCCGTCAATGCGCTGGCTTCGGCTGTAATACGTAAGGTTTCGGCGGTACGGCCGTTGTTCACCGCCAAACCGGCCAATGCCACCGCCGCCGCCAGGAAAATCATGAGAACCCCGGCAAATCGTTGGGCGGTGCGCCGTTTGTGCCGTTCGGCCGTCACCCGTTTTTCTCGTTCCGCCGCCGCCGCTGCCTGGCTGGCGGCGATGAAGGCAGTTTCCAACGGACTCAAATCGGGGAATTGGGCGGCTTCGTCCAGCAGGACGCCGCGCAGCAATGTGTTGGGGTCTTGCTGCAACGCCTGCCACTGCTCCGCCATCGTCGTCAGCCGGCCGCGGCGGCGGCGGGCCACATACGCCTCTTCCAGCCAGCCAATCAGCCGGGGCCAATTGTCAATCATGGCTTCGTGGGTGATTTCTACCTGGTCTTCGTCGGGGGTGATGCCTTTAACCTGCCGCAGCAGATGGGCCAGAATCAACTGATCCAGCGCCCGATCAATGAGAACGCGATCCGCCGCCAACTGGTAGAGTGAGCGGCGCAGGGTGCGCATCGGCTGGAATTGAAAGCCGGATTGGGGGCGGATGAGCGCCAGTAGAATACGGCGAACGGCGGCTTGTTCGGGCTGGCTCATTTCGGCGTAGAGGGCGTTGGCGGTGTGGGCGATGGCTTCGCGGCCGCCGCCGATTTCCTCGTAAGCGGCCCAGGTGATGAGGTTGCGCTGCCGTTTTTCCCACAGCTTGAGCAGGTTGAATTGGAGCAGGGGCAGGGCCGCCGGTTCGCCCAAGATTTCACGGATGAGTTCGTCCACCAGCCCATCTTCGAAATTGAGGCCGACTAGTTCCGCCGGTTTTTCGATGGTCTGGCGCATGTCGGCGGCGTTCATGACGGTGATGCGTACCTGGGATTGGTCAATGTGGCTCTGGAGGGCGGGGGTCAGGGCCAGGGCGTTTTCGGTGTTGCTGCGCAGGGTGAGGATGAGGATGGGGCCGTCGTCGGCCTGGATGAGGCGCAGCAGGTTGGCGATGGCGGCCTGCCGGATGGCGGCGTCCTGGCAGAGGGTGTAGATTTCCTCGAATTGGTTGATGATGAGTACGGCCGTCTTGCCCTCACCCTTTGCCATCAATTGGGTTAAATGGTTGGGGTCTTTCTGGCAGTGGGCTATGGTTTGGGGGATCCACTCATCGGGATTGGCGTGGGTTGGCAGCAGCAGCCGGGCCAGGGCAAACAGGGGGTCGGTTCCCGGTTGGATGGCAGGCAGGTAGCGCCAATGCTGGCTGTGGGGCAGCGCCCCGGCCTGGAGTTTTGGCAGCAGCCCGGCCAGCACGGCCGAGGTTTTGCCGCTGCCAGGGGGGCCGGTGAGGGTGAGTAGACGGCCGTCGCCCAACCGTTCTATCATTTTTTGCACCAGTCGGTCTTGTCCAAAAAAGAGCTTGTGATGGGCCGTGCCATAAGCGACCAGCCCCAGGTACGGGCATTGGGAATCGTCTAATTCAGGAGCCTGCGCCGGGTCAAAATCGGCCAGGGCGGCTTCTGGGGGTTCGCGGAGGGCGTGAAAGAGTTCGTTGGCCCAGTAGTCGAGCAGGTTTTGCGCCTGCCACCGGTCTTCGTCGCTGTCCAGCAACGCCCCGGTGACCCGTCCCTGGCGGATAAACTGTTCGACATCGGTGAGGAAGGCGGCCGTTTCTCCTTCCCGGCGGCGGCTGAGGAGGTGGCGGTGCGCCTCGCGCAAGGCGGTAAGCGAGCGGTATGGCTGGAAGGAACCGGACACAGGCAGTGGCTAATCCCCGTTTTCCGGGAAGCTGACGCTTCCGGGAAAATCAGTTGATGTCAGCGGCACAACGGAGGCCAACATTCCAATAAATCAACAAACCTAATCCGTTCCGGTCAATAGCGGGCGGCAGATAGAAGCGGGCGGTAGCGCGTATATCAGTCAGTTCGCTATCCCAACCGCCGCCACGCATCACTTTGTCTCCCGTATCAGCCAGATTGGGAACAGCGCCTGGGTCCGTTTGATAATATGCGGGATCGTATGTATCCTGCACCCATTCCCACATGCTGCCCGCCATGTTGACGGGGCCAAAGGGACTGGCCCCACCTGGGTGGGCATCTACCGGCTGCATACCGCGCTGGAATCCATCCTCTGAGCGGGACAGGGCATAGACGGCCAATGAGCTGTCTGGTTCGGCATTGCCCCAGGGGTAGAGACGGCCGTCAATTCCCCGCGCCGCATATTCCCACTCCGCTTCGGTGGGGAGACGGCCGCCGGCCCAGGTGCAGTAGGCCGAGGCCCCGTACCAGCTTACCCAGTTCGCCGGGAAATTTTCTGCGCCTACTTTGGCTTCATAGGTGCCCAAATTGCTGAGCAAATAAGTGAATTGGGTTTCAAAACCCGTTTCAGCGCAGTCCACGCCATCACAATTGCCTAAATAGCCGCCTACCTCGTTGAGGAAAGTGGCAAATTGTTGCACGCTCACTTCGTACTGGTCAATGTAATAAGGGTGTGTTTCATTTACTTAAAATAGGTTCCTTCGGTATAGTGTAGTTGTTGACAAACACTAGACCGAAGGAGACTAATTATGGACTACAACCTACCCAAAATGCAAGAAGGCATACGGGCAGAATTTGAATCAATGTTGAAATTTGTAACCAGCGAAGAAGCTCAAACAGCTACAGTTGACCAAATTGAAAGGAACCTTTTCCAATTATTATTGAGTTTAGGGGCTCAATTGTTGCTTCTCTTTTTTCAAATGCGTTCCCAAACGTGTTCCCGTGATACCATCATTATCAAGGGTCAAAAAATCCCTTATAACAGTGAACAAAAACGAGTTTACTATTCCATCTTTGGCAAAATCCCTGTATGGCGGCCTTATTTCCATGCGTCGGGGGCGGGTGGACACACGCCATTAGATGCTGAATTGAGTCTGGGAGCAGACCGTTACTCTGACCTGCTTCGGGAAACGCTGGATTATTTGGGAGTTTACACTTCTTACAACACAACTCCGGCGATTCTCCATCCTGGCGGCGGCGTTGCAGCAGTTCCCGATGGGTATCACGGAATGAGGCGAAGGATAAAAATGGGATGATTTCTTCGGGGACGGTTGAATTTTCAGCATCACTCATCGGAAATTCCTCAGTAATAAATCCAGGGACTCCCCAATCTTTTGCAGTTCTTGTGAGAGGGTCAGCAGTTCCAGATCAACCCGACGGAAGCGGCGGCCGACCTGGCTGCGGAAGTGGCGGAAATGGCGGCGAACGGTCACTTTGGCGCCCTCGTCAAGCGCCGTGTCCAGAGCATCAATGGCCTTGATGATGACGCTTACCCAATCACCTGTGTGATCTTCGATCTGTTCGCGTGTCATCGGTTCCAAATCCAGCCAGGCATCCACCATGTCTTCGATGTCGTGGGGTAAACTGCCTTCGACGCGGCGGAGTTCGTCGTCAATGGCCTGCCAGCCATTGTGCTCACCAGAGCGGTGACACGGTCGTCCAGCCCGGAAAGCGCATTAACCCCCTCTTGAATCTGACTGGTCGCTTCTAACTCCAGGTCTGATTCAGCCAAGCCTTGGCTGATGGTTGTCATCGCCTCTTCCAGGTCGTCGAGGCGCAGGGCGCTGGCAGTAGCGACGAGCTGGGCGTTGATGCGGGAGGGTTGGCGATTGAGGATGCGATAAAGCAGGCGGGTGCCGGATTGAAGTTGTTTCAAATCGAATGATTCGACGCCGCCGCGAATGTCTTCCTTGACTTTTTCCAATTGCTGCCGCCACCGGGATTCGGCCGTTTCGGTGTCGGCTTGATTGGCGGCTTCGATGAGGTCGCTGATTTTGATGCGGAGTTCCGGCTCGTTCAGTTCGATGCCGTCCCAGGCGGTTTCGTCGGCTGGCAGCCGACGCTGGTCGTTGATGATGAGGAAATACCGGTTTTCTAACTCCTGGAACAAATCATGCAGCAGCTTGTAGCCGTTCATCAAGTCAATCTGGGCGGAGGCGGCTTCGAAGGTGGTCTGGAAGGCGACGGCGGCCGCGCGCACTTCGGGTGAGCGCATCAACTGAATGAGAGCGGTGATGGATTTGCCGGCGATGAGGGTGTTGGAGACGTCGGCTTTGGGCAGTTTAAGCGAGGCGGCAGAAGGGGTTGGTTCTACCTTTTCACTGCTGAGGGATTCACGGGTGAGGGCTTCCCGTTTCTCCAGAACGGCCGTGACCAACACCTCTAATCGCTGCCGCCGCAAAAAATGGTCAACCAACTCGCGCGACTTATCGGCCGTGCCTGACCCGCGCAAGGCGTCATACGTCACATCCAAATCGAACGTCAGGCTACGCAGTTCGGTTTCGTTGAAATATTCGATGAGAGCTTGACGCAGTTTAGCCTAAATTTCGCACCTTTCCAATCGAATAGAAAGAGGAAAAACATACCAATCTTGCTGGCCGCATCGCGTTAATCCGTTTCCTGGTCAGTCAGGCTTACCTGACAGGCTGGCAAGATTGTATTTCTGCTGCCTCGTCCAGT
>JAJRVV010000094.1 GCA_024277135.1 Chloroflexota bacterium | reverse complement strand
GCGGGGACGGGGCTGCTGACGTGGGAGGCGGTGCGGCGGGCGCCGGAAGGGGGCGTTTGGGCGCTGACGGCCGATCCCGAAACCGGTCAGGCGTTACGCCAACAGGCCGAACGATTAGCAGAAATGGAACGGCCGTCCATCCTCATCGGCAACCCAGACGAACTCAACCACCTGCTCACCCTGCGCGGCGAAGCCGACCTCAAATTCGACCGCATCATCGGCCGTAACCTGATTCAATTAACAATTAACAATTGGCAATTAACAATTGGCAATTTGACCGCGTGGTTGGCGGAGGACGGCCGTCTCATCCTCATCCAAACCATCCCCCGCCACGCCCAACGCTTGTACGACCTGGTCGAGTGGACGGACGATGCCTTGCGCCAAAAAGTGGCTGCCGCCGAGGAGGCGATCTACCACGACGAAAGCGACCCTCTGGTGAATTGGGATGAGCGTGATTTGGCGGCGGCGCTGCAAACGGCCAGACTGAATGTTCAGGCGCTCGTCGAAAAACAAAGCGAACAGCGCCGCATCACTGCCGACCATCTGGCGCGATGGTTCCCGGATGACGACAGTTGCCAAGCCAGACCCAGCTACGCCCAACGGCTGCGGGATGGCGGGTTGGCGGATGGGGAAGTGGAGCAAGTGAGGGGATTGTACGGCCGTAAATTGCAGAATCAGACCGTTAACTGGCAAAGTGTTATCACTTTTGTGACGACGGCCGTTCAAAATTAAACCCACTTGTATGCCGTGCAATTTTGTGTTAGTCTGTACGGCAAGGATGAGGTGTAATTATGACGATCCAAGAGAAAAAAAAGCTGACTCTGCGCGTCAATACCCGCTTGATCAAGCAAGCAAAAGCGTATGCCGCCAAACACAACACGTCCGTTTCGCAGTTGATCGAGGTCTTTTTTTATCATTTGGGCGAAGCTGATGAAGCCGAACATACTCCCCTGGTGCGCCAACTAACCGGGCTGTTGCCGGCCGACCTGAATGTTAAGGAAACGTATCGCGCCTATTTAGAAGAGAAATATGGCCGGTAAAGTTCGGATTTTGATTGACTTGAATGTGGCGCTGGATGTGGTGCAGCAACGGCCGTCTTTTTATGTTGATTCAGCCAGGATATTGGATGCTGTTGTTCGGGAAGAAGTGACCGGTTTGTTGGCGGCGCACAGCATCACGACGCTGTTTTATGTAATTGAAAAGTGGCGGAATCGGGAAACGGCCGTCACCGCTCTGGCCAGTTTGCTCGATGCATTCACCGTCGCGCCAGTGAACGATGCCGTGATCCGCAAAGCATTGGCCTGGGGCTGGGGCGATTTTGAGGATGCGGTGCAAATGGCCGCCGCCTTAGAGATGCAGGCTGATTACATCATCACCCGTAACCGGCAGGATTTTGAGACGCAGCCGATTCCCGCGTTAAATCCGGCGGGCTTATTGGCTTTGTTGGCGCAACAGTAGGACAATTTTGCAAAGTTGTCCTGCAAAACGCCAGAACAGATTGAGATTGTCCTCTATCCCTCTGCTTCTTCAGATCGTCAATTGGCGCAGCGCCATTCTTTACATTTGGGGAAATTATGCGGCGGAGTACGTAGGGTGGGAAGTCAAATAGGGATTAACCAACCGGGAGCGGGCCGGGGCCAATGCTTCGATTTCGACGTAAACGACGGGAGGCGCTTCGCCATGACGCGATGCTTTTTGAGATGCGTTCAAGTTCACGCGATACAGTTCAGGATCATCTTTAGGCAGCAATACAATCTCGGCCCCGCTTGGGATTTGTTCTAGCACGTCGGGATGTTCCAAAGGATAACGTTCAAACTCAAAAGAGAGGGTCTGGTTCTTTTCAATGATTGTTTCTCGATTATAAGTCATCATTTCATCTCCCGTTTGTACGCAGCCCGGTATTGCTGCCAGATAAGCTAATGCAACCAGGCAAAAAAAAGCGCCAGCCACAACTGACGCTCTTTTCATCCCTCATCCCTCATCCTTCACGGCGTCATCCCCTCCGGCATCCCATTCGGATACATCTCAGCAATCGCCGCCTCAATCTCCGCCACCCGGTTGCCCGGATTGGGATGCGTACTCAAAAACTCCGGCTGGCTGCCGCCGCCCGACGCCGCCTCCAAAATCTGCATCACGCCAATTAACGCGCGCGGATCATAGCCGGAATCCGCCATAAACTGCACCCCTAATCTGTCTGATTGCAACTCATCCTCTCGACCAAACTTCATATTTACCAAATTGCCCACCATCGCCGCAATTTGGGCCGCGCGCTGGGCGCTGCCGGAACTGTTCGGATCGGAAGATGCCGTCACCACCGCCCCCAGCAACCCTTGCGTCAACTCCTGCTGCGCCATCTGTTGCGCTGAATGACGGGCTACCACATGCCCGATCTCATGCCCCAGCACCCCGGCCAATTGTCCCTTGCTTTCCAGCCGGTCAAACAGCGCTTTGGTGATGAACACCTGGCCGCCGGGCAGGGCAAAGGCGTTGACGGTTTGGGCGTCGGCCAGCAGATAAAACTCAAACTGCCATTCCGTATCGGCCGCCGCCGAGTTCTGCACCAGCGTAAAACCAACCGCATCCAGCGCTTGCTGCAAGCGATCATCTGGGTAAAGGCCGCCGAACTGCTGGATCATCTCCGGCGTGGCCTGCAACCCCAGCGCAATTTCCTGTTTTGGCGTCAGACTCAGATATTGTTCCTCACCAGTCACCGGGTTAAAGGTTTTGGAACCAAAATAGGAAAAGAGGGCAAAGGCCGCCATCGCCAGCCCAATGATCAAACGAATGCCGCCGCCGCGACGGCCGCCCCGTCTCACGTATGTTCTTTGCATGATGACACCTCCATCAATCGGCCGGAACAAACTCCTCCACTTCCAACCCTTCGTACACGCCGCCGGCAATGACGCCAAACAGGATGTGCGTCAGGATGAACACCCAACTGCGCATGGCAAAAAACCAGGGGAAGAAAAAGGTGAAGGCGTAAAAGTTAATCAAATACAAAAATAGCCCAATCAACGCCCCGCCGAGAATACCGGTCAACAAGCAGCCGCGATGGATGATGAACGCCGTCAACATGGAAAACAGAATGGACAAAACGAAGTGGGTGACTAAAGCGGCGGCCAGCGCATTTGCCGCAAAAGTGGCCGGAGGGGACAGAATGGCAGCGCCCAGCATGGGGGAAGCCATCAGGCGGATAATGACCCAGCCATTGCCGCCAATGAAAAGGGGGAGCAAAATCAAGTTTAACAGCAAAAAGAGTGCGCCGGCCAAAAGTCCAGCCCATACGGCCGCGCTCCAATCAACCAGTTGTACCATTCGCTGTGATGATGTTTTACGCACAGGATGTACCTCCTAAATTTGGTACGACCATCGTACCACAAACCGTTAGACACAAAAACCCGGCTTGAGACACAACTTGAGCAAACGTAAGATGACACACGGACAAAAATGAAAAAAGAGGGATGATCATAGCTATATTTTCTCAACAAGGAGCACAAGATGACCCAAGCTATCTGGAACGGCGTCGTCATCGCCGAAAGCGACAAAACCGAAATTGTGGAAGGCAATCATTATTTCCCGCCGGACGCGATTAAACAAGAATACTTTCAGGAGAATTCCCGGCACACCGTTTGCCCCTGGAAAGGAACGGCCAGCTATTATGACGTGGCGGTGAACGGCAAAGTGAAGCGGGCCGCAGCCTGGTATTATCCCCAGCCATCGGCGGCGGCGGCGCACATCAAGAACCACGTCGCTTTCTATGGCAGCGTTAAGATCGTCAAAGATGGGGATGCGGCTAGCGCGGGGCTGCTGGATCGGATTCGAGGATTGTTTGGCGGATGACGGCCGTCCTCCCGCCACACCCATCTGAACATTAGTTCGGCCGTTGGTTCAAGACACCAGCCGATCATACACTTGCGCCACCCGCGCCGCCAACTGCGTCCAGTCAAACGATTCCGCCATCAGAGCGCGGGACTGACGGCTCAACCGCTCCCGCTCGGCCGGGTTTTGCAGCAAGTGGATGAGATCGGCGATCAAACCAGCGTTGTCCCCCGACGGCCGTACCAACCCCGTCTCCCCCGGCCGCACATACTCCGTCACCTGCCCCACCGCCTCCGCCACCACCGGCACGCCCGCCGCCAGCATATCCGCCAGCTTCACCGGGCATTTGGTGCGGTTGAGCAGCGTATCTTCCATGAGGTACAGCCCCACATCGGCCCGCGCCAGCAACGCGGGCAGCGCCTCCGGCTCCACCCAGCCCGCGTCCTCCATCGCATCCAACAAATCGGCGGCGGCCATTTCTTGCCGGAATTGGTCGGCGTCTGCCGCATAAAGCCCCGCGCCGACAGAGAGGATTTTAAGATGGGGCACGGCCGCGCGCACCCCCGCCAAAATCTCGACCAAACGCCCCGAGTCAAACTCAAACAAGCGACTGTACAACAAAATCGTCGGATGTCGCTTCCCGCTCCCCGTGACCGAAAGTCGCCGCTCCCCATCTCTTCTGGCAATCCCCGGCCCATTGGGCACATACGCCACCCGCTGCGGCGATACACCCAGGCTCCAGGCAATCGTCTCCAGCGCCCGGCTGGCCACGGTGAGCGTGTGACAGCGCCGCATCCCCCACCGCTCCTGCCAGGCGAAAAAATGCTTTTGCCAGCCGGGATACGGCGCTTTGTCGTTCCAGCCGCCCCAGCCCTCCCAATCGTCGCTGTCCATCACCAGCGGCAGGCGGCGGCGGTGGAACTGCCACAGCCACCAACCCGCCAGCCCGCTGTACGCTTTCGGTTTGAAACAGTGAACGATATCCGGCCCCCAGGCCAGCGTCTCCCGCACCAGCCGCCAGGCGATGCCGGGCGCGCCGCCGCGCAGCGGGATGTAACGCAGGGTCACGCCATCTTCCGTCCATTCCCGGTCAGCCTCTTCCGGGGTGTGCCAGGGCGGCATGAACAGTTTGACGGCGTGGCCTTGTTGGGTTAACGGCCGTGCCAGACCCAGCGCCCGGCTGGCCATCGTCTTGTTGGGGTGCAGGCCAAACGGCCCAATCATCGCAATTCGCATAGCTTAACCAGCCGGTTCCCTGTGGCTTAAATCAACCACCTATCCCGTCTGTTCCGCCAACAACGCCCGCAGCCGGGGATGATCCGCATACACGCCCCGGTACTGTTGCGGCAGTAGCGCCGCAATCCGGCACATAATCTCATCCGTCTGCGCCTGCAAAAACGCATCCCGATTGTGCCGATCGATTAGCGGCAAGGTGAACGGTTCGCCTACCGTGATGGTGATATTCAATCGCTTTAACCGCTTCAATCGGGATTTCACCACCCGGTCTTCCGTCCCCGTCAACGCCAACGGGACCACCAGCGCTTGCGTTTTGGCCGCCAGGTAAGCCGCGCCCGGTTTGCCCGGCAGCAACGCCTCGGTGGGGCTGCGCGTCCCTTCCGGCGCCATCGCCAAAATTTCCCCCTGCTTGACCCGCTTGTACGCCTGCCGCATGGCGTGAATGTCCACGTCAAACCGGTTGAGCCACACCGCGTCAATCTGTTTGGCAAACCAGCGCCACATCAGGTTTTTCTGGTATTTTTCAGCAATAAACATCAAAATATCTTCACGATTGGTCAATACCGCGCCCATCATGGCATCCAACCGCCCCAGGTGATTAGTGACCACAATGACGCTGCCGCTTTCCGGGATACGGTCAAAGTGAACGTATTCAATACGAGCGATTAGACGCAAAAGCAAGCGGGCAATTTTTCGGATGATTTTGATCAGCATAGTGTTCCTTTCCATTGTGATTTTATTCTTTTATACCCCACTCATGCAGTTCGGCAAGCCGTGTTTGCCAATGAATTCGCGGCAGCAGGAAACCAAAGCCTGCCTTCATGGACCAGAACCGAGTCGGCTTTGGCCGACTTCGCAGATGTCGCCGCAGATTTATCTGCCGCGCCAACCATTATTTCTCTTGACGATTCATGTTACAATGAGAGCATTCGAGTGGAATTTGATCATCACCACCCACATTCTGGCCCGGTTGAAACTGCCGATTTACCGGCAGCCAGGAGTTTGCTATGTTAGCCCAAAAACAAAATGCCATGCGGTTTTTACAGCAAGAAAACAGCCGTTTGCAAACCGATAATGAGGATTTGCGCCAGGAGGTGGGACAACTGCGCAGCATCTTGCACGCCCTGCGCAGCTTGTATGAAATCTCGACTCAAATTGATGCGGAGACAGACGTTTTTCGTCTATTGGATCGCATTTTAGAACTGTCACTGGCCACCATCAGAGCCAGGGATGGTTCGCTGCTACTGGTGGATGATGAGTCTGAGGAACTGGCTTTTGTGGTGGTTCATGGGTCGGTGCGCGATAAGTTGTCCGGCTTCCGCATACCTATCGGCGAGGGCATTGCTGGGTGGGTGGCCCAGGCCGGCAAGCCGGTGATCATCCATGATGTGTACCAGGATCACCGCTTTTCGACGCGGATTGACCAATCGTTCCATTTCATCACCCGGTCAATGGTGTGTGTGCCCATCATTTGGCAAAGAAAAGTGCGCGGGGTGATTCAGGGACTAAACAAGGAGCATGGGGAGGAGTTTGCCCAATCGGACTTGACGCTTTTGGGGGTGGTGGCGCAATTAGCGGCCTCGGCTATCGGTAAAGCAGAGGAGACGATAACGGAAGACGAGTGACGTTTGACGTTGACGCTTTCATGAACAGATACCCCGTCCCCGCCGAGGAAACCCGCACCGAAATCAGGGTGAGTAATTCCAGGTTTATCGCCACGGCCGTTCCCGCATTTAGCGTAGCAGAAGCCAAAACATTCATCCAGCGCATCCGCCGCGAATTTAGCGACGCCACGCACAATGTGCCCGCTTATCACATCGGCTTTGGCAACCGGATCATCGCCCATTGCAATGATGATGGCGAGCCGTCAGGCACGGCCGGGCGGCCCATGTTGGCAGTGTTGCAAGGCAGCGGCCTGGGAGACATTGCCCTGGTGGTAACACGCTATTTCGGCGGCACAAAACTGGGGACGGGCGGGTTGGTGCGGGCGTATACGGATGCGGCCAAGGCGGTGTTGTCGGTTTTGCCTCTGGCCGAAAAAGTACCGACTCACACCACGATGACGGCCGTTCCCTACCCCTTGTTTGAGCAAACGAAATTATTGGTTGCCAGGCATAACGGCCGTATTCTGGACGAAACCTTCGCCGCCGATGTCACCTTAACCGTCCAGTTCGCTACAGAGCAATTCCCCCATTTTCAAGACGCCTTGCGCCAACTCTCCCACGGCGCCATCCAAGCCGAAATCATCGAAACAGACGAAAACAGCATCATGCCCATTGGCACATTTGCCGTCATGCCATAAAAAACCAGCCGTCTGGCGCAAGATGGCTGGTTTGTCCAGGGTTATTCCCCCGGCTCAGAGGATTGAGCTATTTTGGTTGGGCGTCGTCAATTCTCCTGCGTGGCGTGTTTATGCAGCGCTGGCGTCGGATACACATATGCTTCCAATTCATCTGCTTTGCCGCCCTGGATAATCCAACGCAAAGCCAGCGCCACAGACAACAATACTCCGCCACCGACTAGCACAACAACAAGACCGCCAATGCCCGGCGTGTTAATCAAACGGTACAGAAATAAAAATAAAGCTGTATCAGGAAAATTCATAGCAACACCTCTTTCAGTCCACTATTACTGAACGCTGATATACTGAATACCGATCACTTTCTCACCCCCCGCAGCCGCCGGCGGCCGTCCACCGGTTCTGGCATGGGGAACGTTACTTTAGCCTGTTCTACCGCCACCACACGCCCTTCCGCCACTTCCCAGATGGAGACAACCGGAAATAGCTTGAAGAAAACGGCGAACAGAAAAATGAACAGCGCCACCGAAGCGGCCGTCAGCGCAATCTCCGTTAGCGTAGGCTGATAAGTAGCGTAACGAACCAGGTACGGGTGCGTCATCGTGGGCGCGATGATATTCCACCGTTCCAGCCACATACCGATGAGAACAGCCCCAGCCGCCACGCCTGTGGCTGCCACCGGCCGCGACTTAAACCACAGAGCCGTCCCCAGACCGGCCACCAACACGGCCGCTACCAACAAATCCCATAACAACGTTCGCAGCGTAGAAGATTCCGGCCCAGCAGTGACCGACAGTGGCGAATCTGACAGCAAGGCAACAGCCGCCAGCACAGCGATAATGGCCGATCCCCAGGCAAACCCAGGCCGTAAAATCCACACCCGTCTGGCCTTATCCGGCAGCATTTGCGGCACGACCATGATCCAAAAAGAAGCGGCCATCAGCGCCACCATCGTCCAGAAGCCAGGGGCAAACTCGCCCCACAGCTTGCTGGCTAATACCGGAAACTCATGCGTTTGCTGTCCGGCCGCCAGCGTCAAGTGTTCGGCATAGGTGAAGTACATCCAAACCGCATTCATGACGATGAACAGCAGCCCCAGATTGCGGTACTGACGGCCGGTGATGTACTCTTCCAACCCCATGACCCGGCGCACGACGGTCATAGCAATGAACAACGCGCCAATGCCAGAAAAAATGGCGCCCACAACAAAGTAGGGGCCGAAAATGGTGGAGTGCCAGCCTGGCTGCACCGTCATCGCCAGAATCCAGGAGATGATGGTATGGACGGAGATGGCAATGGGGATGATCAGGACGGCCATGACAGCAATCGCCTTTTCCAAGCGTACCCATTGTTCCTGGTTGCCGCGCCAGCCCAGGGACAGCGTCGTGTACAGTCGCTTACGCCAACGCGGACCACTGTCTGGGAAGTTGTCGCGCAGCAGCGCCACATCAGGAATGAGGGGCAGGTACAGATAAGTGATGGACCCCAGGAAATAGGCGGTGACGGAGAGGGCGTCCCACAACAGCGGGGATTGCAAACGGCCGTACTGAAACACATACAAAAATCGCTCCGGCCGGCCCATGTCAATGAAGATTTGCAGCGAGCCGACCACCAGAGCCACGGCCGTAATCGCCTCCGCCACGCGGGTGATCGGCCGCCGCCACTCCGCCCCCGTCACCCGCAAAATCGCCGAAATCAGCGTCCCAGCGTGGCTGATGCCGATGAAAAAGACGAAGTTGACCATGTAAACGCCCCAGTAAACCGGCCGTTGCATCCCCGTTTCACCCAGGCCATAAATCAACTGGCGCACATACATGGTTCCCCCCCATCCCATCACCGCCAACATTGCCAGAATAAGCGCCCAAAAGCGAGGGGATGAAGCAAACAACGGGTCCAATAATTTCGCTTTATCTTTTGAATCAATTCTAAGCATGATGAACTCCTCAATTACGCTCCCCGCTCTACCCCTCGCGTAAATAAATCACTTTCGGATGCGTGCCCACATCTTCCAACAGGCGGAAGGCGCGCGGGTTTTGTTCCAGCATAGACACCGTACTTTCCGGGTCGTCCAGGTCGCCGAAAAAGCGGGCTTTGGCGGTGCAGGTTTCCACGCAGGCGGGCACGTATTCGTCCGGGCGGAAGTCGCGTCCTTCGGCTTCGGCGCGGGCCAACGCCATCTGTCGCCGCTGGATGCAGAAGGTGCATTTTTCCACTATGCCTTTGATGCGCAGGGCCGGCCCTTCCAGCACGCCGTTCCCCACCACTTTGTCCGGGGAGAGGCGGCGGCCGTTTTGCGCCATCCATTCCGTCGTCTCCCAGTTAAAATAACGGGCGCCATAAGGGCAGGCCACCGTGCAAAAACGACAGCCGATACACCGCTCATAATTTTGACGGACAATCCCTTCCGCGTCCCGGTAAGTGGCCTGCACCGGGCACACCTTGACACAGGGCGGGTTTTCGCAGTGCATACACGGCCGGGCCGCGTAGCGGGTCCTGACGTAAGGATACCGACCCGTCTCCTCCGTCTCACTATTGACCGGGTTGGGAAACACATCATTCCAGCGCATCGCCCGCCCCATCGCCGCTGCCGCCGCCGAAACGGCCGGCGTGTTATTCTCAAACCGGCAAGCGAGACTGCACCCCTGGCAGGCGACGCATTTGTCCAAATCAATGATCATGGCCCACTTTGTCATAATGAAACCTCGTTTTCAGTAATCAGTGTTCAGTAATCGGTAACTGATTACTGGTGACTGTTTACTGTCATGCCGGGTACACCTTCACCCGCGTGTTCGTCATCGCCGCCAATCCGGTCAACGGCTCAGTGGCCGGGTTCATGATTTCCAGCCCATTGACGCCCCGATTGCGGGCGAAACGGCCGACGGCCGTATGCCCCTGGTTGTGCGGCAAATTCACCACATCCGGGCGCAGGGCGGGAACCAGCTTTAGCTTCGTTTGCAGCTTGCCAAACGGACTTTCCACCATCACTTGTTGCCCATCTTGCAGACCCAGTTCAACTGCCGTTTCCGGGTTCATCTCCAACCAGCTCGTCCACGTCTCCGCCACCGTCATGCCGCTGATCTCTTGCAGCGAAGGCAGGTTGGCGTTGTAGCTGTGCCTGCCCAGACTCATCAGCGTCACCACATTCAGCAGAAAGGGGTACGCCGCTTCATCCCCGGCATAGATGACAGCCTCGTGATGGGGCAGGTAAAGGGCGTCGCCGGAAACGGCCGTTTCTAATTCCTCCCGGCTCCGCTCCGAGAGATAGCAGTACAATTCGCGGCTGAAGAAATCGAAACGGCCGTCCCGCGCCGCCAAACGCCGATCCTTACCCACCACCTCGTTGATCCAGCGCTCGCTGCCGCGGCGGGCAAAGCGGTAGCCCGGCGTCAGCCACACGCCCAGCTCCGCCAGCGTCTCCCAATCCGTACCCACGTTTTGCAGGCGCTCTTGCAGTAGTTCCTTAAACGACCCCCAGGGGAACGCCGCCGCCACCGGGCCGCCTAATTCGCCCGCCACCCGCAGCAAAAAGTTGCCCGTGTGCATCGTGTCGTGCAGCGGCGCGATCACCGGCTGGCGCAAACCAATACCGGGATAGCCCAACCCTTCCATGTAATCATCCTGCCACCGCTCCAAAAACGTCGGTTCCGGCAGCGCCAAGTCGGCGTACTGGGCCGATTCGTCCATGAACGAGGCAAATGAGACGATGAACGGAATCTGCTCGAAGGCGCGGATGAACTTTTCGCCGCCGGGCGTTTCGTAGACCGGGTTGGCGTCGTAGAGGAACAGCGCCTCCACCGGATAGCCATCCAGCACCCGGTCGGCGGCCGCCTGGTATGCGTGACGAGCCAGCGGGAACTGTGTGCCCGCGCCATCCAGCCGTTCCGCCTGACGGCCGTTCTCCGCCACCGGGTCATCCGCCAAATCAGGCCAGGGCGGGCAGGCCGGGTAACGCTGCACCTGCACCCCGCCCGGAATTTCCAGGCTGCCCACCAGCGCGTTCAGGCAGTGGACGGCCATCGCCGCCGCCGGCCCGTTCAGACTGCCGTTCAGCAGGCCGCCCTTGCCCGGCAAAATCGCCACCGCCGGCGGGCTGCCGGCAAATTCGCCGGCGATCCGGGCGATCGTCGTCGCCGGTACGCCGGTAATCTGGGCCACTCGCTGCGGGTCATAATTTTCCAGCACATAATTCTTGAACCCCTTGTGCTGTTTGCCCGCATCATCCTTAAAATCCTCAAAGCCGAAGGCATAATTTTGCACAAAATCGGAGTCGAATTGGCCCGTTTTGATGATGACGTTGGCAATCGCCATCGCCAACGCACCATCCGTCCCCGGCACAATCGGAATCCACTCGTCCGCCTTGGCCCCAGTGATCCCCTGGCGCGGGTCAATGTGTACCAGCTTGCCGCGGCCGGGCCGGCCGCGGCGCATGTAGCCGTAGCCGCCAATCGTTCGCTGCGGATTACGCCCCGCTTCCAGCAAACTGGCGCCAAAGCTGAGAATGTAATGGCTGTTTTCCAGGTCATAAACGGGCAGATCGTACACCCCCTGGGTGAATAGGCTGGCCAGTTTGGTCGCTTCGATGTTCAGGCTGTCGTGGGAGATGGCATTGGGGGAACCGACGGCCGCCATAAACCGTTCCAGAAAGCCACGCATCTGTCCCCGCGTCTCGCCATAGAGCAATGCCGCCCGTTCGGGATGCCCGGCATTTCGCAAACCACCCAACTTCTCGGCCACCAACTTGACCGCCTCATCCCACCCAATCGCCTCCCACTCCCCGCGACCATTGGTCGCCACTCTCCGCTCCCCAACTCGTCTCATCGGTCCCGTGAGCCGGTCAGGGCTGTAGAGCAGTTCCGGCGCGGCCTGTCCCTTGGGACACAACGCGCCCAGATTGATGGGGTGCATGGGACTGCCGGCCACCTGCACCAGGTCGCCGTCGGCGACGCGGGCCAACATGCCGCAGCCGCTAGGGCAGAGGGCGCAGACGGTGGGGACGATCTGGTTTTCGACGGCCGTTTCCAGCCAGACGGCCGGTTCGATTGTGGCGGTAGGTCCCGTTGCCAACCGGTTAATCAATCGTGGCGCAGAGGTCATGACGGCCGTTGCCCCCATCACCCCGGCCGACAGGCGCAGGAATTTGCGGCGTGACAGCGTTTCATTCATGCTCAATTCCCTCCACAAACGGCTGTTTCCGGGGTCGGGCTACAGCCAAATTCGGCCGGAGGCAGCGGATAGCTCATCGGCGGCGGGTCAATACTGCCAGAGGCGATTCCGGCCGTGAATGCCACCAACACGTCCAACTGTGACTCGGTGAACTGCCCCTCATACCCCGGCATCCCACTCCGCTCCCGGCCGCGCAAGATGGTGGATTTAATCTTGGATTCCCGCAAGCCTGAGCCGGTGATGACTGTGCCAAACAAGCCCTCACCCGCTAATCCGTGACAACCAGCACAGGCAATATCGTACAGTTCTGCGCCATCATCCACGCCGGGCGCCAGCAGGATATTACCTAGCTGCGGCACCTGATCCGGCCGTCCTCGCGCCGCCCACAGCAGGCCGCGTAAAGTACGCGGCCCGCCGCCGCCGGGATTGACGTGGCAGGTTGCACACGCTTCCCCCGTTCGCGGCGCATATTCGGGCAAGGCGTGAACGGACTGGTCGGTGGCGGTCAGCTTGACGGCCGTTACCAGGGCGATGAAAAGCCCCATCAGTCCAATCCATTGTCCAATTTTGCGAATGCTGATTTTGTTCATGGCACATGCAACTCTGGGAATGGGCGGCTCATGAGCCGCCCAACGGCTTCTGAGCCGACCATTCCCGATTGACTGACTTGCGCGATTCTCTGGTGATGTGGAATTCATTTTCAGTATTCAGTGTTCAGTTTACTGACTCGCTGCTGACTGAATACTGATTACTTCTTATGCGTGTCCGTTACTAGCCATGGCTTTAACGGCCGTTTTCGTCACTTCGCGCACAATATCCATCGGAATCGGCAGGATGGTGGCGTTCTGCTCACTAGCCATCTCCACCAAGGACTGCAAATACCGCAATTGCAGACTGGCCGGGGAAGCCGCCAGGATGTCACCCGCTTCCGCCAGCGATTCAGCCGCCAGCCGTTCGCCGTCGGCGTGAATAATCTTGGCCCGCTTTTCCCGTTCCGCTTCCGCCTGCCGCGCCATCGCCCGCTGCATACTGGAGGGCAAGAGAACATCCTTCACTTCCACGATGCTCACTTCCACGCCCCACGGTTCCGTGTGTTCATCAATAATTTTGCTCAACCGCTCATTCACCCGGTCACGATGTGCCAGCAGTTCATCCAGGTCGGATTGGCCCAAGACGCTGCGCAGCGTCGTCAGCGCGAACTGGCCGGTCGCCTTGGTGTAGTTTTTCACCTTGATGGTAGCATCCGAGGCATTGACAACCCGGCAGTAGACAACTGCATCCACTTCTACCGTCACATTATCGCGGGTAATCACCTCTTGCGGTTCCACCACCAGCGTTTCTACCCGCATATCCATTTTGACCATCCGATCAATGTAAGGGATGATGATATTCAGCCCAGGCCCGCGCTCGCCAATGAGTTTACCAAAGCGGAACACGATCCCTTTTTCATACTGCCACACGATCTTCACCGCCGGAACGACGATGAATAAGAATAAGGCAATACCGCCGACAATTATCCATGCATTCATGAGTTAACCTCCATCAATTGAATCGTGAAACATGATGTGTGAAAAACCAATCACGCTTCACTGTATACGTTTTATGCTAACTTTCTGTATTTATATGGTAGGAGTTTGAAGGAGATTTGTGAATCGCAGGATTTGCCAGATTGACACAAAAAAACGCCAACTTTGCTGGCGTTTTTTACGAGGTAGGGGTAGGTCGATTTTGCAAAATTGACCTACAGCAGGCCGCGCTGGCGGGCGTATTGGATGAGTTCGTGACGACTGGAAAGGCCCAACTTTTGCATCAAGTTGGTACGGTGGGTGTGGACGGTGCTGGCGCTGATGACGAGTTTGTCGGCGATTTCTTTGTTGCTGTACCCCTGGGCCAGAAGATGCAGGATCTCGTTTTCGCGGGGGCTAAGTTGGGGATCAACGGCCGTTTCTCCACCCTTCAAGTTTACATAATCCCGCACCAGCTTTTGCGCCATCGTCGGATACAGGAACACTTCCCCCCCGGCCACTACCCGGACAGCATGGATCAAATCGCTCGTCTCCGCTCCTTTGAGCAAGTAACCGGAGGCTCCTTTTTTGAGCATCTCAAAAAAATACTCCTCCGAACGGTGCATAGTCAACGCCAGCACGCTGACATCCGGCCATTGCGCTTTGATGCGGCTGGTAGCTTCCAGCCCATCCACATCCGGCATACCAATGTCCATCAACACCACGTCCGGCTGCAACTGGCGTGTCAACTCGATGGCCTGACGGCCGTCCACCGCCTCGCCGACAACGGCGATGCCCGGCTCCGCCTCTAGCAGCATACGCACGCCGGAGCGGACGATGGTATGGTCGTCGGCAATGAGAACCCGAATTTGTTTCGTCATGGATTATTTTGAAATTGGAGACTGGAGATTGGAGACTAGCCAGTCCCCAGTCCCCAGTCCCCAGTCTCTAGTCTCCTTCCTGCAACGGAATTCGAATACACACACACGTCCCACCGCCGTACTGGGACTCGATTTCCAGCTTGCCGCCGAATTGGGCGACGCGCTCTTTCATCCCTAGCAAGCCCAGGCCGCGCGGTTTATCACCGCGCAGAAGGTAGCTGTCGTTAGGGTTGAAACCACGGCCGTCATCCTCAATCTTGCCCTCAAATATGCCGCCGCGCCGGGCCAGCCGGAAGCGGACGTTTTTAGCGCTGGCATGGCGGATGATGTTGTGCAGCGATTCCTGAAACATGCGGTAAAGGGCGGTTTCCATTTCTGGCGGCAAACGGCCGTCAAATTGGGCCGCGTCCATCTCAAACCGGATGCCGGTGTTAGCCAATGTTCGCTCGGCGTGAGCGCGCAAGGCGGCCGCTAATCCCAGGTCGTCCAGGGCGGACGGCCGTATCGCCAGAATCATGTCATACATGCTGTCTGTAGTAGCGGTGATGAGTGATTTCATCTGTGCCAACTGGACGCGGGACGGCTCATCTTCCGGCGAGATAAACCGCTGTAACACCTCCGCCTGCAAAGCCAGCCCGCCCATCGCCTGTCCTAGTTCGTCATGAATTTCCCGCGCCAGTCGCTTACGCTCATCCTCCTGGGCCGTGATCAATCGTTCCAGCAGTTGGCCGCGCAGTGCGCTCTGTTGGCGTAAATTTTCGGAGAGGGCCTGGTTTTCGGCTTCCTCCGCTTCCACATGCTGGCCCATCTCGTTAAAAGCGTCGGCCAACTGCCCGATCTCATCCGGCTCGCTGTCCGACAGGCGTAAATCGTGACGGCCGTGTCCAAACCCGGTCAGCGCCTGTGTCAGCCGCTGCAACCGCTGCAAGACCAGTTGGTTCAGAACCACATTGACCACCATGACGCTGATGACGACGGCGCTGGTCAGCCACAACAGGTTTTCCCAGAAATCGGCGGTCAGCGTTGCTTCCAGCGCAGTCATGGGCGTGTCGGTCATGAGCATGGCCAGCGGCTCATCTTCCTGGTGGCATTCAGCGCAATCCGGCGTATTTTCCATGGGCGCCATGCTGCGAAAGACGCGCTGGCCGTCCTCAGTTTCGACGACGATGCTGGCCGGCCGTTCATCTTCTTCCAGGCGGTGGCAGGGGTCGCAATCCGGTTCGTCATTGGACAACTGGGTGCCCACGCCAATGCCGCCCGGCGCAAAGAGAACAACGCCCTCGTGGTCTAGCAGGTACACCACGCGGAAGTTGCCGCCTTCGGTGATGATGTCCAGCAATTCCTGCACATTATCAAAGTGGCTTTCAATAATTTCGTGGCGCAGCGACTCTTCAATGACGTGACCGGCATTGGCGGCAACGAGAGCGGTACTATTTAACACGACTGTTTCATGCCGCCACAACTGCACGGCCGTAATCCCCCCCAATATCAGCAACAAAGGCAGCAAGACGCCCAGAGTTACTTTAGCCCGAAGACTGGTGCGAATAGGCCCAAAACGGCCGTGTCTTTCCCATCTCATTTTTAGTGACCAGTGTTCAGTAATCAGTGTTCAGTAATCAGTGTTCAGTAATCAGTGTATCAAACGATTATAACTGAGACTGATGACTGCTTACTGATTACTGGCGCTATCGGCAATCTAAACAATAATCCAACCAGGCCGGGTGGCTGCCCAGGCGGGCGGCAACGGCCGCTAACTCTGCCTGACTGACTGTTAGTTTACCACACCGGGGGCAGGCGGCGCGGGGCGACTCACGCAAGACGATGGTCGCTTCCTCGATGGGGCTGCCTAGCATATCCAGCGCGTTTTCCGGGCAAGCCTGTTCGCATTTGTAGCAGTGGATGCACAGATAGGGTTGCAAGCGCAGCCGGGTTGCCTGGTCATCTTCCTGCATGCGCAGGGCGCGAGTGGGGCAAACCTGGACGCAAAAGCTGCACAAATTACACGCCTCAATGTTGATGATGCGCGGCAGACCCGATTTCGGTTGTATCGTCCGCCGTTTCCGGGGCGGCTTCAGGGCGGCAACCAACAGTTGGCCGGCGGCCGCCCAGGCCGGATCAGCGACGGCGGCCAGTTGCCGCCCCACTTGCGGCAGCCAGCGCCCGGCATGTTCTTTGATAAACAGCCTGCGGACTTTGCGCCAGTGACGGTAGTTTTCCGGCTGAACGATTTCCTGTTCGACTAGAAAGGCCAGAAATTCCAGTTCAACGGCCGCGTAATCCGGCAGTTCCGCCCCGGTAATTTCCAGCCCGGCCTCGCGGTACAACGCGCCTACGGCAAAGGTTTCTGGCCCCATAAAACGGCCGTTCAGGTATTGCGATTCGTACAACATGAGGGGAGCGCGGCCGTTGCCCCCCAATAACCGTTTATAGGCCGACTGCCGTCTGACCGGCAAAGCGCCAGACACCTCGGCCAGCGCGTCCACCGCCTGACTCAACGCCGGCCAATCATAGCCGGCAGCCAGATGGCTGGCCGACTCCCAGACCGGCCACTTCCGCCCCGGCCGGCCCAACCAGGCGGGCACGGCCGTATCCGTGGCCAAAGCTTCAGCCAAGCCCGCGTACAATGCAGCCAACCACGCCAGCGGCTTTTCCGGCTGCTGGTATGGTTTAGCCACTCTATTTAATGCGACGGCGACGGCTGGCGCTTTCACTTTGTTCCTCACCACCTTTTAGAATCCAGCGAGTGAGCATAAAGTAAGTAGTGGCGGCCCCGCCAATCACAACGACCACAATGATGCCGCCAATACCAGGCGTGTTGACAAATGCGTGAGCTAGTTCTGCAAAAGACATACTGTTTTCCTCACTGATATTATGCGTGTGCGGAGCGTTCGCCAAATTGGCGCGCGCGACGCCGCTCAGGTTCAGGCGACGCTTCAGGTTCCAGGGATTCGGCCGTTTCCCACAACGGAATAATGGGGAAAAGCCGGGTAAAGACGGCATACAGGAATAATAATCCGGCAAAGAGGGACAAGGTAATGGCCCATTCCGTCCAGGTAGGCGTATACTTGCCCTGTACCAGTTCATACAACAGCCGGGGCCGGGTTTCGGTGGGGATAATGACCACGTACCGCTCCATCCACATGCCGATGTTGACCAATACAGCCGCCGTAACCATCCAGGGGATGCTGTTTTTGCCGTGGAAGATGAAAATCCATAACGGAATGATGAAGACCAAAATTACCATCGCCCAAAAGATAAGATAAAAATCGCCGGTGAACTTTTGCCAGAACACTTCCATCTCTTCAGGAATATTGCCATAGAAAATGGTTAAGAATTCGGCGATCATCATGTACAACCAGCCCAGGGTAAAGGTAATGAGCAGCTTGCGCAAGGAGTTAAACAGGTTGATCGGTAATGTTTCTTCCAGATGGTAAACCTTTCTCAAGATAGCCAACACGATGACAACGGCGGCCGTGCCGGAGAAGATGGCGCCCAGCAGGAAGAAGGGGCCGATTAGAGCCGTATGCCAACCGGGTTGAATCGTCATGCCGAAGACCCAGGAGACAACCGTGTGGACGGTAATGACCAGCATCGCCATGAAAATCGCCATGCCGTCCAACACTTTTTCCAGCCGATGGTATTGTTCTGGTCGTCCTTCCCAGCCCAGGGCCATGATTTCGTACATGCGGCGCTGCCAGTGGGGCACTTCGGTCAACCTATCCCGGCATAGGGCGATGTCCGGCAGCAGAGAGAGGTAGAAGAAGACCATGCTAGAAAACAGATAGAGGGATACGGCCCTAAACTCCCACAACAGCGGTGATAGGAAACGGCCGTAAATAATCACGTTCAAAATGCGTTCCGGCCGTCCCATGTCAATCACAATG
>JAJRVV010000093.1 GCA_024277135.1 Chloroflexota bacterium | reverse complement strand
TTGAAGGGTTTTTTTGACGCCTATTACCCGACTGTGAAATATAAACCGGTCACGGCCGTGAATCCAAGCCAGCTAATTCGTATTTTGAAAAAGGGGGTTTAAGGCCGCTGCATCATCTAAATTGGAAATCGGTTAAGCCAGTTGTTTTATTGGCAGCGGCCGTCCCGTTGCCTCGCTGTACAAAACGTCGGGGCAAAAATCTACCCCATTAGGCCAAACCAGGGTTTTTGCTTCCGGATCAACTTCTACCTGACGAAAGGCGTCTAAATCTTCTAAAGGGGTAAAAACACCGCCCCGGCCAACGATTCGCTCCCTAAAATCCAGCTCGGCCGACACGCCATCCGAGAAAGTTAATTCGAGCCAATAATCTTTAAGGTAACGAACATTTGTGATGCGGGGGAACATACTCAACTCCTCAATCCAACGGTTCAATGCGCTCTGTTGCCTGATTTTCCTGCAACCGCCGCCAATTGTTCATCAATTCCAGTTGATTCAGCGCCGCCCATTCAAACACCATAGAGAGGGCGCGGCGGGGTAAACGGCCGTTCAATACAGAAATTGGTTCTATGCTTATCTGAGCTTCCTCATTACCGTAAATCGCGTGAAAGTGTGGCGGCGGATGATCGTCAAAATACATACGAATAATAATGCCAAAAAAACGGCTAATTTCAGGCATAAGTTACTCCTGCCCCCAAATTATAGCATAGAGATCATGGTAAATGACGGCCGTCAATCAAAAATCCAAAATGGGGGACGGCCGTTTCTCCCCTCACTCAATATCCCGCCCCACCGCCTGCGCCACCGCCCGCATCTCCTTCACCAATTTAGCAAACTTCTCCGGCTTCAGCGATTGAATACCATCCGACATCGCTTCCGTGGGCCGGGGATGCACCTCGATGATCAGCCCATCGGCGCCAGCAGCCACACTGGCTTTGGCGGCGGCGGCCACATACTCCCACTTGCCCGTAGCGTGGCTGGGGTCGGCGATCACCGGCAGATGGGTTAGATGCTTGGCTACGGCGATGGCGTTGATATCAAACGTGTTGCGCGTCGCCGTCTCAAACGTGCGGATGCCCCGCTCGCACAACATCACCCGCGTGTTGCCGTGGCTGAGAATGTATTCGGCGCACATCAGCCATTCCTCGATCAGGCTGCTCATCCCCCGCTTCAGCAAAACCGGATGCTGCGACTTGCCCACCGCGTGCAGCAGGGCGTAATTTTGCATGTTCCGCGCCCCGATCTGCAAAATATCGGCATATTCGCACACCAGCGGCACCAGCGCCGGTTCCATCACCTCCGTGATAATGGGCAGACCGGTTTCTTCGCGGGCTTCGGCCATGTATTTCAAACCTTCTTCGCCCAAACCCTGGAAGGAGTAAGGAGAGGTGCGCGGCTTAAACGCGCCGCCGCGCAAAATATGGGCGCCGGCTTCTTTGACGGCATGAGCGGTTTCGATGATTTGGCTGCGGCTTTCCACCGAACACGGCCCGGCCATGATGACCAGCCCCTTATCGCCCACAGTTTGATTGCCCACCGGGAAGATGGTATTCCCCGGCTTAAATTCCCGGCTGGCGATTTTGTACGGCTTGAGTACCGGCACCACCCGCTCCACGCCGGGCATACGTTCCACCTGCTCATGGTTGGCCGGATGGCCGCCGGTGACAATGCCGATGACGGTGTGGTCGCTGGCTTCCGATAAATGGACTTTGTACTCTGCATCTTCCGCCCAGGCGATGACGGCCGATTTTTCTTTCATCGTGGCCTGGGCTTTCATAATTACAATCATCATAAGGCAAATTCCTCGAATGGGTGGATATGTTTAATTGATGATTGTATCACGATACCCCTTCCAGCAGCATTTTGAAGGCGGCGTCCATGGGCGTCATTTGGATGGGGCGGATGGACGGCCGATTCTTGAGGTCGGGGCGCAAGGTGATGGCTTCGCGCATGTAGACATGGGCCACTTCCTGGGCCGTTTTGCTCGTGTTCCAATGGATGAGGACGCGGATGCAATGGGGCAGGCCATCGGGCACGCCCATTTCATGGCCGCAAAGCAACGCCACATCATGCCAGCCCATCTGCCGGGCGGCCAGAGCGGGGTAGGTGGCGGTCAGGTCGGCGGTGGTGGTGAAGTAGACGCTGGCAACGTCATCGGGAGCTACCTCGTTTAAGCGAACGATGGTTTCTAACATCTCACGGGTTGCTTCCAGGATTTCGTCGGGGTTATTGTGTTTAACGGTGATGGCGCCACGAATGCCGCGACACTGTAACGGCCGTTCCTCATGATGACTCATCTCAGCGTCCAATTTATTATCTACGATTAACATTTCCTACTCCTTGTGTGCGTTAAAAACAAAAAAGACGCGGCGCTGTGCGCGCCGCGTCTTGTAGACTTTTCGGTGGCTTAACTTAGCTTTTACTCAGGCAAATGCCAAGCAACCTCCTGGCCCACATTGGCGGCGCTGGTGGCTGATAAAATAAAAGTAAAAGCTAAAATAAACAGGTTTATGGTTCATGACGCGGGCATCTTAACATGATGGGGGAGTATCGTCAACCCTATTCTTCATTTGCAGCGACCCACTCAATCATTTCCATCAGGAATTGCGGCGTGATTTTTGCCACACGCTCCAGACGATGCGGCGGCTGGCTGGCCTGGAAGAGGGCGGCTACATTTTTCTTCTTGCCGCCGTTGGCATGCCCTTCTAAATGAACCAGGACAACGGGGCGGGGGGCGATTCTGATGATGTGGCGGGTCAGTAGGTAGCTGTAGGGATTGTCGTTATTGAAGATATGTTTGGGAGCCAGGCCGGATTGGGCGCGGCCGATGGCGATGACGCCGCGAACCTGGGGCGTTAAACTGGCCCACATCAACGCCAGCCCGGCGGAAAGGGGTTCGCTGATGATGATGGGACGGCCGCGCAGCATTTGCGCTAGTTCTTCGATATCTCCCCGCAAATGGTCAGGGGTTAACCGTTCCTTGAGACTGGCGTGGAGCAAATACCGGTACGGGTCGAGGCCGTACACATCATATCCGGCATCGGCCAGGGCAATACAAGTGGCTTCATCCTGGCGGCTGAACTTGCCGTAGGAAGAAAGATAGAGGACGGATGGGGCGGTTGGTTCGGGGTTGGCGGCGTAGTAGTAATAACTTTCGACGACAGAGCCGGCGCGGAGCGGCCACACATTCACTTTGCCGCCGTCAATGGAGGGGAATCCCAGGAAACCAAAATTTATTTTGCCAAATCGCTCATCGGCCCAATCGGCTACGGCCGCCAAATCAAGCTGAAAATTGTCATCCCCCATCATACCGTCACTGTCGCCAGTGCTGCGCAAATCAAAGACGAGATGGGCGATCTTGCTGTCCGGCCCATAGGATTTGACCTCTTGCCGAGCGCAGGTGATGACGCTGCTCTTGGTGAGCGGGTATTTGGGAACCCAAACCCGCAGCGCTTTCAACGCCTCATCCTGCAAATTGACCGGCTTGACGAGGATACAGTCAAGGTAAAGCTCATCATCGGTGAGGATGCCGAAACTTTCCTCCACGTAGTCGGGGGTGATAGTTATCAGGGCGCCATCTTCGCGTTCTTGGGATGCCATTGTTTGGTGTCTTGATTGATTTTATGAATCGGTTTCCGGATCGGTTTCGATCAAGAATGAGTAATTGGGAATGAGTTCGATCACGCGCTCATACGTTTCGAACAAAGTTTGTTCCGGGCCGAAGTAGCCGCTGAGCATCTCTTGTAAAACGACGGGAAAGACCCTCTCTTCAACGATGGCGGTGAGGAGCGCCCCTTGATTTTGGGGGATGGCCCACCTGTTTTGGCTGGCGATGTTTGCTGCCAAGTCGGTGACGACGGCCGTGCCATACACATCAATCAGGCTGGGACGGCCATCTTGCAACGGTGTGTCGCCCCACTTTTCGATGAATTGGCGCGGTTGCTCTGCCGTGCCCCAGCGCATGGGCACTTTTAGCTCCGGCTCGACGGCCAGCCAGTTGGCGTATCCCTGGTTGAACCAGTACCGGGCAAAGGCGACGGCCGCTTCCCGCTCCGCTTCTTGGGTGATGCCCAGACTCGTTATCGTACCAAAATTTGCCGGATTTGCCAGCGGACCGCTGCCGCTGATGTGGGTGAGAATGCCACTGTTTTGAGCCAGGAAATCAGGGGCGGCGCAGGCAGGGCAAGTGGGGACGGCCGTCTCGTCCAACCCGGCCAGAATAGGTAAAATGGCAGGTGAGGTGACGATGAGGCCAGTGCGCCCGGCCAGATACGCATTACGGGCGCTGCTGTCTGTCTGCACGCCAATGGGGCTGTACATGTTGATAATAGCAAAGTAAAAATCAAGCGCTTCCTGACAGGCGGGTTGCAAAAGCTGCACTTCCCCGGCTTCGTCAATGAGCCGGCAGCCATTGGCGGCGGCCATCTGCTCAAACACTCGGTGAGTGGTGATGAGGTTGGATTCAGTGGGGGCGACAAAGCCGCTGGTGAAGGTTTCGGGGTCGAACAACGCTTCGGCGGCGGCCAGCATGGCCGCAAAATTGTCTGGCGGCGGCAAACCTTGCTCGGCGAACCAATCCTGCCGGTAGAGGATGATTTGCTGGTAGCCATCGCTGGGCACGGCCGTTGTCTGGCCGTTGATTGTCAGTAAGTCTAACGCATTGGGATCAAAGGTTTCACTGCCCAATTCGGTCACAATGTCGTTGGCTAACGCGGCATTGAGGATGCCCCGTTCCGCCCAGCCAGCGGTGTAAACCAACGGGTGAAAAACGATGTCGGGCAAGGTGTCGGAGAGGACGGCCGTCGCCATCAAATCGGGTAATAGCAGGGGCGACACCAGCACCAATTCCACATCTACCTGGGCCGTTTGCTCGAAATCGGCCATCAACTCTTGCAAAACCTGTTCGTTAGCCGGGGAGGCGACATTCATCCAGATGGTGAGCGATGGATTGGCCGCGTCCGGTTGGGGCAATGCGGGTTGGGTAGGCAAAGCTCCAGGGGTGGCGGTGGGCGCGGGCAGGAAGATGGTTTCGGGTGTGGCGGTAGCAGGGGTCTGGGCTGCGGCCGTCTCTGTAGCCAGCCGGGGGGGATTGAGCAGGTTGGCCTGGCAGGCAGTTGTCAGGGTCATCAGCAGCCAGAGGAGCGGGAGCATTTTTTTTGCCAAGTTAGTTCCTTTGTCATCCTCCCGGAGGTGGCGACCAAAGGTCGCATGAACCTCCGGGAGGATGAGTTGTTCCGACTCGGTCATGAATGAGGCGCAGGCCAGTCAATGTCAGCCAGGGGTCTACGTGGTCAATGGCTTCGGTGTGGATGGCGATGAGGTCAATCAAGCCGCCAGTTCCCAGCACCGGGATGGGTTGGCCGGCGTCGGGATGCTCCGCTTTGAGCCGTTGCAGCAACCCTTCGATCAGGCTGACGTAGCCGAAGATGATGCCGGACTGCATGGCATGGACGGTGTTGCGCCCCAACGTTTGCGGCGGCGGCGTCAGTGATACCTGACTTAATTTAGCCGCCCGGTTGACTAGGGCGTCGGCCGTGAGCTGCAAACCGGGGGCGATCACGCCGCCGACCAGGGCGCCATCTGCAGCCACTACGTCAAATTTGGTGGCCGTGCCCATGTCGATGACGATGCTGGGGCCGGGGTAGTGATGATGGGCAGCGATGGCGTTGACGATGCGGTCGGCGCCGACGGCATCGGGATTATCGGTGAGGATACGGATGCCCAGGTCAAGTTGGGTGCTGATTTCTAGCGGGGTTGTCCCCAGGTAATGTTGACAAGCGCGGCGGCAGGTGTCGGTGAGCGGGGGGACGACGCTGGCGAGGATTATATGGCTGACGGCCGTTTCCAGCCCCGATTCCCGCAGTAAGGATTTGAGCAAAATGCCAACCTCGTCGGCGGTGCGGTCGTGAATGGTGAGCAGTCGCCAATACTGCCGCCACGCTTGCCCATCCCACACGCCCAGCGTAATGTTGGTGTTGCCGATGTCGAGAGCCAGTAACATAATGGCTGGATTTTAGTGGGCAGGGGAGGTTGTGGCAAACTTTCATCTTTCCGCCTTCCCCTCCCCCTTTTCACCTGCTGCTTTCCGGGGTACACTGTCATCCTTTCATCCGCTTACCTTGTTATTCAGGAGTTGTTTTGATGGAAATTAAGTTGGCGACGTTTGATGTGGAAGTGGCGATGCCGCATTTTTTGTTGAAGGCTAAGTTTCAACCGCGTGGTGATTTATTGATTTACATGAATGATCAGAGGGTGAAGTTTTATGGATTTGAAGAAGTGCAAATGTTTCCATTGGGCGGCGATTTCCAGGTACGGCCGTTTCGCCAACCCACCATGACTGTGAGCAAAAAATACCTGGCATTCATCTCTGTGCTGAAAACTGAAGACGTCGAAAAATTGCAACTGCTGCATTCCAAGCGACCGGTCGTTTTTTACACCGATTGGTTTGCCATACGCGGCCAATTACATGTGAACGAGGATGCCCGCGGTGATGATTTGTTGGATGGGCCGCGCGATTATTTTGCGGTTTCCGACGCTTCGGTTTACCTCATCCGCAAAGCCTCGGCGAATCCCAGCCGCAAAGCGCCGTTGTTGTTGTTAAATCGAAATGCCGTTTACGCATATCATCCCCATCAAGCAAATGAGGGGACGGAGGGATAATCAAATGAATGAAAATAATCCGATGGCTATGGGCAGTTTGATTTCCGCTTTGGCAGCCTGGGTGATTGGCGGGTTGGGTAGCTGCGCCATCATGTTTTTCTTCCCGCCGTTGGCGCTGTGTACCTGGGTCATCTTTTTTGGGGGCAATGTGGTGGCGGTCATTTTTGGTCACATGGGACGCAGCCAAATCAAGGCCAGCGGCGACCTGCAAGGCGGCAAGGGGTTGGCAACCACCGGGCTGGCGTTGGGATGGGCTGGCGTCGCTATCAATCTGCTGATGATTTGCTTGTTTGTGGCGCTGGTGGTAGCGGCGGTGACGTTTGCCCCCGATTTGGCGCAGACGTTGGAAGCGTTGATGCGCGAATTGGGCGTGCAGTAGTATGAAAAACGAAAAACGTAACGTCTTGTTTGAGCAGAGATTGGAGACTGGAGATTAGAGATTAAGCGGTCTCTAGTTTAAAGTCTCCAATCTCTTGAAGTTAGACTTTTTTGGGCAAATATATAGAGGAGACACAGTATGCGATTGAAGAATAGCAAAGCCATTGCCCGAATGCGAGTGGCCGGCCGCATGGTGGCCGAATGTTTTGCTTTGCTGGAAGAGGCGATTGAACCAGGCGTTAGTTTACGCATGTTGGATCAATTGGTTGAAGATTATATCGCGGCTCAGGGGGCGGAACCGCTTTACAAGGGGTATCAGGGGAGTTCGGCGGAACATCCACCGTTTCCGGGGGTGATTTGTGCCTCGGTGAACAATGAGATTTGTCATGGTTTGCCCAACGGCCGTGTTCTCAAAAACGGCGACGTGATCGGTATTGACATCGGTTTGAAATACCAGGGGTACTGCGGCGACGCTTGCGTCACCTTCCCGGTGGGAACCGTCCTGCCGGCAGTGGAGCGGATGCTGGCGATTGGCAAAGAAGGGCTGCGGGTGGGCATTGAGGCGGCCCGGCCCGGCGGCTATCTGAACGACATTGGCCAGGCCATTCATAATTATGCTGACGCGCAGGGGGTGTCGGTGGTGCGGGAGTGGGGCGGTAATGGCATCGGCCGTCAGTTGCACGAATCGCCGTCCGTTTCCCATGTACGGCAGAAGACGCGCGGCCCCAAACTGCGGCCGGGGATGGTGTTCACCATTGAGCCGATGATTAATGCGGGGACGTATGAATGGGTGCTGTTACGGGATGGCTGGACGGTGGTGACGGCCGATGGATCGCTGTCGGTGCAGTTTGAGCATACCATCGCCATCACCAAGCGCGGCGCGGAGATATTAACGAAGTTGTAGGGGGAATAAGGGGCGGGGTACGGCCGGTTGCCTTCCCGCTCCTCCCGATGGGTGATCAAGTCGTTTTTCGCCAGTTTGCGCAGGATGTCACACGCCGTTGATTTTTTGAACTTGATGGACATGCCCACATGCCCTTTCAGGAATTCGTTGAGCTGATAGCCGTGCATGTCTTGCTGCCGTAGCAACCCTAAAATGAGTAGTTCTCGATCCATTTTATCCGACATCCTTCATCCTTCATAATTCATACTGTTCAGGACAGAGTAAAAGGAGACCCCAATGAACCGACAAACACGATTTACCGTCATCGGCGCCGGACACGGCGGCAAAGCGATGGCGGCCGACCTGGCAGCGAGAGGCTTTGCTGTGAACCTCTACAATCGCACCGCCGAGCGCATCCAGGAGATCGCCCTGCGCGGTGAGATCGAACTAGAGTACGAGGATGGTCGCCATGTTATGGGACGACTGGCGGTGGTTACGTCCGACATTGCCGAGGCGCTCGACGGATCTGACGTGGTGATGATTGTCCTGCCGGCTTCAGGATACCGCGACGTGGCTTGTCTCTGTGCGCCTCACCTGCGCGATGGACAAATAGTGACGCTGAACCCGGGCCGCGCGGGCGGGGCGTTGGAGTTTCGCCAGGTTCTCGACCAAGCCAACTGCATCGCCGACGTGACCGTGGCCGAGGCAAGCGCCTTTGTCTTTGCCAGCCGCAGCATCGGCCCGGCCGAGGCGCGTATCTTTCGCCGTAAGAACAGTGTGCCTTTAGCGGCGCTGCCGGCCATTCGTACCGGCCACGTGCTGGAGGCTGTGTGTGAAGCCTATCCCCAGTTCATCCCCGCCCCCAATGTGATGCACACCAGCCTGGACAATATGGGAGCGATCTTTCACCCGACGCTGACGCTGCTCAACGCCGGATGGATTGAACGTACTAAAGGCGACTTTCCATTCTCAGTAGATCAAGATTTTCGCCACGAATGCCACGAATTACACGAAAAACACGTTCTTAATTCGTGAAATTTGTGCAATTCGTGGCAGATTTTGGATCTACTGATTCTACATTGATGGCGTCACCCGATCTACCGCGCGCACATTGGAGGTGCTGGACCGAGAGCGAGTAACTATAGCGGCAGCGCTGGGCGCGCGCGCGGCCGGCGTTGCGCTGGCTCAAAGACGCTTACTCAGCCCAGGGTAAGACGTTGTATGAAGCGATCCAGGGCAATCCCGGCTACCAGGGTATCAAAGCGCCGCGCAACTTGCGCCACCGGTACATTTTTGAAGACGTGCCCTTTAGCCTGGTGCCGATGGCCTCGTTGGGCAAGCAGTTCGGCGTGGACGCCTGGGCGATTGGCGCCATGGTTCGCCTGGCCTGTGTGGCGCGCGGCACCAACTATTACGAGCGCGGGCGCACAGTAGCGGATATGGGGTTGAAGGGGCTGCGCGTCGGCGAGGCGATGCGTTATGTGGAGGAGGGCCGGATCAATCCGGTCTACCCTGTTGTCTGGGGACGGAATGATGGCGCAAGACGATCTCCGGTCATGCCGGTTAATTCACCTTCGCTGTCGTGATTGCCGACAGAAGGCTATACAAGGATTTAAGTCAAGCCAGAAATCGAAAGGTATCATGGCAGTGGAGGTGGAATATGACAAAACTCGAACAGGACACTATCCCATCCCGGCTGCCAGCCGCCAAATTTGAGCCACAAAAAAGGTGATCACAAAACCCATCACCACTGGCAGGAGTGTGGCCACGGCCGTCCATTTTTTGCTGCCCGTTTCCTTGTAAATTGTGTGAATGGTGGTGGAACACAGATTGTAGATGAGAGAGGAGAGCAAGAGGTTATGTTATGGGTGCAAGACCTGAAGATTCAGATACGATTCAAACGGTTCGAAGTCCCGATCGGTATGTAGAAGCATAATCCCATTCTCAATACAAAATGTGGCAATAAGACAGTCCACTGTTTTGCGAATGGTGATTCCTCTGGCTCGCAAGGCGCGATAGTTGACGGCGCTTTGGATGGCAATACGCTGCCCCACCATTGGCGTCATTGGGAACTTCAAAAGAGCGGAGCGGGCTTGCTCAAACTCTTGCTGACGGCGAAACCCTTGTAAAACTTCAGTTAAAATGAGATCCCCGGTTACGATGGCTTGCTGGCCTAATGCGGTGTCCAGATAATCTGTTTGTGGGGTTTGGCGGCCGTTAAAGAAATCAATCCATACCGACGAATCAACCAACAGACTCAAAACGTCCCTCCCGCATGGCGTTTAAATCGCCTTCCCAACGCAGTTTACCGCGCAGTTGGCGCACCTGGGCTTGCTCCTTCATGTGAATGAGCGTGCGCAGGGCTTCTTCTACAACCGCTCGTTTTGTTTTAAGGCCTGTTAGCCGTTTTGCTCGTCCAATAAGTTGTTCATCAATCACAATGTTGGTACGCATAAATCACCTCTATTGTGTATATTTTAGGTGATTTATGTGTATTTTTCAAACCTCCATTAAAACCCTGCTGCTAACCGCCAAATTTGCGCCACGAAGAAGGTGATGACAAACCCTAACGCCACCGGCAAAAGCGTAGCTACGGCCGTCCATTTTTTGCTGCCCGTTTCCTTGTAAATCGTGTGAATGGTGGTGCTGCAAGGATTGTGGATGAGGGAAAAGAGCATCAGGTTGACGGCCGTTAGCAACGTCCATCCGCCAGCCTGGAACAAAGCCAGCATATCCGCCTGCGACTCAAATTCAAACATCACCCCCGCCCCCTGGCCCACACTGACATCCGCTGCCAACACCGTCAACATCAACACCGTGGGGATGACGATCTCGTTCGCCGGAATGGCAAACACATAAGCCAGCAAAATCACCCCGTTCAGCCCCACCAAAATCCCCAACGGATTCAGGAAATTGATGAGATACTCGGCAATGCTGACGCCGCCGAGGGTGATGTTGGCCGACAGCCAGATGGCCGCCCCAGCCGGCATGGCATAGGTGATCGCCCGCCACAACACAATCAGGGTGCGGTCAATCACCGACGTGTAAATCGTCTGCCAGATGCGCGGCGGCCGGTACGGGGGCAACTCCAGACTGAAGGTGGAGACCTCCCCTCTAAGCAAGGTGCGTGAAAGCCCCCAGGAGACGACGAAGGTCATCAACACGCCCAACAGGGCGATGCCGACCACGCTCAAAGCGGAAATAAAGCCGCCCAGAAAAGCGGGCGCCAACCCGCCGATGAACAAGGTGGCGATGAGGATTTGGGTGGGCCAACGGCCGTTACACAACGAAAAGTTATTCGTGATAATGGCGATCAACCGTTCCCGCGGGCTGTCAATCACCCGCGTCGAGATGACGCCGGCCGCATTACAGCCAAAGCCCATCATCATACTCAACGCCTGCTTGCCGTGCGCCCCCGATTTACGAAAGATATTGTCCAGGTTAAACGCCACGCGCGGCAGATAACCAAAATCCTCCAGCAGGGTAAACATGGGGAAGAAGATCGCCATCGGCGGCAGCATCACGCTGATCACCCACGCCGTCGCCAAGTACATGCCGTCAATCAACAAGCCAGACAACCACCAGGGCAGGCTGATGGCGGCGGCTCCCTGATGCAGCAGCGGGCGAACGGTGTCCAACAAAATAAATGCCAGCCAATCAGAAGGCACATTGGCTCCAGAAATGGTGATCCAAAAAACAACCGTGAGCAGCAAGATCATCATAGGAAAGCCCCAGGTGCGGCTGGTCACAATCCGGTCAATCGCCCGATCCAGATCAAAACGGGGCTTGTCGTCGGGACGAACGACGGCCCGGTTGGCGATTCGGGCGGCGTTGGTGTAAAGGTCTTGCATCAGATTGTCGTGCAAACTTCGGCCCACCTGCCAGCGCAAGGAATCGGCCGTTTGCAGAATCTCATCCGCTTTGACAGAAGGAGCGTTCATACCACTGCCTCCAACTGCGGCTGGCTCATCGGTTTGACCGGAGACAACCGGCTCAACTGCGCCAGTTCGCCGCTGCGCACCGCTTCGGCGATACGCTGGTCGCCATCCAACAGGCGCAAAGCCACCCACCGGGCGTTAGGCAAACCGGGGAAACTCTCCTGGATCATCTTCGTCAGCCGCGTCAGCGCCCCTTTAATCTGCGGCGATTCATTTTTAAGGCGGTACGGTTTACACACAGCCTGCCCGGTGGCGACTTCATGAATCGCCTTCAACAATCCATCCAATCCCTCGCCCTGGCGGGCGGCCGTTGGCGCCACCGGCACGCCCAGGTCTCGCGCCAAACGGCGGTCATCCACCTGCCAGCCATGCCGCTGCGCCTCATCCATCAAGTTCAAGCAAATGACAGCCCGATCCGTGATTTCCAACACTTGCAGCGCCAGATTCAGGTTGCGTTCCAGTTGGGTAGCATCCGTCACAATCACGGTCACATCTGGCTGTCCAAACAAAATAAAATCGCGGGCGATCTCCTCGTCAAAACTGGTGGAAAGCAGCGAATAAGTGCCTGGCAAATCTATTAGCTTGTAGCGGAAGCCGCCATAACTGAAACCGCCCTCGGCGCGGGAGACGGTCTTTCCCGGCCAGTTGCCGGTATGCTGGCGCATCCCCGTCAGGGCGTTGAACACGGTGCTTTTGCCCGTGTTCGGATTACCGGCCAGCGCTACCACAAAATCCCACTCGTCCATGTCCACGCCCAACTTCAACAAATTGCCGGCGTTGTGCATGGGGCACGCTTCGCAAGCGGCGGCGACTTGCGGTTTGATCATCAGTGGGGTTGTCATTGATTTTTTCTGGTTCATGTGGTCGTTACCTTTGTCGTAGACATCCGATTTCTTCAAGAAATCGGATGTCTGTCTGCATGCACGCGGATTAAACTGGCTTGTTCCCGGCGCAGGGCGATGAGCGCCCCGCGAATGATGTAGGCCATCGGTTCGCCGCCGGGACTTTGCATTTCCACCGTTATTTTTGTGCCCGGTAAAATTCCCAAATCCATGAAGCGGCGGCGTTCAGCCCCGCGGCAAACGTCGGACAAACGGATGACTTCGGCCGATTCCCCCGGCTTCAATTCGCTGAGCGGGACGCCAACCTCCGGCGCGGCGTCCGCTTCATCTGACATCGGCAAAACGGAGATGTTGGCGGCCACGATGGGCGCCACCCGATGTTCGTCTCCATTGGCCCAAAAGCGGATTCGTTCGGGGGCGGATTCGATCACGCGCACCAACATGCCCGGATGCAGCCCCTCGGCCGCGATCTGAGCATAGACGATTTCCGGCTCATCTTCCAGGTGGACGATAAGGCCGGCTTCGTCCGGAGCCAGGGTGGTTAAGGGCTGGCCGCCGTGAGCGACGATTTCGCCGTCGGCGGTGGGGATGGGGTCGCCATGGGGGTCGTGGGTTGGATAGCCAAGCTGGGCCGCCAACGCGTCGGTTTCGGCCGGGGTCAGCCGGTGCTCAAATATATCTGCCTGACCGTGCCATTCCGCTTCGGCCACGCCGGTTTCATCGGCCAGATACCGCTCCCAAAGGCGATGGGCGCGAATGATATGCAGCGCCGCTTCCCGCCCCTGGGGGGTCAACCGTATTTCGCCCTGGTCCATTTGCAGCCACTCGTTGGCCTGCATCCGGGTCAGGAGGCTGACGGTTTCGTTCAAGTTGATGTGCAGAACGCCGGCGATGCTTTCTAGGGTGGGCCGCCGCCCGTTCATCTCAAATTTATGGATGTGTTTGAGGGCGTCTTCGCTGCGGATGCGTTCGTTCATTTCTTTGTCGCGCCGCCAATGGGCCAGCAACCCTCGCTCCGGCCAGAGTATGACGGCCGTCACCCCCATCAAAGCCGACACGATAAGTAGAGAGGTGAGTGGATCAGGCATGTTTCGTTCCCTTGTACGTTAACAAAGTTAAGCCATTCAAGGATACCAGCACTGTGCCGCCCTCATGTCCGATGACGGCCAGGGGCAGCGAAAGGCCGCTGGTGAAGATGGCGCCAATCATGATCAGAATCATCATCAGAGAAAAACCCAGGTTCATGGCCAGCGTCCGCCGCGTTTTGCGGCTGAGGCCGATAAGATAGGGCAGGTTGTGCAAATCATCAGACATGAGCACGATGTCGGCGGTTTCCAGGGCCACATCGGTGCCGGCCGCGCCCATGGCAATGCCGATGGCGGCCGTGGCCAGCGCCGGGGCGTCGTTAACGCCATCCCCCACCATCGCCACCGGGCCGTATTTGGCCGCGATTTGTTTGACGGCCGTCACCTTATCTTCCGGCATCAACTCGGCCAACGCTTCATCTACCCCAGCCTGGGCGGCGATGTTCCGCGCCACCTGCTGGTTGTCGCCGGTGAGCATCACCACCCGCTCAATGCCCTGTTTTTTCAGGTTGGCGACCACGACGGCCGCTTCGTCCCGCAGCACGTCGGCCAGGGCGATGACGCCTAAAATGTGGGCGGCGTCGCCCACCATTTCGGCCACCAACACACTGGTTTTGCCTTCGCTTTGCAGCCGATCCAGAACGGACACGGCCGTTTCCAGCCCCGCCGTCTGCATCGTTTTGAAGTAACGCAAATTGCCGATGTGGATGACACGGCCGTCCACATTGCCGCGCACCCCTTTACCCGTTACCGCCTCAAACCCGGTCGCTTCCGGCAAATCGAGGTTTTGTTCGGCGGCGGCCGTCACCACTGCCTGCGCCAGCGGATGTTCCGAGTGGGACTCGACGGCGGCAGCCAGTTGCAGGATTTTGGATTTTGGATTTTGGATTTTGGATTGATCGCGCGAATCCAAAATTTCAACGTCCGTCACTTTGGGTTCGCCGATGGTGAGCGTGCCGGTTTTATCGAAAGCCACCACCTTGATTGTGGCCGCATTTTCCACGTAGACGCCGCCTTTGAACAAGATGCCCCGCCGCGCCCCGTTGCCAATGGCGGACAACACCGTCGCCGGCGTGCTGATGACCAGGGCGCAGGGGGACGCCGCTACCATGATCGTCATCGCCCGGTAAAACGAGTCGGCAAACGGCTCCCAGTTGAACAACTGCGGCGTGATGATGACCAGCGCCGTGAACAGGATGACGCCCAAAGCGTAGGTGCGTTCGGCCCGGTCAATGAACCGCTGCGTTTCCGCTTTTTCGCTGTGCGCCTCTTCCACCAGTTGAATCAGTTTGGCGATGGTGGAATCTTTAGCCAGCCGGGTGACGCCTATTTCCAAACGGCCGCTCTGGTTGATGGTGCCGGCAAACACAATGTCCCCCTCTTCTTTATTGACCGGGATGGATTCGCCGGTGAGGGAGGATTGATCCACCGCTCCCTGCCCGGTTAATACCACGCCGTCCAGCGGGATGCGCTCGCCGGGTTTCACGATCACCTGGTCGCTGATCTGGACTTGTTCGATGGGCAGATTGACGATCCGGTCTCCCTTTTGCACGTTGGCGGTGGACGGCCGTAAATCCATCAACGCCCGAATCGCGTTCCGGGTTCGATCCAGCGCGTACTCTTGCAGCACATTGGACAGCGAGAAGAGGAAGAGCAGCATCACCCCTTCAAACGGGGCGCCGACGACGGCCGCGCCCACAGCCGCCAGGATCATGAGCAGATCAATGTCAATCGTGCGCGCTTTCAACGATTGCAGGCTGGATTTGAGGCCAAATGCGCCGCCGGTGAGGTAGGCGGTGGTGAACAGAAGCGTCACCAACCAGGGCGCGGCTTCGGCTCGTTCGGCCATCCAGCCGCCGACCATGCTGATGAGGGTGACGGCCGTAAACAGAATTTGCAGCCGCCGCGCCCACAAGTCCGACGATTCCTCATCGGCTCTGGCAGCGGGTTCGCTGGCCGATGGCAGCACTGGAATGCCCAACTGTTCCACCCGCCGCGCGATTTCTGCCGGCGTCACCACCGTCTTGTCGTAAGTGACGCTCATCACCCCGCCCAAATAGCTGGCCGTCACCCGGTTGATGCCGGGCAGGCTGTGCAGCCGCCGTTCCAGGTCGAGGGCGCACGACTCGCAGGCGCGTCCCCCTGTTTTGCCCAGGCGCATGGTGCAAGTCTGCCACCGTTTATGCAGGGTCGGTTTCAGGCTGGCAGCGATTTGGGCCACGCGGGCTGGCGACACTTTTTTGGGGTCAAAATCAAACGCCACCAATTCGCGGGAGGTGTCTAAATCCACGTTTAAGATGCCCGGCTCCTGCTTGACGGTTTCGGTGATGACTTCTAAACAACTTAAATCTTCAGTTTCTTTTAGATTCATGGATTTTTGTCTTTTCTGTCGTTTATGGCCTCGTACTTTATGCGGCCGTAATCTGAGAATTAGTTTAACTAATAATATGAATTAGTCAAGACTATAATTAAATTTAACCTCCGTTAACTTTTGTTAACTACAAGCTTGTGCGGCTATAGAAAAACAAGGGACGACTCTCAGAGCCATCCCTTGCCACAATCAACGTTATACGAAAAAGCGTGAAGCCGCTAAGAAACGGCCGTCTCTACCCCCCACACACATCTATCGCCTTCACCTTCCCCCGAATCAGTGCCTCGCCCAAATCAGCGAAGCGGAACGCCGCCCTTAGGCCGTTTCCCCCCGGTTCCGGTACAAATCCGGGTCCACCACCGTCGCCATCTCCGCCACATTCAACCCGCCGCCCAAAAAAGCGTTGATCTTTTCCGCATGAGGCAGCGGATCCGCCAACACCTCGCTGTAATGAACGTACAGCGTCGAGAAGTTAGGCTGTTCCGCCAGCCACGCCTCCACACTGCGCAAATGCTTTTCAAACAAAGCCGCCATCTGCGCGTCATCCATTTTGTCCGCATCTTCGCCCCGCCGCGCCAGCATTTTTCGCTGTGACGCCAGGATTTCCGACATGTGCCGCCGCTGGAAAATCACCCGGTACTCATACGTTGCCGGCAAATGTTTGAGCAGGGCCTAAATCACCTTGACCACCTTTCCCTTCGCTTCCGGCAGCCAGGCCACATCCCCCTTGTCCATCTTCTTTACTCGCTCAAACTCGTAATACCCTTTGGGGTTGTCGTCATCGGCGGTGCGGATGGCGTCTGTCAACGGCGGGATGCCGCCCGCTTCCAACATTTTCATCATCATAGATGTGCCGGAACGGGGCAGACCGGACACCACCGTGATCACCTTTTTCTCTTCTGCCTTGAATAATTTGCGTAGAAATCCCATTGATGCTCCTGATTTTGGATTGTGTATTTTAGATTTTGGGGCATGGTTCATTTTGAACAAAATCACCTTTGCAATTTTGAAGGTGTAGCCGCGGTATCCTTACCTCGTTTACACTACGCGGTAAGGATACCGCGGCTACAAATTGTAAAGGAGATCGACATTTTTCTGAACCGCGCCGATTTTGGATTGAGTTTGCCGTCAAAATCACGAATCGTCAATAGTTTATGGGTGCAGACTTAAAATCCAGCTTAAACCAACACGGCTTTTCGTTTTTCGTTTTAGCGCCCTCATCACCTCCCAAATTTATCAGTCAATCAACATGTCGAGGTATAATCTTCCCATGCAGTTAATTTTAACGCATGAAAACGCTGACTTCGACGCCGTTGCTTCCCAACTGGCCGCTTCCAAGCTGTTTCCCGAAGGGGTTCCGTTGCTGCCCCGCCGCATCAACCGGAATGTAAACCAGTTTTTGACGCTGTATTGGGACGCGCTGCCTTTTGTACGGCCGTCCGACTGGAAACGGCGGCGCGTTGACGAGGTGGCGCTGGTGGACACCCAATCGTTGAGCAGCGTTCGCGGCCTGACGCAAAACCCCCAGGTGCAAGTGATAGACCACCACCAAGCCCGCCGCCAACACGATGGCTGGACGTACCAACTAGCCCAAGTGGGGGCGACGACGACCATGCTGGTGGAAATGATCGCCGAGGCCGGTTGCAGCCTCTCATCGGAAGAAGCCACGTTGCTGCTGCTAGGCGTGTATGAAGATACCGGCTCGTTGACCTACGGCGCCACCACGCCCCGCGACGCCCGCGCCGCCGCCTTTTTGCTGGAACACGGGGCGCGGCTGGATGTGGCCCGCCGCTTTTTGAATGTGGCGCTGACGCCCGGACAGCGAACGTTGTTTGCCGCATTGCAAACGGCCGTCGCCTGGCACACCGTCAAAGGCCAAACCATCGCCATCACCACCGCCGCCGCCCCCGACGATTTTGACGACGAAATCTCCTCCATCGCCCACCGGCTGCGCGACACGCTGGCGGCGGCGGCTCTTTTTGTCCTGGTGCAAATCAGAGAGGATGTGCAGTTGGTGGCCCGCAGCGCCAGCCATCATGTGGATGTGTCGCAGATAGCGCGGGCGTTGGGCGGCGGCGGGCATAGCCGGGCGGCGGCGGCGCTGATTGTCAAGCAAACCACTGCTGCGGTTTTAGACCAGTTACACGCCGCTCTGCCTCAATCGGTTAAACCGATGCTGTCGGTGGCCCAAATCATGTCCTACGGCGTGCAAACCATAGCCCCGGACGTAACGGTGGCGCAGGCGGCGGCATTGATGCGGCGGCACGGCCATGAGGGATACCCGGTGTTCGACCCCAAAGCGGGGCAGTTGGTCGGCTTGCTCACCCGGCGGTCGGTGGATCGGGCGATGAGCCATGAACTATCCCATCTGCCCATCAGCCGGATTATGCGGGCGGGGTCGGTCACGGTACGGCCGTCCGACTCCGTGGAACGGGTGCAGCAGTTGATGATGGACGAAAGCTGGGGGCAAATTCCGGTGGTGGCCGACGACGCCCAATCAAGCAAACCCATCGGCGTCGTCACCCGCACCGATGTCCTCAACGCGCTGTTCCATCCGCCCCAGGCCAGCCCGGAGCCAGACATGCGCCAGTTGATGACCGGCGCTTTCCCGCCGGCGCTGTGGGGGATGACGCTGGCCATCAGCGAAACGGCCGCCGCCCTCAACATGCCGCTCTACTTTGTGGGCGGGCTGGCGCGCGACCTGCTGCTGGACAAACGCCCCGCCGACCTGGATATGGTGGTGGAAGGGGACGCCATCCAACTGGCGCGCCGTTTGCAGCGGCAGTTTGGCGGCAATGTTCACACCCACACCCGGTTTGGCACGGCCAAATGGTTTGTCACCGCCGACATCTGGCAGGCGATTGAAACCCAATACCCACAAAGTCAGGCTGTCTCAACTTCATCCGGCGGCGATTTTCCCCTGCCGTCGGCGATTGATTTTGTGACGGCGCGCAGCGAATTTTACACGCGGCCGTCGGCGCTGCCTGAAGTGGCGCAAGGCTCCATCAAGCTGGATTTACACCGGCGGGATTTCACCATCAACACCCTGGCAGTGCGGTTGGATGGGGCGCATCTGGGCGAGCTGCTCGATTTTTATGGCGGCCGCCGGGACTTGGAGAAAGGGCTGATTCGGGCGCTGCACAGCCTCAGTTTCATTGATGATCCGACGCGGATTTTGCGGGCCGCGCGGCTGGAACAACGGCTGGGGTTCCGCATTGAGCAGCGCACGGCCGAATTGATTGAAACGGCGCTGCCTATACTGGATCGGGTGACGGGGGATCGGATTCGGCATGAGATTGAACTGGCGTTTCACGAGGAAGCGCCGGCGCGTATGCTGTCCCGGCTGGCGGAGTTGGGGGTGATGGCCCAAATTCATCCGGCGCTGGCCTGGTCGGCGGAGATAGCGGCGGCGTTTGACCGGGTGACGGCGCTGGCCGCGCACCCCATTTGGGGTGAATTGGCGCCGGCGGCGGAACGGCCGTTCCTCTATTTTGCGCTTTGGTTGTTGCCGCTGACGGTGGGGGAGCAAACGGCCGTCACGAACCGGCTAAAAGTGCGCAAGAGTACGCGGGAAGATATTTTCGCCGTCGGCCGGTTGTTGGACAGTCTAACAAAACTGCCGCCGCAACCCATGCCCAGCCAGGTGGAGAAAGCGTTACGGCCGTCGCCGCCGCGGGCGCTGCTGGTGGCCCGCATCGGGCTGGAGGACGAGGAGCAAACCCGTCTGATTGACCAATACTACACTGAGTGGCGGCATGTGAAGACGGCCGTGACTGGGGATGATTTACGGGCTATGGGTCTCAAGCCCGGCCCCCGGTTCGCCGTTTTGCTGGACAAACTGCTGGCCGCCCGGCTGGATGGCGAGGCGGCGGATGAAGCGGGCGAACGGGCATTGCTGGCGGTGTTGTTGAAGGGGTGACAGGGTGAACTCATCCTTCATCCTTCCGCCTTCATCCTTAAAAGCTAGAAACGCTGCCTTCATTTTTGTTGAGGTTGACGGCCTGCCAGTTCCCTTTTGCCAGATAACCAATGGCCTCGTCGTTACGGCCGTCCATCAACACATGCAGCCGCCGGTTGCCGGGCAAGAGCGCCACATCGATCACGCGCAAATAATCGCCGAGATCGGCGTCGTCCGGCAGCAGTCGCGCCAGACTGTTGGGCGATTCCTGGAAGAACGCCCAGTTAAACACCCCATTCCCCACGCCAATATGCAGCGGCAGCGAGTAAATGTTAGCCTCAACCAAATCCTGGTAAAAGTGGGTTCCGTAGGAGAGTTCGGGAACGCGGCCGTCATGCGCCACCGCCATCTCCACTAACACCTTCGTGTTATAAATATCGGCATAGGAGACTTTGACGCCCAATTCCAGGTTGGTGCTGCCCCAGCGGCCCGGCCCCATCAAAATAAAGGACTCATCTTCCAACAGCTTGTTCAACCGGCCGATGGCCCGCCCCAACTCCAACTTTACCGTCGTGTCCGCGATTTGATGATACTTCACCGGGTCAACATAAATGATGTAGCGCACCCCTTCCGCCTTGCCCTCTGGAATCAGGTCGCAACTCGTAAAAAGCGTGTCCGAGGCCGGCACATTACGCGGAATCGCCACCTGCTCCTCTTTTTCCCGCTGGCTTAACGGGCGGCATTGTAACAAATGCAGCTTGTAATCAGGATAAGGATAATTGGGGATGATTTCCACCGCATACTCTACATCAACCGGCCGTTTGTAGACCCGCTCCAACCGCATCAAAGCAGTGCGCATCAGCTTGATGAATTTGCGGTCTTTGGTCAGCCCGTTGAAGGTGAGGACAAAACGCTCATCTCCCATCAGCCCGCCCGCAGAGAGGATGTCTTGCAGATAATCCCCTTTGTCAATCGAGGCTATCTGCCGCAAAAAGGGGAATTCTGGCGTCAACACATCCGAGATGGGCAAAGTCTTAAATTCGTTTGCTTCCATATCAATCACGTCCACCAGCCATTGGGAGTATTGGCGGATAGCCGTCGGGGTGGTTTCGGGGCGCAGTTGGGGATGGCTGAGGGAGATCATGCGCGGGTAATCCTTATCTACCCGGTCTACCGCCCGGGTGCCCATGCCCCACACCAGCCGCAAGAAACCATCTTCCCGCCGAATTTTAGGGTTCCAACGGAAGGGATTTTGGCTGAAGGCCACCCCCGCTGCTGTGGGAAAGAAGTAACGGCCGTACCGCGCCCCTTCTAACTTTTGCAACAAAATTGCCATCCGTTCATCATAATCAATCAAGCCATGATGCTGTCGGTAGAGCAACGCATCAGGATTCACCGTACTGGCATAAACCCGCTTAATCGCCTGCAAAAGATTATGAAGATTCCCTTCCGGCGTTCCCTGGTTCGGGCAAAAATAGCTGTAATACTTGCCGGCAAACGAGTAACCGAAATTATCTTCCAGCAAACTCGACGAGCGCACGATCAACGGGCTGTTCCCCACCTGCTCCAGCACCTCAGCGATTTGCTCCACAATCTCCTCAGGGAAGTCGCCATCCAGATGCGCCTGAACAATATCAGGATAATCTTTGCGAATTTCTGCCAACGGCCGGTACTTCTGATTCATGAAATGATCCATTTCATTCGCCAGCCGGAAATCGTAAATCACCTCCGTGCCAATAAACCAGGACTCCGGAATTTCCACCTGTTCACTGATATCCGGGCCAAATTCCGGGTTCTGCTGCTGCAAAATCTTCCAGGCCAGCGTCATCCCCGCCGCCTTCCCCCCAATCTTGCCCCGGCCAATCCGCCGTCTATAAATTCTGCGCAAATCGCCAATACTGAACACCTTTCGGGCAACGGCGATAAACGGCAGCTGCTCGCTGATCAGCCGCTTGATGAGCACCACCTTAATCTCTTCCAGATGGTGAGACACCTCTTCCCGTTCCAGCGGCGGCAGGTTCTCGTAAATTTCCCCTTGACGGAATAACAAATCCCAGGGAGCCACTTCCGGATTAAAGGCGAGCCGCAGCGAATGCGCTTCAGCATTTTTGTTATTCAACACTTCCTGGATGATCTGATCCAGTAGTTGGCTGCCCAGGTTATTAGAGAAGTAGGCGTCAGTTTGGAAGGCGCGGATACGTTCCTTGCGCAGCTGCCATTGGGTGGTCGGCTCCTCGCCAAAAGGGTCCAACAACCCTTCTCGCCGCAGCGATTCGCTGGCTTTCTTTTTTACTTCATTTTCAAACTCGGGTTGGCTGATGACGCCGCGGCGGAACAATTCTTCGCGCATTCGCGCCCGAATCTCATCCGCCAAAATCGGATACTGGGCCAGTTTGATGTAGGTGTCAATGGCGGGAGTTACACTGCGTAAGGGTTGTGTGGTCATAGGCCTGCCTCGTTTGGGAAATTCAGACCTGCCAGGTTTCTACCAAAGACGCATGCCGCATGGCGCGTACAAACCTCGCAGGTCTCCAGAAAAGAACTTTAACCGATTCAGCAGTTCCAAATCTGAAATCAGTCGTAGGGGCGGGATGGGCGGGAAATCATCTCGTCTTTGGCGAACGGAGGTGTCTCCCGCCCATCCCGCCCTGAGAATGGCCGAAATCGGGGCGAGATGGCGCGGAACAAGTTGTTTTTTTATGCCAAGGTCATACCGCGCCATCCCGCCCCTACCAAACGCCGTTTAGATTTGGAATTGCTGTAACCGATTATAACAGGTTGCGTCGTTTGATGAATGGTTGTAAAACGGCGTCACGTTTACTGCTCATTGCTCATTGTTCATTGCTCATTGCTCATTGCTCATTGCTCATTGTTCATTGCTCATTGCTCATTGCTCATTGTTCATTGCTCATTGCTCATTGCTCATTGCTCATTGTTCATTGCTCATTGCTCATTGCTCATTGCTCATTTGCGGTTTACCGCGCTATGGAGGTATGTTGATGCCCACGATTTTTGCCAAGATCATTCGCGGGGAGATTCCGGCGGACATTGTTTATCAGGATGAGCGGGTGACGGCGTTTCGGGATATTGACCCGGTAGCGCCGACGCACATTTTGATCGTGCCCAACAAGCTGATTGCCACGGTGAATGATGTGACCGAAGATGACAAGCTGTTGGTGGGACACATGGTGTTTGTGGCGGCGCAGTTGGCGCGGCAGGAAGGGATCGCTGAGGATGGCTACCGGCTGATCTTCAATTGCAACCAACATGGCAATCAGGTGGTGTTTCATCTGCATTTGCACCTGGTGGGGGGACGGCCGTTAGGCCCCATGATCCTTAAGCCGAGAGAGTAGTCTGTATTCAGTATTCAGTCTGAACGTAACTGCTAACCACAAAGGCACAAAAACACAAAGTTTCTCTGGTTTTTCTTTGATCCTTCGTGTCTTTGTGGTGAAATTCCAGAGAGGCTTAGTAGTTACGTCTGAACATTGAATACTGATCACTGATTACTGAGCGTATTCAATTCTTCCCGACACTCGCACGCCTCTTTGGCGACGCCGCCGCGTACCAGGAAGCCGTCATACTCACGCCCGGTTCCCTGCGAAATCCAACTACTCATCTCAAAAGGAACGGGGCCATCGGCGGCAACCCAACGGCCGTTATACGCGCGCGAAATATGCAAATGAGAGGCGTTGGAAAACCCGCCTTCACAGGAAGGATGCCCCAGCCGGTCGCCGGTCTGCACAATCGTGCCGGCGGCGATCCGGTCCCGGCTTTCCAGGTGCATGTATGTCACCACCCAGCCCGTGCCCGCATAATTATCACCGTCCATGTCCACCACCACCGCGCCAAAATCACTGCGTATCACCAAGCCATCGGCCACGGCCGTCACCCACGCCTCCGACTGCACACAACCCAACTGCTCCGCCGACGGCACAAAATCCAGCGCCGCCCAGGCGGAACCAGACGCCCAGCCCCCATGCGGGCCGCCGGTGAAATACCAGGTCTCCTCTTCCGCCCAGGGCAGGGCAAATGGCGGCTGCGCCAGATTATCCGGCCAGAGCGGATCCACGGTGAAGGCGAACGGATTGCCGAACAACCCGTTGTAAACAGCAAAAAAACCATTTGGCCCCGCTTCTTGCAGCCAGGTTTCGTAGCTGGCGTCGGCGTGCGCCCCCAGCCAGTTTTGCACCCCGGCCGTGCCATCGTTGATGTCGGGGGCAAAGGCGACGCGGGTGGTTTCGCCGATGAGGAAGCTGGTTTGGCCGCCTTCGGCGCGGCCGTAATACCCCCAATTCATCTCATCCGCCGCCCAACTCAACTGGTTATACAACCCCTCCAAACGGGGTTCTCGATGCTGCATGGGATAACCATCATCGGCCACGGCCGGGCGCGTCACCCAGCCAGAGCGATATTCCAGAGCCGCCAGTAGCAGCCGGGGATTGACGCTGAAACGTTTAGCGACCAGCAACAGGATTTCCGGGCCGGAGAGCGTCTGCCCTTCCACTTCTTCCCGGTAATTTGCCAGGTAACCGTTCATCGAGCTTACAAATGCCGCCACATCAAAATCCCTCGCCGCCGGGCCATACACCAGTTCGCTGTCGGGGATCAGCTTGAAACTGGGGCCGGAAAGCGCGGTTTGGGTAGGGATGCGCAACGTTTGCCCCACAAACAGCAGGTCGGAATCGAGATCGTTGGCTGTTTGCAGTTCGGCCACGCTGCTGCCATAAAATTGGGCGATGTACCCCAATGTCTCCCCGGCGCTGACCACATGCTCGGCAAAAGGCTGGTTCTCGCCATTGGCCGGAACGCGCGGCGGGTCGGGCGTGGGCGTCCCGGCATAGGCGGGGCGGGTGATCAGGATGTCGGGCAGGACGGTGGGGGAAGCGGCCGGTGATTGCCCAACGGCCGTCACAATGGGCGTCGGCGGCGGCGCAATGGCTGCCAGCGTGGGCGCGATGATGCTCACTTCTGGGTCGGGGCGTTCACACCCGGCCAAGAACAGTAGAACAACAGCAAAAAAAAGGCGCACTCGTTTCATGGGGGCGCATTTTATACCAATTGCTGGCGAATGTCCGCCCCATAAACAGCGGAACCGGACCCCTGAAGGAATCCGGCTCCGCTATGGGTGAAGGATGGGCGAGTTAGTTAATTGGCGTTATGGTGATGTGGGTGAAGTTGGCCGGATTGGTGAAGCGTTCGGCCGTGACCGGACTGATGACGCCGTTTTGAGAGGGGCCGCTGTTGGCGCGCTCTGCCGGGGCGGTTGATTGGGGCCAAAGCCGGGGGTTTCATCCAGCTCCGTGCCGGCATCGTACAACGTGGCGTAATGGGTGACGTCACCCTGGCGCGGATTGCCATTGGCGTCGAACAAAGGCAGATTGTTGATGCCATAGAACCAATCGTTTGATTGCACAAACATGAAGGCCAGGGATAGATGCTCGCCGGGAACGGCCGTGATTTCAAACGAGTAGTTGCCCGTCGGCGGGAAAATGGGGCCGGGGCCGCTGGCGTTGTGGGGGATGGCCGCCGCGCCGCTGTTGCCGCCCAGGGCCGCAGCCAACGCCCCTGGATCGCCATCTTCGGCCAGCGATTCCAAACCTGCCGAAGCCGCCTGACCCGGCGCGAAGAGCGCGTTGAGGGAGGATTGAACTGTCCAGGCCACCGGCGCGAACGGGGTGTTGATGCCGGTGCGCGCCGCCAGACCGGCCGCCAATCCTGATGGGTCGCCATCCTCGGCCAAAGCTTCCAACCCGCGTCCTAGATCGGTCATACCGTTGATGAAGAGGGGAGCCGGGTTGGTGTGGACGACGCCGACGCCGGGGGCCAATGGAGTGGCAAAACTGCTGCTATTCGAGATGTTTTCGATGCGCAGGGTGAAGCGGCCGTTCGCCCCCGGACTCAATGTCACCTGCACCAGTTCATTCACCTGCGGAATGGCGTCCGTCAAAACCTGGCGTACGTGAGGCGTGGGGTCGGCCGGGCCGGTGTTGGGGCCGGATTGGCGCGGCGCTTGGTCCGCACCCGCGCCGGGAATCTGGTCTCCTTCCGTGCCGGCATCCCATAATTTGACATAAGCTGTGACATCGCCGCTGACGGCCGTGCCATCGCCATGATACAAGGGAATGCCTAGCTCATCCGGAGCCAAAAACCAATCATTGGACTGGACAAACATGCTGGCAAAGGACAAACGCTCGCCCGGATTGGCGTAGAACGACCACTCATAGGCCGAGCCGGGCAGCAGCGCGCCGGGGCCGTCTGCGCCAACCGGCGTATTGAACGCGCCGGAATCGGTGAAAGCGAAGTGAGCGATGTTGTCCACCGAAACCACAAATTTCTGCTGCCCCCCATCGGCGCGGGCGGTCAGGCTGCCCTGAACAACCAGCGCTATCGCCAGCAAGAAAGCGAATAAACCAAAAACCGAATGGCTCACAAATTGCGGCCGGTCGCCTCGGCCACGATTTTGACGCCGCTGGATGCGCCGATGCGGTTGGCCCCGGCCCGGATCATGGCGCGGGCGTCGGCGTAGGAGCGGACGCCGCCGGAGGCTTTGACGCCCATTTTTGGCCCCACCACCCGCCGCATCAGGGTGATGTCGGCAACTGTGGCGCCGCCGCCGCTGAAGCCGGTGGAGGTTTTGACATAATCAGCGCCAGCGCCGGCGGCCATCTCACACACCAACACCTTTTCCTCGTTGGTCAGGTAGCTGGTTTCGATGATGACTTTGCACAGGGCATGGTGGTTATGGGCGGTTTGGACGACGGCCGTGATCTGCTGTTCCACAAACTCATCATCTCCCCCTTTCAAGGCGCCGATGTTGATCACCATGTCAATCTCCTCGGCCCCGGCGCGGATGGCTTGCTCCGTCTCCCGGATTTTGTCGTGGGTGGTGGTGGCTCCCAGGGGAAAACCGACCACGGCGCAGGTCTTGACGGCCGTGTTCTGCAACTGATCGGCGGCAAAACGAACGTGAGTGGGATTGACGCAAACGGAGGCAAAGTTGTATTCGACGGCCTCAGCGCATAACCGGGCTACGTCTGCCTCGGTGGCGTCGGGGCGGAGCAGGGTGTGGTCAATGAGGCGGGCGATGAGGGCGGGATCGTCGTCAATCAGTTCCAGCAGAGCCGGGCCGTTGATGCTGTCCAGGGTGGTCATCATCTGGTGTTTGAAGCTGTGGCCGCAGGACGGCCGTTTCACCCCCAACACATCGGCCATCGTCGCCGCTAAATCGGCGAAGGTGTCCCGAATCCCCAGATTGACGCCGGTGAAGAGCGGATGGCCGCTGATGAGCAGGGGCACGTATTCGCGGGAATGGTCGGCGCTGGGCGTGGTGGGGTCATTGCCGTGGTCGGCGGTGATGACCAACACGTCGTCGTCGGCCAGGGCGTCCAAAATTTCCGGCAGGCGGCGATCAAACGCTTCCAGGGCGTCGGCGTAGCCGCGCGGGTTGTTGCGGTGGCCGAATTTGGCGTCAAACTCTACCAGGTTGGTGAAGATGAGACCTTTTTGCCGTCGGTCGCGCATGGCGGCCAATGTTTTGTCCACGCCGTCCATGTCGTTTTGGGTGGAAATGGTGGTGGTGATGCCCCGGCCGTTGAAGATGTCGTTGATTTTGCCGACGGCGTGTACCATCAATCCCGCTTCTTTTAGGTTATCCAGCAGGGTGGGGATGGGCGGCGAGACGGAAAAGTCGTGCCGGTGGGCGGTGCGGGTAAAACTGCCCGGCTGCCCCACAAACGGCCGGGCGATGACGCGGCTGACCTCATGCTCGCCGGTTAAAATGTGGCGGGCGATGCGGCACATCTGGTACAACTCCTCCAACGGGATCGCGTCCTCGTGGGCGGCGATTTGGAAGACGGAGTCGCCGGAGGTGTAGACGATGGGTTTGCCGGTACGTATGTGTTCGGCCCCCAATTCTTCGATGATGACGGTTCCCGACGCCGGGGTATTGCCCAGCGTTCCCCGGCCGATCTCGGCCTCGAATGCTTCCATGATTTCGGGGGGGAAGCCGTCGGGGTAGAGGGGGAACGGCCGTTTCAACTGCGCCCCCATCAATTCCCAATGGCCGGTGGTGGTATCTTTGCCGGGGGAAACTGCGGCCATTTTGCCGTAGACGGCTGTCGGCTCCGCTTGCGGCTTGACGCCGGGAACGAGGACGATGTTGCCCAGCCCCATTTTTTCCAGGTTGGGCAGATGCAGGCCGTTGACGGCGGCGGCCGTGTTGCCCAGGGTGTGGCTGCCCACGTCGCCGAAAGCGGCCGCGTCTGGCAGTTCGCCGACGCCGACGCTGTCCAGGACGATGACGATAAAACGGTTGATGTTCATGATTGCTCCTGCGCGAGACCTGCGAGGTTTCCAAAACCTCGCAGGTCTCAAATTTAAGTTCTGATCACGCCCGGCAAAACAAAACCGGGGATAGACAGAGAATTATACCTCTCTCCCGCGCTAACAATGAACAAACGTGGGGCATTCATCAAGAACAGTCTTTTGGCAGAAGTATAATTTCATGGAACAGTCAAATTTTTTCCAGAGGAGTCGTAGAGTACGATGCCAAAATCATCACTATTGTTCATTATTTTGGGGATATTCGGTTCAGCTTGCAGCCAATCCGCGTCCATCACGGCAACGGCCGTTGCGCCAGCGCCGGCCACAACCACCCCGCTGCCGACAACAACGCCCACACAACGCGCCGCCAGTACGCCTACTTCGCCGCCAACCAGCGCGGCCGCGCCCCCATCAAGAACACCCCGCCCTATCCAAACGCCCTTTCCCATCAATCTCAATGAAATAGAAGAATGTATCCGACCAGAGGGCAATGACGCCGGGAATGAAGATTGGGAACCCTGCCGCTACCAACTATCTTCGCCCAGCGGGAAGTGGCTGGTCATTGCGTGGGGGCCAAATAGGTGTGGGCGCAGTTTGATGCTTATCAATCCGCAAACGGGAGAAAAGCAGCTATTACATGGCCCATCCGCTATCCTTCACTTTTTTTCTGACGATGAGGCATTGTTGGGTAGAGGGCATTGCGAAGGAGGCGATATATTTCTATTCAATATCGCCACACCCACTGCTACCCATTTGGGGCCAGGAGGCAATTTATATTGGAATGATGATGAGACGGCCGTTATCGTAGATGCGCCAGCCTGGGTGGGTGAAAATCACGCCTGGGGTTTCAACTTTGACAGTGGCGAATACTTCATCCCCACAACACTACCCGCCACCCAAGCGATATGGGCGCCAGACGATATTCACGTTCTTTATGAGGTTCAACCGATGGTCAATTTGTCGGATATCGAATCAGAATATCCAAACGCTTTGCCCGATTCAATTCCAGACCCCCTGCCTGGATACATCAGCTTTTTTGCGCCGCGCCGTATCCAAATTACAAACAGTCAAACCGGAGAAACGCATATCCTCTTGGGGAATTCTGATACTAATTTTCAACTATGCGCAGGACAAAAAACCGCCAGTTGTTCGTGGCAAGATGATTGGATTCGCGTGAGCCGGGTATCTTTTGTGCCCGGTCTATATTTTGATGCTAGCTGGGAGAACAATTATTACGCCTCGCGAGATTGGAACTGCCCTGTTTTGATGCAGAAATGCCCGGACATTCCGGAACGCACCCTGTTAAATTGGCGCGCCGGCGAAACGATGGATTGGGAACTGTTGTGGACGCCGACGCCGACGCCACACGAGAGGATCGTCGAAGATTAGAGGTGAAACGGCCGTCAATCGTGGATAGCGGGCATTGTAACGGCCGTAAAGTTATGCTATCATAACCATAACTTTTGTTACCAAGCGAGGAAATGATGAAACGCACCACCATCATGGTTGAGGAAGATCTGCTTTATGAACTCAAGCAAATCGCCCAAAGCCAGAACAAATCCACCTCCAACATCATCCGCGAAGCGTTAGCCGCCTACGTGACGGAACAACACCAAGCCGCGCCGCCGGAAAATCCGCTGCTGTCTATCATTGGGTTAGGGTCAAGCGAAGAGATAATGGATTTATCAGATGGCAAAGACGAAGAACTGCTGCGGGAAGGGCTGCATCCCATTTACGGTTGGAGTTTGAAAGATGACAGCGATAGTTGATACCAGTTTTCTCGTTTCGCTGACAAATCCGAAGGATCGCCATCACGAAACTTGCGCGACTTTGGCGCGCGGCTTGCAAGAAAGACTCATTGTGCCTTATGTGGTCTTGCCAGAAGTTACCTATCTTATTAACAAATATCAAGGTCATCACATTATGCGGCAATTTGTGAACCGGATGAGGCGGCCGATCTGGAACTTTGAGCCTGCGCAAGACAGCGATCTGGCGCGGGCAGCCGTAATTCTGGACAAATATCGCGATCTGAATCTGGATTTCGTGGATGCCGCCATCGTTGCCGTTGCCGAGCGGCTGAATGTGCGCCGGGTGTTGACGTTGGACAGGCGGGATTTTCGGGTGATACGGCCGCGCCACTGCCCCTCCTTTGAACTATTCCCGGAAATCTAATGGCATCCTTCACGGCGTCGTTGGTTCTCGCCCGGTCAGCTCTGGAATTTGCAGGTAAAGCTCGTAAACCTGACCCTCCTCGACCGCCAACGGCCGCCAATACTTCTGGTTGACCAGCGCCCACGCCTGCGCCAATGCTTCCCCCTCCAACCAGACCCCTTCCTCAGCGTCGGCCAGATTTAGACCAACGGCCGTGTCCCAGCCGGGCAACTCGTCTGCGGCTCGATTTTGGGGCACGGCCGTCAGAAATCCAGATTGGGGCGCATACGGCGTTCCGTCCGCCCCGGCCCCGGATGACATCAGGCTGACCAGTTCGTGGAATTTGCGCGGCGCGCCGGAATGGTATTCGCTGACG
>JAJRVV010000092.1 GCA_024277135.1 Chloroflexota bacterium | reverse complement strand
CCTGGTACGCTACGGTAAAATCGGGGACAAAGCAGACGGAGTTGTGATACTGTTCCACCGCCAGATCATGCTGTCCCGTCAGGGTGTATGCCTGCCCCAGTTGGAACATGGCGTCGGCGTCGGTGCGGTTGATGACCAGCGCCTCTTGCAAAACGGGAATCGCTTCCTCTGGCTGCCCTTCTTCCAAATAGGAACTGCCCAAGAAGTAGAGGGCGGTTTGCAATACGGTGTCGGTGTTTGCCATCGCCCCCTGGCGGCGGACTTCGACGAGTTGGGACAACGGCTCAATAGCGGCGGCCGTCTGCCCATCCTGCACATAGGCCATCCCCAACAAAAACTGGGCGTCTTGATTTTCCGGGAAAGCCGACAAGACTTGTTGAGACTGGTCAATGGCGTCTGCATACGCCCCATTCTCAAAGTAGAACTGAACCAGGGCTACCCGCGCCTCCACATTTTCCGGATCGTCGCGGATGGTCTGTTCCAGGTGCTGCACACCCAAATCCAACGGGGATTCGTCGCCGATAAAGACGTAGCGATCCCAGTAGTAGTAGCCGCCAAAGGTAACGGCCGTTACCGCCACCGCCGCCAACGCCAGCCAGACCAGCCGGCGTAAAAACTGCTCATCTTCTCGCACTCGAATCCAAACCTCATTCAAATTCATCATTCCTATACTCCTGCTACGGGTTCTTAATCACCCCGCCCGGATGACAGCGGCTGCACAAGATATTCTGGTGACAGGTGTAGCAAACCTGGTCGCCCCGCTGGTAATACTCGTCGGCATGAGTAAACAACATGTCCGGCGGGTGGTTTAAGTTATGGCAGGCGTCATTACTGCAAAAACTCTGCCCATGACATTGATAACACTCCTGCGTTTCCGCATCGGTCACATCCCGGTGTTCAATCGTCCACCGGAAATCCGCATGTGAGTCAGGCGTCGCCCCCGTGATCACCGGCGCTTCAACCAGCATCTCATTTCCCCGCCCTACGATAGGCACCGTATGGCACAAATTGCACTTGACACTGATCAGTTCCGCCTCTGCGCCATCCTCATCCACACTGACATGTTTACCATCGTGGCAGCGGAAACAGCCTAGGAATGGGGTGTGCCGGGCATTATTCGGGTTGGTTTCCCAATCCTGGGACATTTCCGGGAAATTGGTCTCGTCATAAATAGCCTGAACGGCTTCAAGAGAAGCTATAAAGGAAGGGTTTTCAGCATCCCCGCCAACGCCCGGCTTAGATAGAACCTCTGGATGACTCACCGCATAGAAATCGTTCAAGCCGGCAATCGCTTCATATGCATCAAAGCGTGAGCTATAGTCGGCAGACAGTAATTCAATAGATTTGGCCCGAATAAATGGGATCTCTTGATCGATCAGGCCGTCGTTGATCGCCTCATCTATGGCCTCTCCAGGATACGGTACGTAATGCGCCGTGCGGTTATGGCAATCAATACAATCCATCTCGCGCACTTCCCCATTTGCAAAAGCCTCTTCCACAAAAGAGGATTGGGCCATCGTCAACATATCGCGGGAAAAATACTCCTTGAGCGATCCATCTTCTTGTTCTACCCCCACCCAGAGGATGACCTGGTTTTGCTCGTCGGCCGCTATGTAATACACCTTGCTGTTCACATGCCAATGAATGCCCTGAGAAGTCTCGGTGCTTTCTTTCCAGCCCCCCATCTTCAGGATGAGCGTGGATTGCATGGTGGTGTTTTCCTCATCATCATCGTAATGAGTAATAGTTTTGATGATGTTGTCTTTGAAAGAAGTCGGGGTGTGGCAGGTCTCGCAGGTTTCCCGCGCCGGCCGTAAATTATGCACCGGGCTTTTGATGGGCCGGCTGAAGGAGTCGGTTAAAACGGCATAAACCTGCTTGATGCCATCAATTTTGGAGCGCACAAAGAAAGACGTCCCCGGTCCAATATGACATTGCACACATTCCACTTTGGCATGGGGAGATTTTTCATAGCGGGCCATTTCTGGCGCCATGGTGTGGCAGGCTGTGCCACAAAACTCCGCGCTTTCAGTGTATTGATAAATTTTGACATTGCCATAAATGAAGGCTGATCCGGCAATCGTCAGGATGAGCAATACCATCCCCAAGCGGCGGCGATGTTGTTTTTGGCTTAAATCCAATGTGAGTTTAGGCCAGCGCAGCCAGCGGCGGCGCTTTTTTTCTGGCGGCGGGGCATTTGCGCCCGACGTTCTACGCTTGTTCAACCAATTCATATTTTTCCTCTTCTGCGCGTGGTTTTGGCGCAGGGTTTGCCGATTTTCTCTTGAATGTTTCTAGAAATTGTCGAGCAGCCATGATGCGTTCATATTCCACCGGGTGGTTCTCTATCATTTCTGCCTCGCTCATGACGCCGCTGAATATGCTGTTGTTCTTCTCTTTAACCATGACGTGGTACATATGCCAGATGAGGATGGAAAGGGTAGCCAGGACGGCTTCCCAACCGTGGATGGCCCGAGAAATGGGGATGGATTCACCAGGGAGCAGCCAGGTCGTCCAGGTGGGGAACCATTGAACCAGCCCGGTGATGATCATGATGATGGATCCCCAAATGAGCGCCCAGTATTCGATTTTTTCTTCGATGTTGAAGCGATCAAAACGCGGCCGTTCCTCGGCCTTGCCCAAGTTGTGGCGCAGGATGCCCATCAGGTCGGTGAAATCTCTGAGGCGGGGCCACATGCTGCCCCGTTCCCGGTGGATGATCCAGGTCGCCAGGATGGTGAGGCTGTGATAGACAGCCTGCAAGATGAAGATGGCCGCCGCCAGATGGTGCAAGGTACGCAAGGTTTCGATCCCGCCCAACGCGCCGTTGATGATCCAGGCTACGGCCGTCAGACTGCTGTATCGTTGCAGCAAGCCCGTCACCGCCAACGTGGAGAAAGAGCCGATCAGCCATTGGTGTTCAAACCGCTGTGACCGGCTAAAACGACGAAAATCCAAAGAACCATCTCCCCGCCGCCGCACCCGAGCCGCCAATTTCTGAGCGGTGCGAATCTTGCGCGTCCGCGCCCGTTTCCGAATGCGCTCCGCTTCGATTCGGGCTTCATCATGATGCGCCTTTTCGGCGGCCGCCTTAGAATTCTTCGGTAAAGTCGTACTCATCAAACTCATCCTCAGCCAATGCCTGCATCACCAAATCTTTCCGCTCTTGCCACCGCTTGCGCGCATCCAGGCCGATGTACATAAGAAAGCCGCCCACCGTCATCGAGATCAAAATCCGGTAGGTGGTGTTGACAGCGTATAAAACCGGCGTGTCTTCCCAAGTAGGCAAGAAATGACCCAACCACGCCTGGGGGAAGCGAATGTTGGCGTCTTTGTGGCACTGCTGGCAGGTATGCTGTAAATTTTCAGGATAAACGGTGGAAGTGGGATCGTCTGGCGCCTGGATGTTATGAATCCCGTGACAATCGAAACAGACAGCCTTGTTGCTGGAAATCCCATTTTGCTGACGGCGGAACAAATCCACGGTACGGCCGTGAAAATCATTCAAGTAAGTGTCCATCACCTCTGTAGAGATGTCATACGACGCCATCAACTCCTTATCGCCATGACAACTGCCGCAAATGGCGATGCTGTCATTGCGGAATCCGGATTCGCGCGGCCCGCGCACGCTATGCACCCCATGGCAATCAATGCAGGCCGGGACATCGAGATTGCCTTCCCCTTCCAATGCCGCTCCATGCACGCTGGATTTGTAAGAGGAGTAAACAGATTGGTGGCATTTGGCGCAGGTTTGGGAAACGCGCGTGCGCGGTTCGTCTGGCTTGGGAATATCATGACCGCCGTGGCAATCAACGCAAACCGGCGCTGATAGATTGCCGCTGGCTAACACCTTGACATGCGCGCTGTCTCCGGCCACGGCAAATTCCTCTTCATGGCAGGAGCGGCACGCTTCATTGATACTCAACACCATTTCCCGCGCGTTCTCAAAGGAAAGCTGTACCCGCATGGTCGTGTATTCGGCGACCGCGCCATCCCCATCTCCTTTGTGACACTCGTTACAAGTGAGCTGGTCTTCGTGATGGGGATAGCCGCTGATATCGGTGTGGCAAGCCACACATTCCAGACCGGCCGGGCCGTGAACGGAATGTTGGTATTCGTTTTCGTCTACATAGAGGGAGACGAGACTGCCATCCTGGAATTGCCCTTTGAGGTCCGGGTTGGCGTGGCACATCATACAGCTGGAACGGGGGTCGTGTCCGTTCGATTGCGTTAATGGGCCGGCATGAGTGACGGCCGTTCCCAACAAAAACCATAAGCTGCCTGCCGCCAATGTCCACAACACCAGCCAACGCAGACCAAAAAAGCGGGTCATAGTTTCCCTTCGATGCCAGCGACAGATTGGCGGCCTCTGCACTAAATGATTGACGCCAAAAACTGCCCTGCCGGAAGTGTTAACAACTCTCAATTGTTGAAGACAGGGGGCCGAACGTGATTCCGACCCTTTTCCTAAGATATTAGTTGTAATCACCCTACCAAAGGCCTAAACCTCTAGTTTTACCCACCTATACTTTACCGGAGGCAGCGGTGGATTCCAACACCCATTTGTTCAATTTTTCACACCTCTTTGAGTGGGGATTTTCTACCAAACGCCTACCCGAACGGGTGGATGGCTGTCTGGTTCATTTAACCAAGAGAAACAAAAACGCCTGAATAAGCAATTGTCCAGGCGTTGAAAATTGAATGACGGGAGTAACCGTACAGTCTCTCTAGAAGCGGGCGCTACTCATCTTGTTGGGGAAACAACCCGGCGCGGATGGCCCAGGTAGCCGCTTCCGTCCGGTTTTGCACCCGAAGTTTTTGCCATATCTTCTTCAAATGATACTTCACCGTGTTTTCGCTCACGGACAATTCAACGGCAATGGCTTTGTTGGGCAAACCTTCTACCACTAACCCCAACATCTCAATCTCTCTAGGCGTCAATCGTTCCACCAGGTCTTCTGGCTGGGCAACTGTTTCTGACAATTCCGGCTGTACCAACTGTTGTATGACCAGGGAGGCGGCGTGGCGGCTCATCGCCAATTCGCCCCGCTCCAGGCCACGCAGACTGGCCAGCAATTCATCCGCATCCAGGCTTTTGAGCAGATAGCCGCTGGCGCCAGCCTGGACGGCTTCTACCAATCCTGCATCCGATTCAGAAGCAGTCAGCATCACAATTTGCACGTCTGGCCGGCGGGTTTTTATCTGGCGCAGGGCTTCTATCCCATCTATACCGGGCATCCGAATATCCATGAACACCAGATCGGGTTGGAGACGCATCACCTCGGTCACGGCCGTTTCCCCATCCCCTACCTGCCCCACCACCTCATACCCGGCAGCCAGCAACAAGCTGGCGATGCCATCTCGAAAAAGGGGATGGTCGTCCGCGATCAAGATTTTCATGTGTCCACCTTTACTGCTTGGGGCAGCCGCACCTGCACACGGGTTCCAGCCCCTACCTCTGCATCCAGTTCAAAAACGCCCCTAATCATCTCTGCCCGTTCCTGCATGTTTGCCAGACCAAAACTGATCGCCTCTTTTTGATCAATCTGGTCACGATCAAAACCAGCGCCATCATCCGCAATCGTCAACACCAGATCGTCTCTATGAATGAGCAAACTAACCCAGGCGCGGGTGGCATTGGCGTGCTTTCGCACATTGGACAGCGCCTCTTGCGTGATGCGTAGGAGTTGAATTTCAGTCTCCGGCGTCAGGGGCAGGTTATCAACCTCATCGGCCACGTTGAGGTGAATGAGCAAAGCGCTGAGACGGCTGAATCGGCGAATCATCTCTCGCATTGAAGCATTCAACCCATCCCCGGTCTGACCGGTTAATTTGAGTCCGAGGATCGCCTCGCGCACTTCCAACGAGATGTCGTGAGCCGCCTTTTCCAGTTGACGAAGGTACTGGTTGGCGATATCTGTCTTGCCCTGAGACAGCAAAATTTGAGCGGCCTTGGTCTTGGTGCTGATGTAGCCCAATACCTGGGCCAGCCCGTCATGCAAATCCCGGCCTATCCGCTCCCGCTCAGCCGTAATAGCCTGCTCTTTTTGTTGGCTCAGTTGGGCATTTTCGATGGCGATGGCGATTTGGTCGGAGACGGCCGTCAGCACGGCCGTTTCATTTTCGCCTATCACCCGATCCACCGGCAGCCGCACATTCATCACGCCCAACACCTGATCGCGCGCCTTCAATGGCAAACAAATATCCTGATGCGGTTTTGCTGTCCAATGGCGGCTGTGCTGCCTATTCTGTTCGATGAAATTATGGGTAATCATCTGGCCCGTTGCCGCCGCCTGACCGCATAAACATTCCCCAATCCGGGGCGGATTCGCCACACAAGGATGATCGAACCGGGCGCCGCGAGACGCCGCCAGCGTCATCCTGTCTGAAGCGGGAGTGGTGAGGAATACCATGCCTTTGGCCCCTCCGCCCAGGAAATCCAGTTGCAGCACTTCATCCAGCGTGTCATGCAAAATCTGCCCCAGATTTTTCGATTGGCTGATAGAGGTTGACACCGCATGTAAAGCCGCCAGTTCCCGATTCCGCTGCCGTAAACGCGCTTCCGCCTGCATCCGTTTGTTCATGACAAATTGAAAATGAATGCCAGCGCCGAAATTAAGGAAAAAGAACAGGCTGCGCTGCCAGATTTCATGTAGACTGGGTCGGAAAACTTGGGTGACAAAATCACCCATACCTAAAGCCAGAGACATAACGGCCGACTCCAGCGCCCAAAACAATAGACCAACCCCTGCCCCAATTAAAATATATTTGTTGGCTTCAAGTTTTTGGTAGATTTTTTTGAAGTTCATGTTTTGCCTGGAAGCTTGTTGGATTTGGGCTTCTCGTTCCATATACGTACTCACCGGGAATATGATAGCACAAAACCCAAATTCTCCCGGCAGATAAATCTGCGGCATCTGCAAAGTCGGCCTGCGCCGACTGGCGCCAACCCGCGAAGACGGGTTTTGCAGTCGCTGCGAATTCATTCGCCAAGTTTCGCCGCCAGTTCCACGAAATAGGATATCGCTTCCGGGTTGCGCATCGCCCCCGGATTAGACACTTTGCTCACATCCTGTCCCAGCAAGATACGACGCACCGGCACTTCCATTTTCTTGCCGCTCAACGTGTAAGGAATCTGGTCAATGGCAAAAATCTGGCTGGGCACATGGCGCGGCGAGATGTCTTTCCGTATTTTTTGCTTGATGCGCCGGCGTAAATCATCCGTCAGCGAAACCCCTTCCCGCAAAATGACGAACAGCGGCAGGTAAGATTCCCGACCCAGCATCTCCAAATCCACCATCAGACTGTCTAATACCTCATCCAATGATTCCACCGCCTGGTAAATTTCGCTGGTTCCCATGCGGATGCCTTGCCGGTTGATAGTGGAGTCGGAACGGCCGTAAATCACGCAGCCGCCCCGTTCATTAATCTTGATCCAATCCCCATGCCGCCACACGCCGGGATACATGGCGAAATAACTCTCCTGGTAACGGCGGTTTCCCTCATCATTCCAAAAATAAAGCGGCATGGAAGGCATCGGCTCCGTGACTGCCAATTCGCCGACCTGGTTAATGACGGCACGGCCGTCCTCGTCAAACGCCTGCACCTTCGCCCCCAAACACGCCCCTTGAATCTCCCCAGCATAAATCGGCAGCAGACGACAGCCGCCCACAAACGCGGTACACAAATCGGTGCCGCCGCTCACCGACTCCAGCGCCAAATGCTCATTCACATGCGCATAAACCCAGGCAAAGCCATCCACCGTCAACGGCGATCCGGTGGAGCCGACGGCCCGAATCCGGCTCACGTCAAAATCCTGATTGGGCGTCACCCCGGCCTTGATGCAGGCGGAGATGAAGGCGGCCGACGCGCCAAAGTAGGTTATCCCCGTCTCCGCCGCCAGCCGCCACAGCCCATTCATGTCCGGGTAGCCAGGGCTGCCATTGTAAACCACAATGCCCGCGCCAGACAGCAAACCGCCCACCAAAAAATTCCACATCATCCAACCGGTGCTGGTATACCAGAAAAAGCGGTCATCCGGTCCTAAATCAAGATGCAGCGCCGACATTTTCAGGTGTTCCAGCAAAATACCGCCCTGTCCCTGCACAATCGGCTTCGGCTTGCCCGTCGTGCCGGAGGAGTAAAGCACCCATAACGGATGGTCAAACGGAACCTGGGCAAACGTCATCGCTGGCGGCGGTTCGGTTTGTGACAGGAGATCATCCCACAAAATAGTTTGAGGGAGGGGGTCGCGGGATTGACCCAGGAGCGGGACGATGATCGTCTGCGTCAGTGTAGGCAGACCCGCTTGCAGTTCCGCCACCACCTGCCGCCGGTCAAACGGCTTGCCGCCGTAGGTGTAGCCGTCCACAGCAATCAACACCGTCGGCTCAATTTGCTGAAACCGATCCAGCACGCTGCGGCTGCCGAAATCGGGCGAACAGCTTGACCAGACCGCGCCCAAACTGGCGGCGGCGAAGAGGGCGATGATGGTTTCCGGGATGTGGGGCATGTAAGCTGCCACTCGATCCCCGGATTTGACTCCCATCTGGCGCAAAGCGTGGGCCAGGGCGGCCGTTTTGGCTTCAATCTCGTCCCAATAGATTTCCCGCACCGGCCCGGTCTCATCTTTGTAATAGATGGCTGGACGGTCTGACCATTGGCGGGCGAAGAAATTTTCGGCGTAGTTGAGTCTGGCTCCGGGAAACCATTGGGCGCCGGGCATGGTCGAGTTGGCGAGTACGGCCGTTGGCTGCGCCGTCGCTTTCACTTCAAAGAAATCCCACAACGACTGCCAAAAGTCGGCCACATGGTCTACTGACCATTGCCACAGCGCCGGATAATCGGCAAAATGCAAATCGCGCGCCGCCGCCAGCCAGTTCAGATACCGGGTCAACTGAGCCGACGCCGCCACCGATTCGGTTGGCTGCCACAACAAACTGCCTTCAGAAATTTGGGCCATCTTGCTCCTCCAAAAACGCAGGGCGATTCTGCAAATCGCCGCCCGATTAACTAAATCGGGCTAAAGCGACAAACGCCATTCTCATTCATGCTGGTCGGCACAGCCGGTAAAATCTCCTCCAAAATTAGAATAAAACGCACCAAAATTAGAATCGTGGGCATGGCCTCTAGCATAAACAGAAACCGGGTAGCCCATTGGCCGGGATGATGAGGAAATTGTAGCTGAAAAAAGGGGGGTTGGCAGGTTGTTTTGGCGATCAATTGATGGCAGCGGCACGGCCGTCTTTCACCACCGGCAAGCAAACCAGAAAAGTCGAACCCTTGTCAATCTCACTCTCAACTTCGACCCAGCCGCTGTGTCTTTCCACAATTTCTTTGACGATGGCCAGGCCCAGGCCGGTGCCGGGTTTGTCTAGCCGCCGGGTGCGCTCGCCGCGAAAAAAGCGGTTAAACAAACAGGGCTGCTCTTCCGGGTTAATGCCGACGCCGGTATCGCGCACTTGCAAATAGGCGATACGGCCGTCATCCTCCCGGTACGTCTTCACCCCAACCTGGCCTGATGGCGTGTAATTGATGGCATTCGCCACCAAATTTGTGACCACTTGCGCCAGCCGATCCGTTTGCCCTAAAACAGTGGGCAGCGCCGGATCAGGATCAAACGTCAATTCCAATCCATTTTCCAGAGCTTGCGGCCGTAACGTCAGCGCCACCTGTTCGGCAATATCATTCAAATCTACCGGCATAAAGGAGATATTCAGTGATTCCGCCTCCATCTGAGACAAATCCAGAATATCCTCAATCAAGCGTTCCAATCTATCCACCTGCGCCTGCATCACTTGCCGGTAACGCGCCAGTTTCTCCGGGTCATTATTTGCCAGCAAATCCAGGTAAAGCTTGAGCGTGGCAATGGGCGTCCGAAATTCGTGCGATACGTCCGACACGAATTTTGATTTTAGCAGATCGAGTTCTTGCAACTGCTCATTGGCCGCCGCCAACTCCTGGGTACGCGCTTCTACCCGCATCTCCAATTCAGCCGCATGGCGCTGCCGTTCCATCTCGACGCCGGCCCGCGCCGCGAAAATGCGTAACATGGATTGGGCGATGGGGACGTACTCTTCTGACAACGGCCGTGAATGCAACACAGCCATCAAACCCAATGCCTGACCATTGGCATCAAAAATGGGGATCCCCATGTAACAGGCCACTTGCATGGCCGTTAATGAGACATCTTCGGGAAATAACTCAGACACGCGCTCCGGGTAATAACACAATTCCTGTCCCACTACCATCCCACAAGGCGTCCCTTCCAGATCGTACACGAAGTTGCTGGCGTGTCCGCTTTTTTCCCAAAAGGATAGGGTGCGAATCGCGTCCCGTTTTTCGCCCATCACCTGACCCACCAGGACATAATCGACGTCCAAAGCAGAAGCCATGTGTCGGGTTAGCAACATAAAGAAGTCGCTGCCAGTTGCTTGCGCCGTTCCCTCAGCAATATGGCGCAAAATTCGGGCGGCATTTTCCTGGGCGCTGATTTGCTCTTCCAATAGGGTATTGCGCTGGGCCAGCACGGCCGTTTGCTCCTCCACCGCCTCTTTATACTTCCACAACACAAACCCCATCAGCAAACCAATCGCCGTAGACGCCGCCACACCCCGCCAGCTAATCGTCAACCGATCAACCGAGGCAGCCAGCATAAACAAAACGAAAAAGACCCCTGTCACAAACAGGATTTGGCGAATTAGACGAGAATCCATCTTCATCAACTATTCAGTCGTTTTTGGTTCCAATACAACAGTGGGTTTGTGGATATCAACCAACTCAACCATACCAGCATCTTCTTACAAAAAACATTTCAAACAAGCTCGCAAACAAAGCTTTATGGCCCCAAACTGTTCCGAGTTTTTCAACAATCTCAGTAGATCCAATTTTAGCGGCGAATGAACACAAATTAATGCGAAAATTAGTGAGAATTCGTGTAATTCGTTGCAGATTCTGGATCTACTGAATCTGTTAGATAGTTGTTTAGCAGCTACCCCAGCCGGATGCGGGGGTTGAGCCAGGCGTAGAGGAGATCGGCAGCCAGGTTAGCCAGGGCAAAACCGACCACCGTGATCATGACAATGGCCTGCATCAGCGGCAGATCGCGCCGATCAATGGCGAAGACGAGCAGGCGGCCCAGGCCGGGGTAGTTGAAGACGTTTTCGATGACGACCAGCCCGCTGATGAGCCAGCCGATACTGATGGCGATGACGGTGATGGTGGGCAGCAGGGCGTTGCGCAGGACATGCTTGAAGATGACGACGCGGCGGGGCAATCCTTTGAGTACGGCCGTGCGCACATACGCCTGCTTCAACTCCTCCACCACCCCCGCCCGCGTCAGCCGGGCGATGTAGGCCAGCAAAACCAGGGTGGCGGTGATGGCGGGCAGGATCAACATAGGCAGCGCTTCCCGGAAGCTCGTGCCGGGCCGAATTGAGGAGTTGGCTGGGAAAAGGTCGAGGCGGCGGGAGAATATCTCAATCAACACCAACCCGGTGACGAATTCGGGCAGGCCGACGACGGAGAGAGAGAAGATACTGATGAGGCTGTCAATCCATTTATTCTCGTTGAGTCCGGCGATGACGCCCAACAACACGGAAAGGGGCACGGCCGTTACCAGCGTCAGCCCGGCCAGCATCATCGAGTTGCGCAACCGCCCAGTGACAACCTCATAAATTTCGGCGCGGGTACTGACGGACTGCCCCCAGTCGCCGGAAAGGAAGTTGATTAGCCAACGGCCGTACTGCACCGGCAGCGGGTCATTCAGGCCAAACTCCTCCCGGAACGCCGCCAACTGCGCTTCCCCCGCTTCCCGGCCCAACACCGCGCGGGCCACGTCACCCGGCAAAAGCTGCGTCACGGCAAAGACAATGAGCGAGGTCAAAATAATGGTGAGCGCCAGAAAACCCAATCGGCGGAGGATATAACGAATCATGTGTGAGGAGTTGATAGCTGGTTAGTTGGTTGGTCGTTAACTGTTGATTGTTGATTGTTGGCTGTTAATTGTTTCTCCTTCAATTCTTCCAAGGGAATATAACAAAAAATCCGACCACCCGTCTCCGTCTCCTGCCAGGGCGGGGTTTGAGTGCGACAAACATCGCCCAAATAACGGGGGCAGCGGGGATGAAAGGGACAGCCGCTGGGGATGGCAAGCTGGCTGGGCGCGTCCCCATCCAGGTGGATGCGCGTTTGGGACGCCTGGGGATCAGGGACGGGAATGGCGGAGAGCAGAGCTTCGGTGTAGGGATGGAAGGGTGGGGCAAACAAGGCGTCAGCGTCGGCCACCTCCATCAAATGTCCCAGGTACATGACGGCGATGCGGTCGGCCAAATAGCCGACGACGGCCAAATCGTGCGAGATGAACAGCAGGGTATTCCCGGTGTCGGTTTGCAATTCGGTGAGCAGGTTGAGGATGCCGGCCTGCACCGACACGTCCAGGGCAGAGACGGCCTCATCGGCGATGAGCAGATCGGGCGACGCCGCGAAGGCGCGGGCGATAGCGACCCGCTGCTTTTCACCGCCGCTGAGCTGGCCGGGAAGGCGGCGGGCGTAATCGGGAGGCAGATGGACGGCCGTCAACAACTGCGCCGCCCGTTCATCCGCTTCTGCTTTCGACAACCCCATCAAGCTGATGAACGGCCGTCGCAGCGTTTCCCCCACCGACAGATATGGATTGAGCGCCTCCTCCGGGTTTTGGAAAATGTACTGCACCCGTTTCAACATCGCCAAATCCCGGTCGGACAGCGAGGCGGGCAAGGAAAAGCCGAGCAGTTCCACCGCGCCGCCGGTACGCTGCGCCAGGCCGATGACGGCGCGGGCCAGCGTCGTTTTGCCGGAGCCGCTTTCCCCCACCAGTCCCAACGTCTGCCCCCGCCCCACCGCCAGATTGACGCCGTCCACCGCCCGCACTTTGGCCGCCGGTTGGCTGGTGATGACCTCAGCCAGAGAGCGGGTCACGTCAAAATGGACTTGCAACTCCGTCAAATCAAGGAGGGACGGCGCGTCGGTTTGGGGCGATGGCGCCAGATTGGCGCGGCCGTTTTGGGGGGCGGCGGGCCGGGCCAAAACCAGGCTGCCATCCACAATTTCCGGCCAGCGGTGACAGCGGACGGCGTGATCGTCAACCGCCGCTGCCAGCGACGGCCGTTCCCCATGACAAATCTCAATCGCCAGAGGACAGCGCGGGGCGAAGACGCATGCGGCCGGCCGGTCAGCCAGCGGCGGGATGCGGCCGGGAATGGCCGGTAACGTCGCCCGCCGCTTGTTCTGGCCCAACTGGGGCACGCTGTCCAGCAAACCGCGCGTGTAAGGATGGATGGGTTGGCGGTAAAGGACGGCCGTCGGCGCATCTTCCACCAGTTCCCCGGCGTACAACACCGCCACCCGGTCGCAAATGTGGGCGACGACGCCGAGATTGTGGGTGACGTAGAGGACGGCCGTGTCCCGTTCCCGGATCAGGTCGGCCAGCAAATCCAACACGGCAGCCTGGGTGGTGACGTCGAGGTTGGTGGTGGGTTCATCCAACACCAGCAACTTCGGCTCCGTCCCCAATGCCATGGCCAGCATCACCCGCTGCTGCATCCCGCCGCTGAGCTGATGGGGATAGCTGCGGGCCACCCGCGCCGGATCGGGGATACGCGCCATTTCCAGCAGCGCCAACGCCCGCTGCGCCGCCGCTTTTTGGTTCAGCCCCAGGTGACGACGCAAAGGTTCGGCTACTTGCTCGCCAACACGGATGGCGGGGTTGAGCGAGGAGAAGGGGTCTTGCGGAACCAGGCTGATTTCCCGCCCCCACACGGCACGCATGGCTTCGGGAGCGAGGGCCAGCAGATCACGACCGTCGAACTGAATCTGGCCCCGGCGAACACGGCCGTCCGGCCCCAAGTAACGCATCAAGGCCAGGGCGATGGTGGATTTGCCGGAGCCGCTTTCGCCCACCAATCCCACCGTCTGCCCCGCCGCAATCGTCAGCGACACATCACGCACGGCGTCCTGCCAGGTACGGCCGTGACGATAGGAAACGGTCAGGTTAGAGATGGTCAATAATGGCATGTCAAGATGCTTGCAGCAGCCGCCGCACCCCATCCGCCATCAAATTGACGCCGATGACGACGACGGCGATAGCGGCGGCGGGAAAGTAGATGGCCCAGGGAAGCTGCGAAACGTAGGGGCGGGCTTCATTCACCATCAGCCCCCAGTTGGGGCTGGGCGGCTGCACGCCGACCCCCAAAAAACCGAGAGAGGCCACCAGAAAGATGGCATAGGAGAAGCGGAGCGCGCCCTCCACCGCCAGCGCCGGCATCACCGAGGGCAAAATCTCGCGGAACAAAATGCGCCTTAACGATTCCCCCTGCGTCCGCGCCGCCTCAACAAAGCCTTTATTTTTCACAGACAGCGACACGCTGCGCACCACGCGGGTGACGATGGGGGTGTAAACGACGATGATGACGATGAGGATGCTGTTGCGGGACGGCCCCAACGTGCCCAGCAAGAGCAGGGCCAGCAGCAAAGCGGGCAAGGCCAGCAAGGCGTCGAAAAAGCGCAGCCACAACTCATCGAACCAGCCGCCCAAATAGCCGGTGAGCAGGCCAAAGGCAGCGCCGGTGAGGATGGAAAGCAGGGTTCCCAGCCCGGTGAGGGTGAAGATGTCTCGCGCCCCCAGGATGATGCGGCTGAACACGTCCCGCCCCAGGTGATCGGTTCCGAACCAATGCGTTGCAGAGGGGGGCTGACGGGCGTCGGTGTAAATTTGTTGGTTGGCGTCGTAGGGGACGAGGAGAGGGCCGAAAATCGCCAGGAAGAGGAACAATAAAAAGATGGTGGTTCCCAGCCCGGTGGCGGCGTCGCTGTAGAAAAAGCGCAGCGCTGCCCGGCTCCGTGCCAGCCGGGATGGTGATGAGGGGGTGACGGCCGTGACACTGTTCATGTTAGTCAGAGCTAGAGGAGAGGGCTAGAGGGTAGAGCTAGAGCTAGAGGAAAGAAAGTGTCCTCTAGCTCTAGCTCCCGCTCTCGCTTTTACGAGCCGGTGTAAATCAGGGAGCGGAAATCAGTACGGCCGGGAAAAGCCTTCATGTTAAAGCCGTCAAATTGGTCGCTGATGGCGCCAAATTGGGCGAAGAAGTAAGGGATGATGACCGGACCGCGATCAATCAGCAGTTGTTGAATATCAGAGTAAGCTTGAATCCGCTCTACTTCATCCAGAGTAGTTCCGGCCACGTTTGCCAGCCCATCAAACTCATCGTCGGCGAAGTGGGATTCGTTCCACTTGGCGTCGGAGACGAGCATGACGTTGAGATAGAATTGGGGATACGGCCGTGATCCCCAGCCCGTAATGCCCAAATCCACTTCCAGCCAGCCATCTTCGCCGTAATAGACGCTTTCCGGCTCCACGATGACATTGACGTCAATGCCGGCTTCGGCCCACTGCTCTTTCAGCACCACCGCCAGATCAGGCCGGTTGCCTGAATCCGGTACGTGCAAATCCATCTGCAAGCCATCAGCATACCCGGCATCGGCCAACAAAGCGCGGGCGGCGTCCACATCTCGCGGCGGCGGGGCAATAGAATCATCATGGTACGAATCATACAAGGGGCCGATGGGCGTATCATTTCCCACCGCGCCATATCCTTGCTGCACCAGTTGGAAAATCGCTTCCCGATCCGTCGCCAACTTAAACGCCTGAATCACGCGGGGGTCATTGCCCGGTTCCCGATCAGAGCGGAGACGCACCAAGTCAAAGCCGTTGGTGGGAATGTCATAGGTGAGAATGCCCGATTCTTCCTTGAGGCTTTCAAACAGGGCATTGGACATGCGCATCACCAGGTCAATCTGGCCGCTGCGCAGCGCTTCCACAGAAGCGGTTTCGTCGGCAAAGAAAATCACTTCCAGACCGGCCAAACTGGGTTGGCCTTCGATGAAGTAATTCTCGTTCGCCGTCATTTCAATCCGGTCTTCCGGGCTGTAATTGGTCACTACAAATGGGCCGGTGCCATTAAAGTTGGAATCGGCGTCGGTGGTGTTTGCCTTCAAGACCAGGGCATGGTTGTCACTCAAGTCATACAGGAAGAAGGGGTTGGGAGATTCTAAGGTAAAGGTCACTTCCAGGTCGCCGGTGGCTTCGATATTGGTTATGTTGCCGTACAAACTGGCGGTGGGGGCGTCTTCGGTGTCACGCAGACGTTCAAATGTCCATACCACATCGGCGGCGCTAAAGTCGGAGCCGTCATGCCAGACAACGCCCTCAGCCAATTGGAATGTCCAGGTCAGACCATCATCGCTGGTTGTCCAACTGGTTGCCAGCCGGGGGACGGGGTTGGAGAGGTGATCAACATCTACCAGGTAATCATAGACGTTGTTGGCTACCATCACTTCCGCGTCGGAGGAAATGGTCAGGGGATCAATGTTAACGATGGGCTGCATGGCGATGCGGAGGGTGCCGTTGAACATGGATGTTTCGGTGGGCACGGCCGTTTCCGTCGCGCTATCGGCTGCGGTATCGTCAGAACTGCTTTCGGTTGATTGGTTACTGTTTTCAGGTAGGGTTTCTTCATCGGCTCCACCCCCACATGCCACAAGTAAAAGGGTCAACAAGAGCATCAGCCCGACAAGCAAACGCTTGTTGTACAAACGGAAATTTGTGCCTAATAAATTCACTTTTTGCCTCCTTAAGGCTTCTAAATTTGATAAACCAAGCCTGATTGTATGCAGGGCTGTCGGGGAGAAATGTAATTAACCTAACACGGGAAGCATAGACAGCCGTCAATCTGGTTCAAATTACAGAACAAGTGTGTTTCTTTGTCAGCTTTTCCTCATGATTTGCCAACTGAATGGTACTTTTGCCGCAGTGTATAACCCCGGAATGATAGTTACAATAAGGGGTATGATAGCTTGTCCCACCTGTCAGGCAACGCAGCAACAAGTGAAATCAGGGTTTAACGTATCGGGGAGTCAGCGGTTTTTGTGCAAACAATGCCAGCGGATTTATACGCCTTGCCCCAACAAAAATGGCTACTCTGATCAGGTGCGTCGTTTGGCGGTACAATTGAGGCAGCAGGGGATGAGCTACCGGGCAATTGGCCGCAAACTGGATGTGGGCGCTCAAACTATTGCCAATTGGCTTAAAATAGAGGACGGTAGCCGTACCAATGATTGAGAGCACGGCCGCCATACTTCCCCGGAAACTCCAAGTTGCCGGGGAAGCAGCCCCCATAAGGTAGCGGCATCGTTAGCATAGTTATTGGGATGATATTGTGATCCACACCACGCATTTCGCCGGCCGTACAGAGTTTTTTAGCTGGCTCCAACAGCAGATCAATCAGGCAAATCCAGCGACGGTTCTTCTGCTCGCCGGGCCGGCCCAAATTGGCAAAACGGCCGTCCTCCACCAACTTCATCACGGCCGTTTAGGGCCGGACGCCATTCCCGTCTATGTGGATTTAGCCCAACTCCGGCAACACACCGCCAGCGCCTTTTTTTGGGAATTGGCGCAAACGGCCGCAGCCGATTTCAATCAAAAGCGACATCTTCCTACTAAGTTAGAACAGGCCGGTTTTGTGGCAGATCCATTACGCGCCTTGAGCATCCAATTCCTGCAACCGGTGATGACCTGGCTGGACGGCCGTCGCCTACTCCTGCTGCTGGACAATTTACACAGTCTTAAGATGAACGTGGACGCATCAGAGAATGGCCCGCTCGCCAGCTTACTCACCTGGCTGCGTCGGCAAACGGCCGTCACCGGCATCCTTACCCTAACCCAAGAAACAGCCGATCTCACCCCGGAGTGGGCCAGTCATCTGGCCGGATTCGAGCGATTGTTCATCCAGCCGCTCACGCTTGGAGACGTCGCCGATTTACTGCGTCAAACCCACCCCGTTTTGATGGCGAATGCCGTCATCCAACACATTTATGACATGACGGACGGCCAGCCGGCGGCCGTCCAGAAAATAGGGCGTTTTTTACAAGCCCGCATGGATGGCGGCCTCCTCAAACAAATCACATTAGCCGATCTGGCAGTAGCCCGAAAAATGGGGATCGGCCGTTCATAATTCTGCCTTGCCTCATGCTCTGATTAGACGTATGATCCCGCAGACAAATCTCTTTAATGAGCGTCCTTAAGCAAATCAACGGTTTTGAGACCGGGGATTGGAGAGTGTTTAATCTCTAACCTCCACTCTCCAATCTCCAAAACAAATCATTTGGAGCGAAAATGAGTGACGAAACTTCCCCCCCCATCAGCCCCGAACTATTAGAAATTTTACGCTGTCCCATCGCGGTGCAATCCAAAGAATACGGCGACGACCCCGGCCGGTTAGAACTGGTTCATAACTACTGGCTGGTCTGCGCCGACTCCGGCTACAAATACCCCATCCGCGATGGCATCCCAGTCATGCTCATCGAAGAAGGCGAGAAATGGAAAGATACGGCCGTTAACGATTTACCCGTCCCCCCGCCCTTATCCTGAAATTGATGGTGGATGGGCACGACAAATTCACAGGAGACACCACGCGCCGCAGCGCACCACGAATGAATGAAAACAGCTAGAGGATTGAGCTAGAGCTAGAGGAGGACGATCCCCTAGCAGCTTGTCGGAAGAGTCGAAATAGCAACACGGACAGAACGGATTGGACGGATTTTCACGGATAAAATAAGGGAAAATCCGTGTAAATCCGTTAGATCCGTATCATCCGTGTATCCATTAAATCATTCTCCGACAGCCTGCTAGCT
>JAJRVV010000091.1 GCA_024277135.1 Chloroflexota bacterium | reverse complement strand
ATTGCTCATTGCTCATTGCTCATTGCTCATTGCTCATTGCTCATTGCTCATTGCTCATTGCTCATTGCTCATTGCTCATTGCTCATTGCTCATTTCCAAGAGAGGAGTATAGCCATTTTTGGACAACATGCTAAACTGGCGACATGGACGGAACCCAGGAACCGACTGCGCCCGGCAAACGGCCGTCATACCGCTCCAATTGGGTAGAAATGGGGCTGTTGTTCTTGATGCTGATCCTGGCCGTCTGGTCGGCCACCCTCAGCGCCCAAGCCCCCGAACTGATTTTATTCGCCCTGCTTATCATCATCACCGTCAATTTCAGCCTGCCAGCCTGGCGCGGCGGCGGCGGGCTGCTGCCGTTGGCCGCCGTCAGCAGCCTGCTGATTGTGGGCTGGAGCGCCATCCCCCTGTTCCTGGTGGGGCTTATCCTGGCCGAACTAGCGCGGACGTTATGGCAACCCCTGCGCGACGCCATCAACCTGCCCGCCGCCAAATGGCCGCTGCGCCTGGGGCAAAGCCTGGTTCATCTGGCGGCGATGTTGGCAGCGGCGGCCGTCTTCCTCAAAATCGGCGGCCAACTCCCTCTAGCCGACTTCATCATCGAAGAGTGGCCCGCATTCGCGGCGCTGGCCGGGACGTACAGCGCGGTTGTGTTGCTGCTGAAATGGCTCGTCTGGCTGTTGATCAACCGGGATGGCTGGACGTTTTTGCGGCGAAATGGGACGGCCGTCCTCAGCTTCAACCTGTTCAGCCAACCTTTCGCTCTCCTCGGCGGCGTCATCTTTCTCCGCGCCGGACTGCCCGGCTTCGTCATTTTCAGCGTGGGCGTCATGGGCGTCAGCGCCATCATCCGCCTCTCATGGCAAAACCGGTACATGCTGGAACAACGGCTGGCCCAATTCGCCCGGCTCAATGACGCCAGCCTGTCGCTGCGCGAAAGTCTGAATCTGAACGAAGTCCTGGCCGGCGCCGAAGCCCAAATCCGCGCCCTGGTTCCCGCCGACGCCGTGGACATCACCCTGCTGTTGGACGCCGCCCGCCCGCGCCTGGATGATTTCGCCAACTGGGTGGCGGAAAACGGCCGTCTCCTCGACCTGGATCGGGGCAACATGCAGTACGCCGCCCGCCACAACTTGACGCCGCCCGCCCCCCGTCCAACGGCGTGGCTGGGGCTGCCCCTCATCGCCGGGGAACAGACCATCGGCGTGATCGTGTTGCAGCGTTTTGGCGACGGCCAGCCGTTCAGCCGCTGGCATCGGGAACTGCTGCTGGCGTTGGCCGGACAGGCCAGCTCCGCCATCGAAAACGCCCGGCTCTACAGCCTGACGGACAAGGCGCTGGCGCTACGCGTGGAGCAGTTGCAGGCGCTGGTCAACAGCATGGCGGAGGGGGTGCTGATGCTGGACAGGCACGGCAGTATCCTCCTGGTCAATCAGATGGCGGCCGGGCTGATGGGCCAATCACCGGCCGACTTGCACGGCCAACCGCTGCCAACCAGCCCGGCCATCGGCCTGGCCCCGGATGATGTGGCTGATTTGCTGCTACGGCTGGCGGCCGGGGTCGCGGCGGATGGGGACGGCCGCGCCCCATCGCCCCACACCTACCAAACCGGCCAGCCGCCCCGCTTCATCGAACGGACGGAGACGGCCGTGCGCGCCGCCGACGGCCGGGTGATGGGTTGGCTGATGTTGTTCCGGGACGTCACCGAAGCCCGCGAACTGGCCGAACAGCGCGCCGATTTGTCACGCATGATCGTCCACGACCTGCGTAACCCGCTGACCACTCTGCTGACCGTGCTGGAATTGGCTGACCCGTCTCCGCCGCTGGTCACGGCGCGGCAAGAGGCGCTGGACATGCTGGACATGGTGGATTCGTTGATGGACATGAACCGGTGGGAGGCGGGGCAGTTGGCCATGGAGGCGGAGGCGATGCGGCTGCCGCCGTTGGTGGCGCGGGTGATGGAGAGGTTACGGCCGTTGGCCCAGCAAAAGCAAATCCACTTCGAGATCGCCTGTGACGATGACCTGCCCGCCGTCTGGGCCGACAGCGAAATCATCCGCCGGGTGCTGATCAATTTGCTGGACAACGCCCTCAAATTCACTCCGTCCGGCGGGCGGGTGACAGGGCGGCTGCTGGCGGAAGCGGCAGTCGTCCCAGACCGGGAAGCGGGCGCGCGCTGCGTGCTGTCCGACACCGGGCCGGGGATTCCGCCGCAATTTCAGGAACGGGTGTTTGAGCGGTACATGCGCACCAATCCGGGCGGAGCGCAGGTGCGGGGAACGGGTTTGGGGCTGACGTTTTGTAAGATGGCGATTGAGGCGCATGACGGCCGTATCTGGGTGGAAGATGGGCCGGAGGGGGGCAGTCAGTTTATCTTCACTTTACCCGGCGTGCCTGGCTGAGAGGAAAAAGAAATAATGAATAATGAATTGTGAAGTCTGGAAAAAGAGTTAGTCTCCAGTCTCGATTACAGGAGTTGACGTAGGGGTAAGCGTCGGCAGCGGCGTCGGCGTGGGGACGGCTCCCATCCAGGTGAAAAAGGCGGGTCGGCTCATCCGTCCGCCATACACGTAAATGGGCAGTCCATCGGCCCGCCACGCCGTCACCTGCACAATTTGCACCCGCCAACGCATCTGGTGGGGTTCTTCCTGCGCCGGCCGCCAGGAAGATGGCAGTTGGAATGAGGTGTCGCGGGTAAACCCTTTGCGCGGCGGCGCATCCCGCAGCGCGGTATCCGCCAACTCCACCATGTACCATTCGTTCTCGGCCAGGTCTTTGACGGCCGTCCATTGCAGCGTAATCACGCCATCGGGCGGGTCAATCACGGCGCCATCCACCGGGAACAACAGCGCCGGGCTGGCGGGAGCCGGCGTGGGCGACGGCGTGGGCGAGGGGCCGGGCGTGGGCGGCAAACTGCCGCCATAAATGATTTCGGGGATGCAAAGCGTGTCTCCCGGCTGCAAGATCGAATCTTGCGTGAGCCGGTTGACCGCCAGGAACAAATCCAAAAATTCGATGTCGTACTGGGCGGCAATGCTGGCTACCGATTCGCCGCTGCGCACCTCGTGCCGGGGGCAGCCGGCCGGTTCCGCGATCACCGATTCCCCGTTCACTTCGATGCCCACCGACACCAACGGCGGCGTGGGCGTGGGCCAGGGAACGAGCAGCGTCTGCCCCGCCTGCAAGCCGGTATCCGGCGCAAAATCGTTGGCCTGAGCGATGCTTTCCACCGAAACCCGGTAACGCAGCGCCAACCCGATCAACGTCTCCCCAGCAACGACGTTATGCACCAGGTCAGGTTGGGGCGTGTCTGTGGGCGCAGGCGTGGGGGTGATGGTGGGCGTGGCGGTAGGCGGGTCGGTGGCGGTGGGCAGCGGGGTTGTGGTCGGCGTAAAGGTGGGCGTAATGGGGGTGGCGGT
>JAJRVV010000090.1 GCA_024277135.1 Chloroflexota bacterium | reverse complement strand
ATTTGTGATGTGGCCCGCCCCCGCGACGTATCCCGGCAAGTAGCCGCTGCCCGCCCCGATGTTTTCGTCATCGAAGGCGGCATGGTCGAAGCGCCCGGCCCGGTTGATTTTGGCTTCAATTTCGGCTTCCCGCCCAGAATGGCCTACGCCTGCATGGCCGAAACCATGGCCCTGGCCCTGGAACAACGATACGAATCCTACACGTTGGGAAAAGACATAACATTGTCTCAAGTGCTAACAATTGATAAAATCGCTGCTGATCACGGTTTCAAACTTGGCGGCTTCAGAAGTTTCGAGCGCGCCATCACCGAAGCAGAAATTGCTGCGATAAAAACATATCACCGGGGCGGAAAGAATCGGTTTAGCGTAGACGATCCATCGCGGGCAGTAACTGCCGCCACATCGTCTTGAATCGCGAAGGGAAAAGCCTATGAATAACGGTCGAATCCTAATCGTAGAAGATGATTTCGATATTTCGAATATGTTGCGCATCTTCTTCAGTGGACAAAATTACAACGTGGAAGTAGCGGCGCGGGGCAACGACGCGCTGAATATGTGCCGCAAACAGCTTCCAGACCTGATCGTGTTGGACATCATGCTGCCTGACATTGATGGCTATGAAGTTTGCCGTCAGTTGCGCACCTCCATCCGCACCAGCCACATCCCCATCATCTTTCTCACGCAGAAAGATGAGCGGAGCGACCGGATCGCTGGACTGGAATTGGGGGCGGATGATTACATCACCAAGCCGTTTGACATTGAGGAGCTAAAACTTCGCGTACGCACGGCCATTCGCACCCACCAGCGGCTGAACATGACGGATCCGCGCACCGGCCTGCCCAGCGCCCGACTGATTGAAGATCAATTACGCAATTTGATGCGGACTGACCATTGGTCTTTGCTCCTGGTGGGCATAGATAACATGGCTCCCTTCAACGATGTGTATGGCTTTGTAGCCGGGGATGAAGTTTTACGCTTTACCGCCATACAACTAAACGAATCGGTGAACGAGATGGGAACATTGGACGATTTTATCGGCCACGCCAGCAATGAATCGTTCACGCTGATCACGATGACGAATGATGTCCAGGCTCTCATGAATCATATCCGGGGAAAATTTAACGAAGGGATTTCATCCCATTACAACTTTATGGATCGGGAGCAAGGCGGGGTAACATTGCCGGATGGCACGATAGCTCCGCTGATGCGAATTTCGATTGGCATGGTGTCCAGTCAGACCCAACAGTTTTCTGATATTCGAGAGATTACGGAAACGGCCGCCGAGATGCGCCGTCTCGACCAACAAGAACAAGACCAACAGCAGGCTGCGTAGCCAATCGTGTACGTCATGGAAAAGTCATTCTCCCCAGCTTTCGCCTGGAGTTTTCTGGACAACCTCAACGAGGGTGTGATTATCGTTGGGGCTGATGGCGCCATCCATCATGTGAACCGGATGGCTTGCCAGATGCTAGGCACCAGCGGCGATGAGTTTTCATTGGCAGATTTACTGCCAGAAACAGAGGGCTTGTTCGATTTGCCGCCGGGGCAGACGGCCGTCCTCACCCTGGACAACGGCCGTACCCTCACCCTCGAATCCAAAGCCATTGACGGGGAAGATGACCTCTACCAACTCCTGCTCATGCCAAAAGCATCGGATACGGCCGTCCACCAAATCACCACCCTCACCCGCATCAGCAGCGAACCCGATTTCGATAAAAAACTACAACGGATTGTAGACGGCCTGCAAGCCAATGGATGGGATCGGGCGCTGCTCTCATTACGGGACGACCAATTCAACCCCACGCAGCTCATCACCGCTGGATTTACCCCGGATGAGCTGGACGATTTGCGGCAAAACCTCTTGCCTGCCGCCGCCTGGGAAACGTTGTTTACCGAAGAATCGCTGCAAGTGTACCGGCATGGCGGCTGCTATTTTGTGCCCGGCGACAGCGATTGGTCACAGAAAAACATGAGGGCGCTAGACGGCAATGCCCTCCCGTCCGTTTCCGACAATCAAGCCTGGCGCCAGCGTGATTTGGTGTGCGCGCCGCTTTACGGCCGTCGCCAACAAAGAATTGGTCTCATCGGGCTGGACAAACCGCGCAACGGCCGTCGGCCTGACACCGCCACCCTGCAAACCATCGAACTATACGCCCAATTTGCCGCCTCCGTCATCGAGAACAGCCAACTGGCGGCGGAAACCCTGATGCGCAACCGGGAAATTGAAACCTTGCTGGCCGCCAATCAGGCCATCTCCGGCATTTTGGAGCCGGAAGCCATCCTGGCATTGACCAGCGAACACATGCTGGCGGCAGTTCAGGCGGATGGGGTCGCCATTTTTGAATGGCGCGAAGATGACAACCTGATCGCGCTTCACGATGTCGCCCGCCAATCGGATGGGCCAACCCTGGCCAAAGGCAGCAGCATCCCCCTCCCTGAAAATGGGGCGGCGATGGCTGTCCTCAACCAGAACAAACCGGTGACGACGGCCGTTATCCAAGCCGACGAAGCCCCCCTTCCCGTTCCCCCATGGCTGCCGGAAGGGACGCCCTACACAGTTGCGCTGGTTCCCCTGGTTCTGGCCGACGAACAATCCTTCGGCCTCATCCAAATAGTCCGCGCCAACCTAAAAGGGATCGGCGATCACGAGATGGAATTGCTGGGCGCGTTAGCCAGCCAGGCAGGGACAGCGTTGGATAACGCTTTCATTTTTGAGGAGACCTACGAGCGAGAACGCTTCTACAACGCCCTGGGGGCTGTCAGTCTGGCCATCAATTACACGCTGGATCGGGATACGGTACTCGACCTCATCGCCAGCGAAAGCGCCCGTATGTTTAGCGTGGATGGCGCCTACATTTGGCTGATAGAAGATAACCAGTTGGTCGGACGCGCTGCCTTTGGCGAGAACTGCGAAGCGTTTATGGGGCGCGTGGTTCCTCTGAGCGACGAGGCCGCTTTTGTCTCTCAGGTTTATCAGGGAGGCATGGCATTCTATCACAACCATGTCAGCCAAAATGAGAATGTGAGCCTGAGATTGCCGGCAGAAACGGCCGCGCAAGCCATCCTCGGCGTCCCCATCGAGCAGGAAGGGAAAATCATCGCCATTCTCATCCTGGCAGACACCCAAAACCCAAACCGGTTCAGCTACAAAGAAGTGGCCCAGGCCACCACCTTTGGCGTACAAGTCGCCATCGCCCTAAGAAACGCGCAATTATTTGAAGAACTGCACCGGTTCAACGAAGAACTGGACACCCGCGTGGCTGACCGCACCCGCGAACTCCACGAAGAAAGCAACCGGGTCAAAATCTTGCTGCGCATCACATCCGACCTGTCCGCCAGCCTGGATCAGGATCGGGTGCTCAGTCAGGCGCTGCAGCTGGTCAACGAAATCATCAATGCGGTACAAGGAGCCATCTTCCTCATTGACCCGGAAACCGACGAATTGATTTTCCGGGCCACATTGGGCATGGACATGAAACTGCCCCGCGAAGGGCTGCCCAGCGGCATGAAGCGAGGCGACGGGCTGGCCGGTTGGATGATTGATAACCGCTCCCCGGTCGTCGTCTCCGACACACATGATGACCCGCGTTGGGTGCATCGCGCCGCCAGCGCCGAACACCGCTCTGTTTTGGGCGTGCCGCTGATCACCAATGAAGAGGTCATCGGCGTGCTGATGCTCTTCCACACCGAACCCAACGCCTTCACCATGCAGCAGGCGGATTTGGTGGAAGCGGCCGCCATTCAGGTCGCCAGCGCCATCAACAATGCCAATTTGTATCTGCTCATCCGCGATCAGGCGGAACGGCTGGGCAGTATGCTGCGGGCAGAGCAGATTGAAGCGGCCAAGAGCCAATCTATTTTGGAAAGTATTGCCGATGGCGTGTTGGTGGCAGATGAAAACAACCGGGTTATTTTGACGAATGCGGCCGCTTCCAACATTTTGGATGTGCCCCGGCATGAACTGGTAGGCAAGCCGGTGAATGAGTTATTGGGGCTGTACGGCCGTTCCGGGGAATCCTGGGTCAGCGCTTTCGCAGAGTGGGGGCAAAATGCCGACCGCATCGAACCCGGCACCTTCCTGGCCGACCGGTTTGAGATTGAAGATAAAGTGGTAAGCGTTCACTTGTCGCCGGTGTTATCCGGCCTCCAATTCTTCGGCACGGTTTCCATTTTCCGCGACATCACCAAAGAAGTGGAAGTAGAAAAGCTCAAAAGCGAGTTTGTCTCCACCGTGTCTCATGAATTGCGGACGCCGATGACCTCCATCAAGGGGTACGCTGATTTGATGTTGATGGGCGCTGTGGGCCAGTTGTCCGACCCGCAGCAGCGGTATCTCAAAGTCATCAAAAATAACGCCGACCGGCTGCACATGCTGGTGAATGATCTGCTGGACATTTCCCACATTGAGACGGAACGCACCACGCTGGATATCCGGCCAGTTGATGTCACTCAATTGGTGGAACAGGTGGTGGACGGCCATTTGCGCGGCCGGATTCAACACGCGCAGAAACAAATTGAGGTCAAGACTGAACTGCCATCTACCCTGCCGCTGGTCAATGCCGACTTCGCCCGGGTGACGCAGGTGTTGACGAATTTGCTGGACAATGCTTTTAACTACACGCCGGAAAACGGCCGTATCACCATCCATGCCCATGCCCAAGGGAACCGGGTATACATCGCCGTCCAGGACACCGGCATCGGCATTGCCAAAGAGAACATGGATAAGATATTCGACCGTTTCTATCGTTCCGACCATACCGAAGTGCAAAAAGTATCGGGAACCGGCCTGGGCTTGGCTATTGTTCGCAGTCTGGTGGAGATGCACGGCGGCCAATTAGACGTAGAGAGCGAGCCGGGCCAGGGCAGCGCCTTCACCTTTAGTTTGCCCGCCGTTTTAGAGAGCAGCCATCCGGCCTGACCAATCATTGGAAGATAGAATTATGCCAAAAATTTTAGTAGCTGAAGACGATCAAGATATCCGAGAACTGATAGTCCTGACTTTGCAGTTCCACGGGTTCACCATCAATAGCGTCGAAAATGGGGCGTTGGCTGTGGATGCGGCCCTGGCGGATAGTTATGACCTGATTTTGATGGATGTGCGCATGCCGCAGATGACCGGCTATGATGCCTGCCGACATTTGCGCCAGATTGAAGCCACCAAAGACATCCCCATCATTTTCCTCTCGGCCAAAGGGCAGGAATCGGAAATTGAAACGGGCTTGTCCGCCGGGGCCGACCAGTACATTCTCAAGCCGTTTGCGCCGCATGTGCTCATTGGCACGATTAACAAGGTTTTAGCAGGAGAATCATTGCGGTCATAGTAGCCGCGGTTTCTTACCGCGCAGGCGTAAACGCGGCAAGAAACGACAACTCACGATTGTAGGAACTTGTTTTTCAGACGTTCACTTAGTTCATTATGAGTATCACCACCGTCGGCAACCAACTCATCCATTACGAGGTCCTGGGACGAGGCCAGCCGCTTATCTTTGTGCATGGCTGGCTGGGTTCCTGGCGTTACTGGTGGCCGTCTATGCAAGCCCTCTCCGCCCGGCATCGCTCCTTCGCCTTCGACTTGTGGGGCTTTGGCGATTCCAGCAAAGCGCCAGACAAATACTCCATCACCGATTATGCCAACATGATCGAAAACTTCATCGATCAGTTGGGCATCGCCCGGCCCATCACGTTGGTCGGCCATTCACTGGGCGCCGTCGTCTGCCTCAAATATGCCGCCCAATACCCCGACAGCGTTTCCAAGCTGGTGACAGTGGCCCTGCCTACCGAGCGGGAGGCGGTTGATGTCCGCCTGGCTAATCTCGACCCGGATGCTTACATCAACCGGGCGTTGGGCAAAACCAACAGTTTCCCCGAAATTGATTCCGAAATTCGCAAAACTGACCAGCAGGCGATGAACCAACTGGCCCAGGAAATCCTGGGTTACGATATTTACACCGACTTGACGGCTTGCGACCGGCCCATCATGATGGTGACTGGCGAGCAAGACACCGTCATCACCCCGCCCACCGGCGATTTGCGCCGCCTGAAACGGGCCGGCAACAACCGGTATTTTGTCTCGCTGCAATGCCACCACTTCCCCATGCTGCAAGAAAAAGCCAAATTCAACCGGCTGCTCATGGATTTCATTCATTCGGATGACAGTCTGGAAGAAATTGAAGTAAAAGAGTATTGGCAGCGTCGGATTCGGTAAACACCCCCCCTTTTTAGCCATTTTAATAACGCCTGGTTTGGCCGATGCTTGCGGATGTTTTACAATGGTGTGAACTTTGCCACAGGAGTTTTTCATGCGACGCATTTGTTCAACTTGGTTCCTTTTTGCCCTGGTTTTGGGCGTTGTTTTTTTGACGGCTTGCGGCTCGAATACGGCCGTCTCCCCCACCCCCATTTCTGCCAACGCCCAACCCTCGGCCACCCCCACAATTCTCAGCCAACCGGCGGCAACCACTGCGCCGCCGCCCGCCATCGTCGTCACCGAAAACGAAAGCGTCACCGCTGGCAGCAGCCCGCCGCCAGCGCCAACGGCCGTGCCCATCACCGATCCCACGCCCACTTCCACCGGCATCCCAGCGCCAACGATTGACATCCCCGGCCTGGTCGGCCCCGACTTCCCGGAAAACATCAATCCGCTGACGGGCGAACTGCTGTCCGACCTGTCCGTGCTGGCGCGACGGCCGCTGGCTATCAAAATCTCCAACGCCCCCGCCATCGTCCGCCCCCAATCCGGCCTGAACAACGCCGATCTGGTATTTGAGCATTACGCCGAGGGAGGGTTAACCCGGTTCACGGCCGTGTTCTACAGCAAAGACGCCAACCCCATCGGCTCCATCCGCAGCGGCCGTCTCATTGACCTGGAAATCCCTAAAATGTACGACGCCGCTTTCGCCTACTCCGGCGCATCCGGCCCGGTGCGGCTCAAATTCCAAAACAGCGAATTTTTCGACCGCATCATCTCCCCCGATTTTGGGCACGGCGGCTTTTTCCGGGTGGAAGACCCCAACAAAGCGTTCGAGCATACCCTGTTCACCAACAGCTTCGACCTGCGCTTCATCCTCGACCAGCGCGGCCAAAACAGGCCGCCCCAATTCCAAAACGGCATGACCTTCAGCCCGCAGCCGGCCGTGCCCGGCGCGGTCGCCAGCAAAATCGAGATCATCTATGATGGAACCTACGTCACCTGGGCCTATAATCCCGGCACGGCCCGTTACACCCGCTGGACGGACGGCGTGTCCCACAACGACGCCAACAGCGGCCAGCAGTTGGCCTTCCGCAACGTCATCGTCCTGGCCGCCCATCACCAGGATACCGACATATTGGAAGACAATGTCGGCGGCGGCAATTACTCCATCGAGATTCAAATTTGGGGCGAAGGGCCGGTTTCTCTATTTCGGGATGGACAGCGGATTGACGGCCGTTGGCGCCGCCAAGACCCTGACGACATGCTCGCCTTCACCGACCTCGACGGCAACCCCCTGCCCCTGGCCCCCGGCAACACCTTCTTCCAGATCGTCCCCCTCGGCTTCGACAGGCTGATCGTGACGCCATAACCAATCCGGCCAAGTTTACAAAACGGTGACTACATAAACAAGGAACAGATTATGTGCAATCGGACAAATTTGCAAAGAACCTGACCAGCAAACAGTTAAAAGTGAAGCCCAAAAGCCACAACATTACTGGCTTACCGATTGCCGATCTCATTGCGCATCCCAGTTTCAAACTTATTGAGGCAAATACTAGCAGGCTGTCGGAGAACTATCATCAAGGGCCATATTTGGTCAAAAAGGCCATCATTTATGCCTCAAAATGTATGATTTCAAGCATGTTTGGTGCCAAAATAAGACTCGCTCGGACTTTTCCGACAGGCTGCTAGGAGTAACAATGGCAAAGTTTGATCCCAAAACCAAGTATGATATTGTGCCGGATATGATCAACATCGAGGATTTTAACCGCTATCCAGAAGAATTCGTGGTGCGACCGCCCTATCAACGCAAAACGGTATGGAGCCGTCGCAAGCAACAAGATTTACTAGACAGTCTGTTCCGTCGGTTCTATGTGCCACGCATCGTTTTGCGAGAAGTGCGCCTAAGCGATGATCGTGCTGTCAAAGAAGTTATTGACGGCCAACAGCGCATTACCACCGTACAAAACTTTTTTGCGGACAAACTCCCTTTGCCCAATTCCTTAAATGATTTGAACCCAAAGTTGCCTGGCAGACGATATAGCCAACTACCAGTAGATGTGCGTAAATTTGTAAATCGCCTCTCCTATCAAGCTGATATAGTAAAAGGAATCGCGGATCCCATGAATCCGGCGCATCAGGAAGTTGCCACCGAAATTTTTTGGCGTTTACAACAAGGGGAATCGCTCAATTATATGGAAGAAGCACATTCTAAACTTTCCAGTCTGGTGCGAAACTTTGTTGTCAAATATGCTGATGATCAACGATTTAATTATGACAAGTATGAGCCAATAGATAAAAATCAGGACAAGCATAATTTTTTTGTCCTACTCAAACGAAAGAATGATCGAATGCAGCATTTAGCATTGCTAGTCCGCTTTTTGCTCATCGAAAAAGAAACCCGAATTGTGGACATTCGTAATGCAGATGTTGTGGAATATATAGAGAGTGAAATACAACAAGATGGTATTGGTAATTATGACTTGGAAGAGAAAGTATATGCTAAACATGTGCTACAAAATCTAAATCTATTCTATGATATTTTCAAGGATGATCCCTCAGTGCAAAATGGCGACCCAATCCCTGAGCTCCGAATTGAGTATTTCATTATGTCGGTGTATCTCCTTCTGCGACATTTACGCACCTATTATGTCTTTGATAAAACCGAAGAAGAACTGTTTCGTGATTTTGTAGTCACATTTCATGAACGCTGGAGTAATGCGCGGCAAACAGACAGGGATATTTTACTATTCTCAAACAGCCGTCAACAGTCAGCAGGTGAGATTGAGGTACGTGACCGCATTATTCGTCAAGCGTTTTTTGAATTTGCTGATCAGCATAACCATAAAATGCTGACCAAAGATCGACGCCGCGCCTTTAATGAAGCAGAACGCATCAAAATTTACCGACGGGACGAGGGATTATGTCAGGTATGCTTGGCCGAGAATAAGCCTGAGAAGGAAGCTCAAGTTTCCTGGTCAGAGTATCAAGCCGATCACGTCATCCCCCACGCAAAAGGAGGCGCAACAGATATAGCAAACGCGCAACTGTTATGTCGCTATCATAATCAGCAGAAAGGTGCGCGATTGCCAACTTCATGATCCTGCCACCGATGCTACCGTGCTGGAAGCGGAAATTGACCAACTTGCCTACCAACTGTACGGCCTGTCAACGGCCGAAATCGCCATCGTCGAAGGTAGGTAGATTGGTTCATTCCTTCGACTATCTCAGGACAAGCCTTAAAGAATGAACCAATCTTGGCAGTTTCCATCCACCTCACTTTTCCGTATAATGGAAAGAAGTAGCGTAAGGAGAATTGATATGCAAGTCCAATACCTAACCAATGAACAAGGAGAGCGAACGGCCGTTGTCCTTGATGTACGCCACTATCGCCGCCTTGTTGGGGAAAAACCAACCGATCCAGATTTGCTGTGGGGAATGAGCCAATCCGAATTAGAGGCGTTGGCAAACAGCCGGTTGGCTCCCGATGAGCAAGCGCGGCTGGATATGTTGTTGAGTGAACAAAAACAACATCTGTTAAGCGAGCGGCAAAACGAGGAGATGGATCGTTTGTTAGCTCAAGTAGATCAGTTGACCATTTTGAAAACGCGGGCACGGTATACCTTAGCACAGCCACTTTAATATGAGTGTGTACATTCCAGTTGCGATACAACGCGAGGTGCAAGCACAATTTAATCACTGCTGTGCCTACTGCCGCACAGCAGAGCGTTTAACGGCAGCTACATTTGAAGTTGAGCATATCATCCCTCTTGTTGCCGGCGGTAAAACGGTCTTATCAAACCTCTGTTTTTCCTGCCCCATGTGTAATCGGTACAAAGGAATACGGCAAACGGCCGTTGATTCGCAAACGAATGTAACCGTTACCCTATTCCACCCCCAGCAAGAACAGTGGGAAACACATTTTGCCTGGAATGAAAATAATACCGAATTGATTGGATTGACAGCAACTGGTCGGGCGACGATTAAAGCTTTGAAAATAAATCGTCCTCAATTGGTTCGTGTACGGCGCATGTGGGTAAAACTAGGTGAGCATCCGCCAAAAGAAATGGTGGGCGGTGATTGATTCCAATGCCAAAATCTGCCTGATTTCCCTAGCTGAAAGCGGAAATTGACCAGCTTGTGTACCAACTGGTCAATTTCCGCTTGCGCGATCCGCAGATAGAAAAACAGTTCAACAACGATTTACTCACTTTATTGCACGAGCTGGAGTATACCGTGATCACGACCGTTATTGACAAGCTGGAACACCAGCGACGATATACAGCCTGGCGTTATGATCCATACCATTATGGATTGGCGGTTTTGGCGGAAAGATATATCTTCTGGTTGGAACAAAGGAACGCCACGGGTGATGTCATGGCTGAGTCCAGAGGGGGTGATGTACGCACCATTAGCGAACATCTGCAAAATATCTTCAAAAGTGGTGAATTGGATGAAAAATCAGTTATCCGGTTGCACAAATGGCGCGAATTCTTTCTCTGGATTTCTCTGTGTGCTCTGCGTCCTCGGCGGCTTTTTTCGGAAGACGCAATGTTAGTTTGTAGATAATACTCATAATGAAAGGAGTTTCGAAATGAGCAGTTTCAAGTTTGAAGCGTGGCCCACCGAGTATCGCAGCATCAACCAGTATTTCGGCGCTAATCCGCAGAATTACCAGCAGTTTGGTCTGCCCGGTCATGATGGGCTGGACATCATGGCCCCCTCCGGCAGCAAAGTCTTCGCCGTCGCTCCCGGTAAAGTCGTCCAGGTCTATCCCAATGCCACCGGCCATAATTACGGCATTCACGTGCGCATTGATCATGTGGATGAGTATCAAACGACGTATGCCCATTTGCAACGGCCGTTGGTTCAGGTCGGCCAAACGGTCAGCGCCGGGGACTTGATCGCATTAGCCAATGATACCGGCAACAGCTTTGGCTCCCACCTGCACCTGACGCTGAAAAAAAAGGGGGCGCAAGAAGGCAATTGGCCTTACAACATCATTGACCCTACTCCTTTCATCCTCACCTTGATGGGCTGGCAGCGTCCGGCCGGGCCGTATACAGCGGGATGGGCGTATACCGACGGCCTTTTTGCGCAAGAGACGCTCAATTTGGCCCAGGTCAATTCCGGGGGCATTAACCTGAGAGAACAACCCAGCGTCCGGGCCAAAGTGATTGATCTGGTTCCGGCGGAGACCATCGTCATCATCACCGGCCGTCGGCGCGGCCTGTACACGCCGGTTCAGGCGCCCACCTCGGCCTTGAGCAGCGGTACACCGACGCCAACGCCGCCGCCCGACCTGCCGCCTCCGTCCACGGTGGTGACTGTGGATGGCTGGGGCTGGCGCAATTATTTGACGGTGTCCGGCAGTCAAGCGGTAGTGGGGCAATATGGCATCAACTTGCGCCAGAAGCCAAACCGCTCCGGCCAAAATATCGGTTTGGTGCAAGGGGGCAGCACCGTGACTGTGCTGGGGGCCGCGTCCGGTAATTACCTGCCAGTGCGGGTGCGCCGCCAGGATTTCATGGGGCCGGTTAATTTGCCGGAGAAGCCGCCGCAAATCACGCCGGGCGACCCCACGCCGCCGGCCGATTCCTATTTGGGCTGGGCGTGGACGCCATATCTGACGGTGACTGGCGCGGAGGCTTTGGTGGGGCGGTTCGGCATTAACTTGCGGGATCGGCCGTCCCGTTCCGGGCAAAATATCGGTTTGCTCAAAGGCGGCGCCACAGCCACGGTGGTAGGACAAGCTGTCGGGGAATATACGCCGGTGGCGGCGCGGAAAACGGATGTTTTGAACGCGGCCAGCCCCATGCCGGCTATCCAACAACCAACGCCGTTGACGCCAACTGATGCGACGCCGCCAACGCCGCCCGCCCCGGTCCAGGACACCACGCCGGGTTGGGCTTTTTCGGCGCAGATTACAATGAGGGGGAACACGGCCGTCGCCGGCCCCTACGGCATCAATTTACGGGACGCCCCGCGCCGGAACGGGACCAACATCGGCTTCATACCCGCCAATACCGAGATGATTGTCACCGGAGCGGCGCAGGGAGAGTACACACCGATACGGGTGGATGATGATGATTTGCAGCAGCCGTTTGGTACGGCCCCGGCCACCCAACCCACCACGCCGCCTGCAACCACCTTTACACCCGCCCCGCCTGTCAATCCCGATCCGCCGCCGATGGGACAGGCCAAAATCGGCCTGCACGCCTCCGCCGATCCCTTCATCACCGACCAGGAAATTGGCGAATTCAAAACGATGCGGCCGGGGATGATCAAGCTGTTATCCCATCACAACATGGATCAGGTACGCAAGCTGGCGGCCCAACATCCCGATGTCAGTTGGGTGGTGCGGGCTTTCCTCGATTTCGGCGGCCGGAATGTGACGCCGCAGCAGTTTTTCCAATGGACGGTAGACAGCGTGGAGCAGATGCTGGGCGTTCTCAACACCGAGGACGTGGCAGTCGAGCTGCACAACGAGCCCAATCTGACGCCGGAGGGATTGTCCGCCTCCTGGCGGGACGGAGCTGCGTTTGCCCGCTGGTGGCTGGAGCTGCTGGACTTGTATCGCAAGCGGCTGCCGGGTCGGAAGTTCATCTATCCTGGTTTGTCGCCCGGCTCTACGGTGACGGGTTTGAAGCAGGATCACATCCAGTTTATCGAAGCCAGCCGCGCGGCCGTGGAAGCGGCCGATGGGTTGGGCGTTCACATCTACTGGTCAAAATTTTATCCGATGACGACATCTCTGGGCGTACTGGACGATTACATCAGCCGCTTCCGCTTCAAGCCAATCTGGGTGACGGAAGCCAGCAACAACAAAGAAGGATCCCCAGCGATGAAAGGGCGTCAATACCTTACTTTCTGGCAGGAATTGCAAAAGCGGGCGACCGTGCAAGGGGTGACTTATTTTGTAGCCTCCTCTATCAATCCCACGTTTGCCGAGGAAGTTTGGGTGGGTCGGGGCATCGCCCGTATCGTGGGGCGTCGTTAATTTGCCCGCCAACCTGGAGGTTTTTCATTGAAACTCATGACTTATCAGTATGACGGCCGCACCCGAATCGGGGTTGTGGTCGAGGGGGCGGTGGTAGATGTGACGGCCGTTGCCCCCGACATGATCTCCCTGATTGAATTGGGCGGTGGCGGGCTGGCCCAGGCGAGGCAGCTTGCCGTCGCCGCCGCCAACCCCATCCCGCTGGCCGAGGTGAAACTGCTGGCCCCCATCCCCGTCCCCCGGCGCAACGTGATGTGCCTGGGCTGGAATTACGCCGAACATGCCGCCGAATCGGCCGCGACAAAAGGGCTGTCCATCAAGGAGCTGCCGCAATTCCCCATCATCTTCACCAAAGCCACCACCAGCGTCACCGGACCGTATGATGACATTCCGTTTGATGCGGCCGTCTCCACCCACATTGATTGGGAAGCAGAAATGGCCGTCATCATCGGGCAACCCGGCAAAAACATCCCCCGCGCCCAGGCGATGCGACACGTGTTCGGCTACACCGTCCTCAACGACCTGTCCGCCCGCGATTTGCAGCGAAATCATAAACAATTTTTCAAGGGCAAAAGTCTGGACGGTCACTGCCCCATCGGCCCCTGGATTGTGACGGCCGACGAACTGCCCAATCCACACCACCTGCCCATCTCTTGCCGGGTGAACGGCCAGATCAAGCAAGAGAGCAACACCGCTCACATGATTTTTAACATCCCCGAAATCATCGCCCAGCTTTCGCGCGGGATGACCCTGTTGCCCGGCGACATCATCGCCACCGGCACGCCCAGCGGCGTCGGTTTTGCCCGAACCCCACCCCAATATCTACAACCAGGCGATGTGGTGGCATGTGAAGTGGCCGGAATCGGCCGTATTCGCAACCAGATCGGTTAAATTTACCAGTTTACCGGCCAAACCCCATCATTCAGTTGCCACTGGGATCTCTTTGATTTGGTAACGGCGAAATTTTTGACAATGCTCAGGCGAGTCGTTATAATCCCCAGGCTGAGTTACTAGTGGGAAATCGCTTTACAAGTAGCATGTCGGGGTTATTTAATCCAATGGCAGAACGAGGCTGATATGGACTTTGTGTGCAATTGGCTCTTGAGGAATATGCAATCTAGCGATTAACAACCAGCAACATAATATGCACTGACCAAGACTCGGCTGTGTCCCTCTAGTAATTTGCGCGACCGCCGAGTTTTTGTTTGGGCGAAAAAAATCCAATTTACGGAAGAGTTTTAGTGAGTATGTCTGAAGAAAGCGCCAGCTCTTTACAAGAGCTACTTGATCAACACGATTATACATTACCGAAAGTAGGCGACATTCGTAAAGGTGTCATCGTAGCCATCAACAATCAGGACATCATCGTTGACCTGGGTCTGAAACGGGACGGACTGGTTCCCCCCACCGACCTAAGCAAGCTGTCCCCGGAAGAACGGGCCGCCTTGAAAATCAATGATGAAATTGATGTTTACATTCTAAACACCGGTGAACCTGATAGTTTGCATGTATCCATCAATTTGGCCCGCCTGAACCAGGATTGGATTGAAGCGGAAGCGTTGATGGAAAGCGGCGAGGTCTTTGAAGGCGAGGTGATCGGCTACAATAAAGGCGGCGCCATTGTGCCGTTCGGCCGTCTCCGTGGGTTTATCCCCGCCTCCCATCTCAACGATCTGACCCCTGGCATGAGCGACCGGAAACGTCAACAACGTCTGGCAAAATTACGCGGCGACAAACTGCCGCTCAAAGTCATTGAAGTTGACCGCCGCCGCCGCCGCCTGGTTTTCTCCCAACGGGACGCCCAAAAAGAGTGGGAAGAAAAACGCAAAGGCGAACTACTGGATTCCCTGGAAGAGGGCGCCATCCTCAAAGGTGTCGTCAGCGGCATGCGCGACTTCGGCATATTTGTTGACTTAGGCGGCGCTGACGGTTTAGTGCATATTTCTCAACTGGCCTGGCACCGCATTGACCATCCCCGCGAAGTCATTAAAGTGGGCGACGAAATCGAAGTTTACGTACTCAAGCTGGACAAAGCAGAACAACGCATCAGCCTCAGCCGCAAACGACTGCTGGCCAACCCCTGGGATTCAGTCGAAGAACGGTATACCCAAGGGCAGTTGGTGGAGGGCAAAATAACCCGCATCGTCAGTTACGGCGCATTTGCCGAAGTTGAACCGGGCATTGAAGGCTTGCTGCACATTTCACAGCTTTCCCGAACTCAAGTAGAGGATGCGCATGACGTGTTGGCTGAAGGCGAAACGCATTTGCTCCGCGTCGTCAGCATTGACCGCCGCCGCCAACGCATTGGCTTGAGTTTGAAAGCCGTGACCGCCAACGAGCAAATCGAGTGGATGGCGCAGCGAGAAACAACCTTAGAAGAAGAAGTTAATGCGGTGGATGAATCAGTTGTGGCTGAAGCAGAAGCGCTGGCAACGGCCGATTCTGAAACGATGGCCGGCGCTGCCGAAGAAGAATAGGATTTAAGTTTTTATGGCAAAAAACGAGAAACTGGAAATTGAAGGAACCGTCAAGAAACTTCTGCCCAACACCCAATTCCGCGTAGAATTGGACAATGGGCATGAGGTTTTGGCCTACCTTTCCGGCAGAATGCGCAAATATTACATTCGCATTTTGCTGGGGGATCGGGTGCGGGTGGAAATGACGCCGTATGACCTGACGCGGGGCCGCATCACCTATCGCTATCGCCGGAATCGGGCAAACACGCGATAGTCGTTTAATTCTCCTTCAACTGCATTATCTGTTTTAATGGTGAAACGTTGCAATCTTGGGATTGCAGCGTTTTTTGTTGTCGTTATGCCGGTTGGACGGTGAGCGCCACCCAATCGCTTATGGTTTGGCGTTGAATGACACGGCCGTTCATCCCCATCACCGCCTCTTCAACCTGCCCCATTTGCTCTGCCAAAATCCCGCTCAAAATCAGGCGGCCGTCACGGGCCGCATAATCCAGTAGGCCGTCATTTTTCAGCAAGTTGATGATGACCGGCGCCAAAATGTTGACCACAACAATGTCCCAACCTGTTTCTGTCACATCGGCCAACGTACCCTGGCGGATGGTGATGGCTGAATTGACCTGGTTGAGGCCGGCATTTTCCTGGGCGACGCGCGCGGCCGTTTCATCAATGTCCACGCCCAGAACTGAACCAGCGCCCAATTTCACCGCCGCAACGGCCAGGATAGCCGACCCCGTTCCCACATCCAGAACTCGCTGACCCGGCTCAACCAACTCCTCCAGGACCATCAGGCACATCCGGGTGGTGGGGTGTGACCCAGTGCCAAACGCCATGCCTGGATCGAGCGTCAACACCACATCATCCGGCAGCGCTTGGTCCGTGCCATCGGCAGCCGCCCCCTGTTCTACCCAACTTGGCTGAATCCACACTTTCTTGCCTACGCGAAAAGGATGGTAGTGGGTTTTCCAGGCATTGGCCCAATCTTGCTCTTTAATTTCCTGAAACGTGGGGGGAGGAATGGGGTACAGGCGGCCCAAATGGTAGATGATTTCTTCAATCCGCCGCCGCAATGTCGGCGTGTCTTGTGCAGACGAGAGGTAGATTTTGACGGTGACGGCCGTTTCCAACGCATCCGGGTCAGGGGTGGACTCATCACCCAACTGCTCTAAAACGACGCCGCTGTCCGGGGCATACGGCCGTAACGCCTCCGCCACCGCCTCCGCCCCCTCCCCATCTGTTTGCACTGCCACTTCAAGCCAATACATGACGCCTAGATGCCAAACACATCGCCCAGCGCATTCTTCAACTGGCTAAAAATCCCTTTGTCCCGCTGCGGGATCACCTCTTTGCCCAGCGTGCCGGCCAACTGCTTGAACAGATCTTTTTGTTCGGCCGTCAGATTTTTGGGCGTGACCACCTGAACCATGATGTGTTGATCGCCCCGCCCCCTATTCACGCCTCGTCCTGACCGATCCAGACGGGGAACGCCCTGACCGCGCAAGCGGAACACCTTGCCCGATTCCGTACCCGGCGGAATAACGAGCTTCTCCTCGCCATCAATCGTGGGCACAGTCACTTCGTCGCCCAATGCCGCCTGGGCCACATTAATCTGCAAATCGAGCCAAATATCCTCGCCCCGCCGCCGGAAAAATTCATGCTTTTGCACATGCAAAATGACAAACAGATTGCCCGGCGGCCCCCCATTGACGCCGGGGCCGCCTTCGCCACTCATGCGAATCTGGGTATCGTTATCTACCCCTGGCGGCACTTTGACTGGTCGAGTGCGAATGCGTTGGACATGTTTACGGCCGCCGCACGTCTGACACAGTTCTGGAATCAATTCCCCGCTGCCCTGGCAGGTGGGACAAGTCGCCACATTCACAAACTGGCCCAGAATGGATTGTTGCACCCGGCGCACTTCGCCAGAGCCGTTACACGTGGTACACGCAATCGGCCTGGTTCCCGGTTCAGCCCCCGACCCATGACACCGGTCGCAAATTTCCGGCCGGGTGATCTCAATCTCCTTTTCCACGCCAAAAACGGCTTCTTCAAACGAGATCGTCAAATCATAGCGCAAATCTGCGCCCCGGCGCGGCCCCCGCCGCCGCTGCCGGCCGCCGCCGCCAAACGCGCCGCCAAAAAACTCCTCGAAAATATCGGCTACACTGCCAAAACCGCCCTCAAAGCCAGAGAAACCACTACCATTCTGCACCCCAGCATGACCATAGCGGTCATACGCCGCCCGGTTTTGGTCATCCGACAAAACCTCATAGGCTTCGTTGATTTCCTTGAATTTTTCAGTGGCGTCGTTATTTTTATTGACGTCGGGATGGTATTGGCGCGCCAGACGACGAAACGCTTTTTTCATCTCGTCCTTAGTCGCCGTCCGGGACACACCCAGCACTTCGTAGTAATCTCGTTTGTCAGCCATTGGATTCGATCCACTCGCTCAAGTAATACCCTGCTAGGCGTCGCTAAATTCGCCTTCAATCACATCTTCATCGCTGCTGCCGGCATCGCCATCAGGGGAAGGCGCGCCGCCTGCCGCCTGTTGGGACTGGTACATGGCGGCGCCCGCTTCCTGCAACACGGCTTGTAGTTGCGTTGAGGCGGTTTTCATCGCTTCCAAATCACCCCCTTACAGCGCGGATTTAGCGGCGTCAATCTGGCTTTGTACGGCCGTTTTCTGCGCTTCCGGGATATTTTCGCCATTATCCTGCAAGAATTTCTCGGCGCTGTAAACGGTTGAATCGGCCACATTGCGCACTTCCACCGCTTCTTTGCGTTGGGCGTCATCCGCTGCATGTTGTTCCGCATCCGTGACCATGCGCTCAATTTCCGAATCGCTAAGGCCGCTGGACGGCACAATTTGCATCGCCTGTTCCCGGCCCGTCGCTTTGTCTTGCGCCGTCACATTCAAAATGCCGTCGGCATTGATGTCAAACGTCACTTCAATTTGGGGCACCCCGCGCGGCGCTGGCGGAACCCCATCCAGAATAAATCGGCCCAGGCTCTTGTTGTCCGGCGCCATCGGCCGCTCCCCCTGAACCACATGAATTTCCACCTGCGTTTGTCCGTCTGCGGCGGTGGAGAACACCTGGCTCTTCTTAGTGGGAATCGTCGTATTCCGCTCAATCAACGGCGTGGCTACGCCGCCCAGCGTCTCGATGCTCAAGGTCAGCGGCGTCACATCCAGCAGCAGCACATCCTTCACGTCGCCGCCCAACACGCCAGCCTGGATAGCCGCGCCTATCCCAACGACCTCGTCGGGATTCACTCCTTTGTGCGGCTCCCGGCCAAAGAAATCTTTGACCGCTTGCTGAATGGCCGGCATCCGGGTCATACCGCCCACCAAAACCACCTGCGTAATTTCAGATTTACTTAATCTGGCATCTTTCAAGGCCAGGCGGCATGGTTCGATGCTGCGCTGCACCAAATCAGCGGTCAACTGCTCGAATTTGGCGCGGGTGAGGGTCAAATTCAAATGCTTGGGACCGCTGGCGTCTGCGGTGACGTAGGGCAGATTCAGCTCGCTCTGCATGGTGGTGGACAATTCGATCTTCGCCTTTTCGGCCGCTTCCCGCAGCCGTTGCAGCGATTGGCGATCCTGGCGCAAATCAATGCCCTGATCCATTTTGAACTGTTCGGCCGCCCAATCAATGATTTTCTGATCAAAATCATCGCCGCCCAAGAAGGTGTCGCCATTGGTGGATTTCACTTCAAAGACGCCATCGCCCACCTCCAAGATAGAGATGTCGAATGTGCCGCCGCCCAAATCATAAACGGCTATCATCTCATCTTTGTCGCCGCCCAGGCCATAGGCTAGAGCAGAAGCGGTCGGCTCATTGACGATACGCAGCACTTCCAGGCCGGCGATCTTGCCGGCATCTTTAGTAGCCTGACGCTGACTGTCATTAAAGTAAGCGGGGACGGTGATGACCGCCTGTGTCACCGGCTGGCCCAGGTAGGCTTCGGCGTCGGTTTTCATTTTCTGCAAAATCATCGCCGAAATTTCGGGCGGGGAGTATTCACGTTCGTTCATCACCACGCGGATGTCGCCGTTAGGCGCTTTTTTCACGTCGTAAGAGACGTATTGACGGGCGCGATTTATTTCGGGGTCGTCGTATTTGCGCCCCATAAATCGTTTGACAGAGGAGATGGTATTGGCCGGGTTGATGACGGCCTGCCGTTTGGCAACCTGTCCCACCAATCGTTCGCCGGTTTTGGGGTTGACGGCAACGATGGATGGAAACAGCCGCCCTCCTTCGGCGCTGGAGATGACGACGGGTTCGCCGCCTTCCATGACGGCTACAACGGAGTTTGTGGTGCCTAAGTCAATTCCAATTATTTTTCCCATGTTGTTTGTTCCTTCTTTTAATTGCTTGGAGACCTGACGGGTTTTCCACGATGACCTGGCAAAACAAGATATCTTTGCAAAACCCGTCAGGTCTTTTTATAACTGATCAAATCATTCGGCAACATTGACCAGCGACGGCCGTATCACCCGGCCGCCGATTTGGTAGCCTTTCTGTAATTCGCGGGTGACGACGCCGCTTTCATACTCGTCAGAGGGTTCTTGCATGATGGCTTCGTGGAAATTAGGATCAAAGGGCTGCCCCAAAGCCTCAATTGGTTTGACGTTCAGGTTTTCCAGAAGCGTCAGCAGTTTCCGTTGGACTAAAGTGACGCCGTCATACCAGCTATGTTCGGCGATCTCGGCGGGGACGTTGTCCAACGCCCGCTCAAAGTCGTCCAAGGCGGGCAGCAGCTTGGCGATGACGTCTGCCAGGGTACGGCCGTAAATTTCCGCTTGCTGCTTATCAAACCGTTTGCGGGCGTTGGCTAAATCCGCCTGCGCCCGCTGCCACCCGTCCAGATTATGCGCCGCTTCGGCTTGCGCCTGGGCCAGTTGCTCTTCCAATGTCGGCGGCGTCTGATCTTCAGGAACGGCCGTCTCTGGGACGGCCGTCTCTGCAGTCGCTTCGATCATTTCTTCTTCAATCGGATCGGCCTGCGCCTCCGGTATTTGTTCACTCACTTAAATCCACCTCTTCATCGTCGTTTTCGTTTTGAAGTCCAGACTCCAAATAAAATTCATCCAGGTAATACTCATCCACAAACCCGGTCATCAAATCCGCCACATATTGCACGGCGGCGACGTTATGACCATACGCCATGCGCGTGGGGCCAATCACCGCCACCGTGCCGCTAAAATCGCCCAGCACGCCATAGCGAGACAAAATAATGGTGCAGTCCTTCAACTCCTCCCAACGGCCGTCGCCGCCAATCACCACCTGCACCCCTGGCGCGTTTTGCGCCTGAGTCTCCGTCAGCACATCCGCCAGCAGCGTTCGTTCCTCCAGAACCCGAACCGCCTGCCGCGTCCCTTCATCTTCAATCAGATTGACCAATCCATCCCGGTAAAAATCTCGAATCACACGAGCATCCACTCGGCGCAGCCCATCCAGAATCAAACGAGCCACATCCTGCTCCAACGCATCGAGCTGACCCAGACGGGCCGCCACTTCATCCTGGGCCGCATGAGCAAACATCTGATTCAAGTCCTCGGCCGCCTGGCTCAACCGGGCTTGGGGAACAGGTTCAGCCAACGTCAACATTTGCTGATTGACATCGCCGCCCAGCAACACCAAAACCATTAACACCAGCCGCCCCTGGGTGGAGATGAGTTGTAAATGCTTGAAGCGGGCCGGCCGCCATTGGGGCGCCGTCACAAAACTGGCGCCGCGCGAGGTGCGAGACAAAATCGCCACCGCCAGCCGCATCCATTGATCCAAATCAAGCCGGGCCTGGTGAAACTGGTGGCGGATCATCTGCCGCTCGTCTATGGGCAAACGGAATTCCCCCAACAGCTTTTGCACAAAGTACCGGTAGCCAAATTCGGTGGGAATGCGGCCGGCCGAGGTGTGCAGTTGCACCAAATAACCAAGATCCCCCAACATGGCTAACTCGTTCCGCACCGTCGCCGAACTCACGCCCAAATCATGCTGGTTCACCAGGGTGTTAGAACCCACTGGGTTGCCAGTTTCGATATAGGCTCTAACAACGAGGCCCAAAATGCGTTCTTGTCGTTCGCTTAACGGTTGAAACATAGTGAGGATCACGACGAGAGACTAGAGTTAGCTATTCACTGACTTTAGTCTCCCTGTCCAGAATTTTGGTTTTTCACAAAAATAGCACTCTTCAAATTAGAGTGCTAACGACGCTCTTCAAATATCTTATCATGCCCCTCTGGCAGCGTCAAATAAGAGATGTGTAAGATGGGACCAAGTGCGGCGCACCTTGAAGGTGCGCCGCACTTAGAGGGAACGATGGTTCAATCTTCAAGGCTTGTTCTGAGCACGCAGCCGAAGGATTGAACCATGCTAATACAGCAAAAACGGCCGTTTACATTCCTCACGCTTCCCATATATAATCATGGAAAATAAATCTACAGTTCAAAGAGCTAATAATTGCAATATAATATTGAATGGGATCCCAAGAAAAATAGGGAAAATATTCGCAAGCGCCAGATCTCTTTTCAACGAGCAGCGACTGTATTTCGCGATCCCAATCAAATTTCTATCTATGATGATCATCATAGCAAAGATGAAGATCGTTGGGTAACAATCGGCATGGATAGTGGAGGAACGCTGCGAGTAGTTGTTCATACCTTTGCATCTATGGGCCAAACCGCAAATAGGATTCGGATTGTTTCTGCAAGAAAGGCAGCAAAGGCAGAAACCGCTGTTTACAAACAAGGATGACCATGAAAACAGAGTATGATTTTACACAGGGTGAGCGGGGAAAATTTTATAATCCAGACGCTGTCTTGAACTTTCCTGTCTACCTGGAACCTGATGTTGATGAATTTATGCGCAAACTGGCCGAAGAAAAGGATATTATCTCCAGGATTTAGTTAACAACTGGTTACGCGCCAATATCCAATTAGTACAAAGCATAAATTAAGAAGATAAATAGCACAACGCCCCCACACACACCATTGCCCCACTATCCAGCAGGAGGGAACGGCCGTACCAAACAATCGCCGCTAAATCGGGATAGGAGGGGGCGTTAGCCCCCTTCCTCCCACACCACCGGACATGCGGGCGATTCGGTCAAGTATGACGAAGTTGTCACTTCGTGTTGAGCTATTTCTTTCTCCAGATGTCTGACAACGACTTACGCCTCGTCCGCTTCCTTCCAGCCTTCAACCTTCTCTCCACGTCCGCTCTGGCTTCCATCAGCGCCCCATTCAGCCCGCTGCTCAGGGGCAGGTCGCTGTTGAAGTGGTTGTATAGAATTCCTCTGCAACATTTGCGTCAACCGCGCAATTTATTTGTTCATTGCTCATTGTTCATTGCTCATTGTTCATTGCTCATTGTTCATTGCTCATTGTTCACTGCTCATTGTTCATTGCTCATTGTTCATTGCTCATTGTTCATTGCTCATTGTTCCAGCAATTCCAATTCTGAGATTCAAAAAAATCAGCAAGTTGTCCACACCTTACCAAATCCGCAAAAGACAATCTGTGAAGCGCCGCTGACACCACCTTGAAGTTGACATAATTTCATCGTCCTGTGTCCCATTT
>JAJRVV010000089.1 GCA_024277135.1 Chloroflexota bacterium | reverse complement strand
GTCTTGCTATCCATCACTTGCTATGTGCTTGTTAAGGTACTTCGAGCAGGTGCGCGTTAGCTTGCCTGCTTTTCGGTGAATTTCAGTTGATTTTGCCTCTTGACATTTCACCGCATCGCTGTTTCCAAATTTCAACGACAAATTCTCCTCAAACAGTAAGTTGATCCCGCGTTGTCGTCAAGAGGATTTTCACGGCAGGATAACAGATATTTCCACCACCCAACTACCCCGGTTTGGGTTATACTATGAAATATCATTCGGAGTCGAAAAACGCAAAACGTCGGTGGGGAGTCATTTCGTTTTACGTTTTACGCTTTTACAAACTATTTCCCACAGGTGAAAAGAGATGGACAGCACATTAGAAATGACAACCAACATAGAAACTGACATGCAAGTTTTCGACAATATCATCGAAACCATCGGCAACACCCCCCTGGTGCGCCTGAATTCGGTGGCGGCCAATCTGCCCTGTGCCATTTTAGCCAAAGTGGAGTTTTTCAATCCCGGCGGCTCGGTCAAAGACCGGATCGGCTTCACCATCATCGAGGAGGCAGAGCAAAGCGGGCGGCTCAAGCCGGGCGGCACCATTGTGGAATCCACCTCCGGCAACACCGGCGTGGGGCTGGCCATCGCCGCCGCCCTCAAAGGATACCGCTGCATTTTTGTCATGCCGGACAAAATGTCGCAGGAGAAAATCTTATTGCTGCGAGCGTTTGGGGCGCGGGTGGTGGTGACGCCGACGGCCGTCGAACCCGACGATCCCCGCAGCTACTACTCCGTCGCCGACCGGCTGGTCAAAGAAACCCCCAACGCCATTTTAGCCAACCAGTACCACAACCCGGTCAATCCCCAAAGCCATTACGACAGCACCGGCCCAGAAATCTGGCAGCAAACGGCCGGGCGCATCACCCATTTCGTCACCGGCATGGGAACCGGCGGCACCATCTCCGGCATCGGCCGTTATCTCAAAGAGCAAAACCCCCACGTCAAAGTCATCGGCGTAGACCCGGTTGGCTCCATCCTCTACGAACTACACCGCAGCGGCCGGACAATCCAGGCGGAAACGTACAAGGTGGAAGGCATCGGCGAAGATTTTTTGCCCAGCGCCACCGATTTGAGCGTAATTGACGCCATCGTCCAGGTCAATGACCGGGAAAGCTTTTTGATGACGCGGCGGCTGGTGCGTGAAGAGGGGATTTTCTGCGGCGGCTCCTCTGGCTCGGCGGTGGCTGGCGCGTTTAAGTATGCCCACGAACACAACCTGGGGCCGGACGACGTGATGGTCATCATCCTGCCTGATTCCGGCTCCCGCTATCTGAGCAAGGTGTTTGACGATGAATGGCTGCGGGAAAACGGCTTCCTGGAACGCGCCTGGGTGGATTTCCGCGCCGCCGACATCAACCGGGCTAAGTCGGATGGGGAACTGATCACGGCTAACTCAAACGACTTGATGACGGACATCATCACCCGGCTGAAGGAGTACAATGTGTCCCAACTGCCGGTGATTGACGATAACGGCCGTTTGCGAGGCATTGTCACCGAGATTGACCTGCTCAACCATATGCTCACCGCCAGTCATGTGCATCAGCCTGACGAAACCATCGAGTCCGTCATTGACCCCAACGTGCCGGTGGTGCGGCCCGACACGCCGCTAGAAACGCTGATGAGCATTTTCAGCGACCACAGCGCGGCCGTCATCGCCGCCGGCGACGAGGTGCAGGGCATCCTGACCAAAATTGACATCCTCGATTTTCTCTCTTCCCAGGTGAAATAGGCAAGGCATGAAACGTTAGCGCTATGTTTTTGAGGCACGAAAAATGCGAATCATTTTCACGCGCCATGCCCATCAGCGCATGAAGAAGCGAAAAGTAACAGAAAAACAAGTTCACGAAACGCTGTCCAATCCCGATGAAATTGAATCTGGAGATAATGGTGGGGATATTGCTATCCGGCAATATGGACAACGTGAGGTTCGTGTCGTGTATAATGAAATCGAGGAAGATGTTTACCTTATTTACACCGTGATTAAACCACGTGTTAAACGCCAATGAGGATGTGAATATGCAAATTGATTATGATCCCGAAGCTGATGCCTTGTATGTCCACTTTCGTGAAGGAGAAGTAGACGATACCCGCCAAATCAGCAAATATATCTTTGTGGACGAAGATGAGGCCGGTCAGCCACTCGGTTTAGAAATCCTTTTTGCCAGCCGGGTATTGGCTGGTCAGGATATGACCAGTGTGACTGTCAACATTGGTCGGGCGGCCCAGGCCGCCGCTTGATGTAAAATTAAAGGAGCGACGGCCGTTTGCGAGGCATTGTCACCGAGATTGACCTGCTCAACCATATGCTCACCGCCAGTCATGTGCATCAGCCTGACGAAACCATCGAGTCCGTCATTGACCCCAACGTGCCGGTGGTGCGGCCGGACACGCCGTTAGAAACGCTGATGAGTATTTTTAGCGACCACAGCGCGGCCGTCATCGCCGCCGGCGACGAGGTGCAGGGCATCCTGACCAAAATTGACATCCTCGATTTTCTCTCTTCCCAGGTTAAGTAGCCAAGACATTCGATTTCTTGAAGAAATCGGATGTCTGTCTATACTTGCCAAACAAAAAACGTGGAGTGTCCCAAACTCATTCGTTTTTCGTTTTACGCTTTACTATCTCCGCCCAAAACAGGAATAATTGCTTATGATCGCTGAAACGGCCGCCCGCCTGCGCCAAAACATCCAAAAAGTCATCGTCGGCAAAGACGACATCATTGACATCGCCCTCATCGCCATGCTGTGCCGGGGACATCTGCTACTGGAAGATGTGCCGGGAACCGGCAAAACCACCCTGGCCAAAACCATCGCCGCCTCGCTGGGCTGCGCCTTCCGCCGGGTGCAGTTCACCCCCGACCTGCTCCCCAGCGACGTCACCGGCATCTACTTTTACAACCAGAAAGCGCAGGAATTTGAGTTTCGCCCCGGCCCCATCTTCGCCCAGATTTTGCTGGCGGATGAGATCAACCGGGCCACGCCGCGCACCCAATCCGCCCTGCTGGAAGCGATGCAGGAGCGGCAGGTAACGGTGGACATCGCCACCCATGAGCTGCCCCGGCCGTTCCTGGTTCTGGCCACGCAAAACCCCATCGAACTGGAAGGAACCTTCCCTCTGCCCGAAGCCCAACTCGACCGTTTTCTGATGAAACTGGCGATTGGCTACCCCGACGCCGAGGAAGAAAACGCCATCCTGCTCCGCTTTGAGCGGCAAGACCCGCTGGAAACACTGGAAAAAGTTGTGGAGCCAGAAGAAATCATCGAAATGCAGCGGCTGGTGCGGGAAGTGCGCGTGGAAGAATCGGTGCGCCAGTATCTCGTCAACGTCTGCCGGGCCACGCGAGACCATGAGGACATCGAACTGGGCGTCAGTCCGCGGGCGACGATGGCGTTGTACAGCGCCTGCCAGGCGGCGGCGGCGATTGACGGCCGTGACTTCGTCATCCCCGACGATGTGAAACGGATGGCTCCCTACGTCCTCACCCACCGGCTCATGGTCAACCCGCAAACCCGGCTGCGCGGCCGTCAGGCAGACGACATCATCCGCGAAATTGTGGATTTGGTTCCCGTTCCGGTGGAGCAAGGATGAGCAATTGTCAATGGTGAATTGTCAATTGCCAATTGTCAATGAGTAACTCTCCCCAACTCGTCAAGCGGGTTAACCGGCGCAAACGGCGTAGAGAAGCGCGGCGGCAGGTGTTGCAAGCGATTGCCGCCGGCCAGGCGGTGGACGCGCAGGATGTGGCCCGGTCGCGCGGGGCGGTGATGACCGAACGGGAAAACAGCATCTTCAGCGAAGCGTGGCTGCCGCTGGCCCTCATTTTCCTCATCGCCGGCTTTTTGTTCAACCGCCACCCGGCGCTCATCGTCCTCGGCGTCACCATGCTACTCATCCTGGGCGTCAGCGCCGTCTGGAAAGACCTGTCGCTGCTGGGCGTGACGTACCGACGGACGTTTGACCACACCCGCGTTTTCCCCGGCGAACCGGTGACGGTGACGGTGACGGTACACAACAACAAGCTGCTGCCGCTGACCTGGCTCCGGTTCAAGGACACGCTGCCCATCGCCCCGGACGCCGTTGGCGATTTTTCCCGCGCCGCCAGTGAGATCAACGAACAGTACACCTGGCAAAATACGTTTACCTTGTCGGGATTTGAGCGGGTGACGCGCACGGCCGTCCTCCACTTTCCCACCCGCGGTTACTATCAACTTGGCCCCGTCACCTACGAATCAGGCGACCTCTTCACCCTGTTCACCATCGAAAAAACCTTCCGCGCATTGGAGCAAATCGTGGTCTATCCCCAAATCTGGCCGCTGGAAGAGCTGGGGCTGCCTGCCAAAGAGCCGTTTGGCGACATCCGCGTCCGCCGCAGCTTGTTCACCGACCCCATCAAAACGCGGGGCATCCGCGATTACCAGCCGCAAGACCGCTTCCGCGACGTACATTGGAAGGCGACGGCGCGGCGCGGCCGGTTGCAAACGAAGGTGTACGATCCGTCTACCGGCATGACGATGGCCGTTTTTCTCAATGTAGCCACGCTGGCGAAACATTGGATGGGGTTTGTGCCAGAATTATTGGAACGGGCGATCAGCGTCAGCGGCTCGGTGGCGAATTATGGCGCGCAGCAAAAATGGGCGGTGGGCATGTATGCCAACGGCTCGGTTCCCGGCTCCGACCAGCCGATTCGAGTGCCGCCCAGCCGGTCGCCGGAGCAATTGGGGCATGTGTTGGAGGCGCTGGCGGCAGTGACGGAGTTCGCCACCGGCGCCATTGAAAATTTGATGGTGCGCGAAAGTCCGGCTTTGCCCTGGGCGGCGACGATTGTCTTGGTGACGGCCGTCGTCACCGACGAGATCGTCATCACCTTGACCCGGCTCAAAGAGGCGGGGCGCCGGGTGGCGCTGATTTCCCTGGCCGATGAGCCGCCGCCCCAGGAGTTGGGCGGCATCCTCTCCTATCACATCCCGGCCAACGCGCCCGCTTTCCAGGCCGGCCATCAAAGCCAGACGGCCACGGAAGCGGCCTTGAGCCAGATTCCCACGCCGGAACCGGTCGGCCTGGAACTGGGGCAATTAACAATTAACAATTAACAATTAACAATTACTTATGTCACGTCATCTTGTCAGCCCATCGCCTCGTCACCTCGTCTGGGGCTATTTCCAGCATGAACTGCTCACCCTCGCCTGGGGCGTGATGGATGTGGCGCTGCTGGCGCCGCTGGCGCTCTCCTTGATGAATTGGGCGCGGTATTGGCCGCCATCGCTGGCGGCGCTGTGGCTGCTGCTGGTGATGCTGGTGCCGTTTAACCTGGCCCGGTTGATGACGGCCGTGCAAATCCCACACAAACGCCAACAAACCATCATGGTCATCGCCCTGCTGGCGACAATTGCCATCTCCTGGCGGACGCTGTTATACGAGCCGCAGGAGGCGCTCGATTTCAGTTGGGTGGGCGCGTTCTTCCGCAATGCCGCCAATCCCGACAGCCTGAACTGGACGCGGGATGTGTCACTGTTTACGCTGATGGTTTTGGTCTGGTTCCGCGGCGTCCGGCTGGTGAATCGAGATTTCCGCCTAAACCGGGTGGGCTTGCGACTGCGGGTGGGTAGTTTGATCTTGGCGCCGCTGGCGCTGCTCATAAGCAATTCGCTCACCTGGAATGTGACGCCGTTTGTCCTGTTGTTTTTCCTGGCGGCGCTGACAGCCGTGGCCCTGATCCGGGTGGAAGAGATTGAGAAATCGGCATCGGGATTATCGGCGGCGCTTTCCCCCCGCTGGCTGGGCATGGTGTTTTTAGCCAGCCTCTCCACTGTTTTGGCGTCGGGGGCAGTTGGCTGGCTGGTGAGTGGACGGCCGTCGGGCATGTTGTCCGGCTGGTTATCGCCGCTCTGGACATCGCTGCGGTTCGGGATCGCCGCCATCTCTCGCACCTTCATCAATCTTTTTTTCATTCTTCTGGCCCCCCTGATCGAGTGGTTGAGCAGTCTGATAAACCGGCTCTTTTCCATCATCCCCGCCGATTTTCAACTGGCGACCCAACCGGCGGCGCAGGATATTTTTGGCACGCCGGCTCCCGATGAAATCATTGAGCCGGTCACGATTGCCGGGCTGCCCGGCGGCCGGCTGATTGGGCTGTTGATCATGTTAGCCGTTGTGCTTTTGGTGGCGTTGGCGCTCACCCGGCTTTACCGGCAGGCAGTTCTAGCCGCCCACGACGGGGAGTTGGCGATGAGCGGCGATGGCGGCAGCGACGGCCGTCCCGCCGGATGGGGTCGCCGCATGTTACAGCAGTTAGGCTGGTTACGGAACTGGCGCGCGGCCGCTTCCATTCGCCGCATCTACCGGCAAATGTGCCTGGCCGCCGACGCTTTGGGGTATCCGCGCGGCCATGCCGACACCCCTTACGAATACCGAACCACACTGGCCCATGTGTGGCCCGGCCATACCGCCGAAATTAGTATTATCACCGAAGCGTATGTGAAGGTGCGCTATGGTGAATTACCGGAAACGCAGGCGGAACTGGACGACATTGAACGAGCATGGCATTTGCTGAAACAGGTGGAACCGGAGACGGCCGTTGTCCAATAAGAAGGCATCAAATTGCGTGAGTCACTCCCCCAAAAGTCCCATTTCACCCCCCCTTCTCCTGTTTGACATGCCTTTTCAGTTATGCTATTATCCGCTAGTTCCTTCCTTACATAACACTATGAATTGACTATGCTCAAGCAAGGAGATTCTCAATGAGATCGCGTACAGAAATGATGGTTGACCGCCTGCGGGATCTGCAGGCAGGCACACCGGATATCGAAGCGTCGGCCGTCGTCAGCGTAGATGGGTTGATCATGGCCTCATCTCTGCCGGCCGGCGTTGATGAGGATCGTATCTCCGCCATGTCCGCCGCCATGCTGTCTTTGGGTGATCGGATCGCTAGTGAGTTAGGACGCGGTTTGCTGGAGCAGGTTTTCATTAAAGGCAGCGATGGTATCATTGTGCTTAAAGCGGTTGGCGACGACGCCGTTTTGACCGTTTTAGCCCGCGCCCAGGCCAAGCTCGGCCTCATTTTCCTGGATATGGGTCGAGCCGTGGAGGACCTGGAACGGCTGTTATAAACGAATGACCAACAGGCGAAAAATAATTTCGCAGCCTAAACAAAACGCTTTCGAGAGCGGTGGGGTAACACCAGATAAATGTCCCACCGCTTTTTCTATTCTAATCTAAACGAAAAACGTAAAACGTAATCAACATCCTTACGTTTTACGTTTTTCGTTTTTTTCGAGGTAACTCATGACCAAATTCATCTTTTTCACCGGGGGCGTTGTCAGTTCAGTGGGCAAAGGGGTCACGGCCGCCGCCCTGGGCCGGTTACTCAAAGCGCGGGGATTGAGCGTGGGCGTGCAAAAACTGGACCCGTACATCAACGTTGATCCAGGAACCATGTCCCCCTATCAGCATGGCGAGGTCTTTGTCACCGAAGATGGCGCGGAAACAGACTTGGATTTGGGACATTACGAGCGCTTTATTGACATCAACCTCAACCAGGTTTCCAATGTTACCACGGGCCGGGTGTACGCTGAGGTCATCGCCCGCGAACGGCGCGGCGATTATCTGGGCGGCACCATTCAGGTCATCCCCCACATCACCAACGAAATCAAGCGGAACATTCACCAGGTGGCGGACACAACGGCCGCCGACGTGGTGCTGGTGGAAGTGGGCGGCACCGTGGGCGACATCGAAAGCCTGCCTTTTCTGGAAGCGCTGCGCCAGATGCGCTCGGATGTGGGCCAGGAAAATACATTGTACATTCACGTGACTTTTTTGCCGCACATTGGCGCCAGCGACGAACTCAAAACCAAGCCGACTCAGCACAGCGCGCGCGAACTGCGCGGAATCGGTATCCACCCGGACATCATCATCGCCCGCGCCGATCATCCCATCCCGCAGGAGCATATCAAGAAAATTGCGCTGTTTTGTGACGTGACAGAAACGGCCGTCATCCCGGCCGCCACCAGCGATGTGTTGTATGGCGTGCCGTTGCTGTTAGAAGAAGCGGGGCTGGCCGACCTGGTGGTGGAGCGGCTGCAATTGGCAACCTCACAGAAACCAGACTTACAGGCGTGGGCCAAAATGATTGAGGGCATCCGCCAACCAAAACCAACCATCACGGTGGGCATTGTAGGCAAATATGTGGAACTGCATGACGCCTACATGAGCGTGCGCGAGGCATTGTACCATGCCGGCATCGCCCACAATCGGCAGGTGGAAATCGAGTGGATTCATTCTGGCGATTTGGAGAAGGGGCGCGGCTGGGAGCGACTGGAAGGATTGGCCGGGGTAGTAGTTCCCGGTGGTTTTGGCGAGCGCGGCGTTGAAGGCAAAATTTTGACGGCGCGGTGGGCGCGGGAGAACAAAACGCCCTACCTGGGTTTGTGCCTGGGGATGCAGGTGATGTGCATTGAGTTTACCCGGCATTTGCTGGGCAGCGATGAGCCGAACAGCACCGAGTTTGACGCCACTACGGAGCAGCCGGTCATCAGCCTGATGGCCGACCAGCATGACCTGGCCGACATGGGCGGCACCATGCGGTTGGGCGTGTATCCTTGCCGCTTGGTGGACGGCTCCAAAGCGGCGGCGGCGTATGGTCAGCCGCAGGTGTCGGAACGGCATCGGCACCGCTGGGAGTTTAACAACAGTTATCGGGAGCTTTTGGCTCAGAATGGGATGCTGTTTAGCGGGTTGTCGCCGGACGGCCGTCTGGTGGAAATCGCCGAATTCGAAGAGCACCCCTTCATGCTGGGCTGCCAGTTCCACCCGGAGTTCAAGAGCCGTCCCAACCGGCCGCATCCGTTGTTCGCCGCCTTTTTGGGCGCGGCCGTCGCCCATTCGACAAATTCGGAAAATCAGGCAGAATTAGCCGATTCATGATCTGCCCCCCAGAAAACGCGAATCATGCAATGAAGGTCAACCCATCACCCCTTCACCTTGACGCTTTGTCAACCCTTTTGCTGACCGGCTAATGCGCCATGAAAATATCCTTCCGCCAGCTCCTCTATCTGCTGATCGCGGCCATCTTTGCCCGCGCCCTCTACCTCTACCGCGATCAGTTGATTAACGTGGCGCAGGTGATCCGCGGCGGCGTTTGGTATTGGGTGGCCGCGGCCGTCGCCGTTTTTGCGCTGACCGTCATCAACCAGGGAGCCACTTACGCCAGCATCTACCGGCTGCTGCATTTGCCGCAAAAGCGGCGGCAGTTGTCCCGGCTTTTCCTGGCGACCCGCTTCTTTAGCGTGGCCGCCCCCAGCGGCGGTCTTTCCGGCATCCTCCCTTTCATCCATGACGCCCGCCGCCAACAAGTCGCTGTCGGTCCCGTTTTGCTGGCAAATCTGCTCTACATGGCGCTCTGGTATAGCATGTTCGCCCTGTTTCTCTTCGCCGGGCTGCTACACCTGTTCGCCGTTCACGATTTGGAATGGTTTGAAGTGGTGGAAGCGATTATTTTGTTAGCGGCAGACCTGCTCATTATCAGCGGGTTGCTGCTGGCCTGGAGCCGGCCGCAGAAATTGACGGCCGTGTTGCATGGGACAGTGCGTTTGGTAACGGCCGTCTCTCGTATCCTCCGCCGCCCACCACCGGCCACCACCGCTCAGGTAGACCAGCTCATTGATGATCTGGTCACGGCCATGGACAAGATTCACCGGGCCACGCGAAAGGAGATCATCCGCCCCATCCTGCACGCCTTCCTCAATGAGATGCTCAACCTGATCATCCTCTATCTGACGGCGCGCGCCTTTCACGCTCACCTCAGCTTTGGCGTTCTGGTGGCCACTTACAGCGTCAGCAGCCTCTTTTTTCTCATCTCGCCCACGCCCGGCGGGCTGGGCATCGTGGAAGGCGTCATGATTCTGGTGCTCACCTCCCTCAATGTGCCCAACGACACCGCCACCGTCCTCACGCTGGCTTATCGCGGCTTTACTTTTTGGCTGCCGTTTTTATTGGGGTTCATCACCCTGCGCTGGCTCAGACTGGAACGGCCGTCTCCAACCCCCCTTCCTGAAGAATCGGTTGGATAATCTTTGCCTATTCATGATGTCCTGCCTTCTCAGAGACTCGCCAGAGAATCAGAAGCAGAATCAAGCAGACGCGGTTGGCGGGCGGCGGCATCCTCATTAACCGCATATGGATCCGGAATTGAGACGTCGATCTGGCTGTCTACAACCACTGCCCCCCCTTCCAACTGCAACCGTTCCAGGGCAATCTGGCAATAATTGGCATTATTATCAATCAAAACAGATTGACGATTTTCTTGCAACGCCGCCAACCCTGTGGTGCCGCTACCCGCAAACGGATCAACCACCAACCCATTTTCTGGACTGAGCAGTTTGATAAAAAAGAGCGGGATATCTGGGGGGAAAACGGCCGGATGCCCTTTATTCTTGCCCACAACGGCGCTGCTGATGACATTGCTGGGCAGCACCGTCTTTTTCCCCACCCAACGAGAGAGGTCGCGGCCAAACCCACTCTCATTAGCAGAATTGTGGCGGCTGGTATCATTTTTACCCAACTTACTCAACCGGGTCTCCGCCCATGCCCCAATCGGCTTTCTGACTGCATCAGCATTAAAGAATGGTTTTCTCTCTTTTGCCAGATGAAAACAGTATTCCCACCCATCACGCAAACGAGTGGGCCAATAGCCGGGCATTGGATTCGTCTTGTGCCAGATATAATCGTCAATCGCATACCAGCCATGCCCGCACAATTTTTCAATCATGTGCCAGACATACCGATGACGAACTCCATTTACCACGCGCCCTTTGATATTGATAACCAGGCTGCCTGTTGGCTTCAATGCCTCATAAAACGGCTGGTGGAAAGAAAGAAACCATTCGGCGAATTCATCAGGATGCACGCTGTCATAATGTTTTCTTCTGGCGTCAGCATAGGGAGGAGAAGTCACAATCAAGTCCACTTTCCCCTTAAATTCTGCTAACACCTGACGGCTGTCGCCGCAGATTACGGTGCAAGTTGTGCCACTCTCTCCGTTTTGAGTATGTTTACTTAAAGTCTTACGCATGTGAACATCTCCAGGACGGTTTAACTGCAAAAAAAGGCGATCAGCCGGTGCGGATCGTTAAAGATGCCGTCCTCATCAATCAGACCTGCATCCATACACGCCTCTGCGAATGCGTCTAGCAAGACATTGGGAATATCAACCTGCGCCGATAATACGGTTGACTCCGTTGAATCAATCAGCACATCCAACACCATAGACATCACCTCTTCGTATGAGTAGTTCGCAAAAAACGGCCAGAGGAAATCAGAGAGCCACACCTCTGTATTCACCGAATAAGCCTGCCCTGTGCGCTGCATCAACTTTATGTGTCGCTCCCCCTTGTCCATGGCAATGGCAAAAACGCAGCAGTAAGGTCCCGTCCGGTTCTTGTCTGTGCTGGCAACTCTTTCCAAAGCAACGATTGCTTTGGGCCAATCTTGTCCTCCCATCGTGTTCTTCCGGTTTTTAACGGAAACGTATAGGCTGAGAGGCTCACGGTCTGATTCCAAAAACTCGATCACCGCGTTCAAATCTGCCTCGGCCGCGCCGATGTCCGACACCTGCTGAAAACGGCGGCTGTGAATGGCGCTATCAAGCAACAGGAATTGATAACGCCAACCGGAGTTCATCCGCCCTTTCTGCACAGTTCGGTTGCGGAACGCCTCTTGCCCCACTTCCCGGCAACGTTTGCCACAAATCTGGTGAGCGGTAGAAGCAGGATCGCCACAATACTTTTTGAAATAGCGAAACAACTCCTGGCCTGCTTTGCGGTATATTGCCTGTTCTGCTGCCGGCGAAGCATCTGGCGGCACAGAGAAATGTGCCCGGCTGGATTTTTGATTGGCTCGCTTGATGGCTCGGTCAATTAGTTTCTCCATTGTGTCGCGGGAAATTTTTCTGGTGTGGGGAACAAGTTGCGTCACATCCAATAAACCATCTCTTTTGCGGACTGCACTATGAATGCGCGGATAATTTTGTGGTCCCATCAAATCTCCATCAAATCTCCATTAAAAACAGATTGAATTGTTGGCGATTTTAGCACAAATGTTGCAAAGTAGGTATGGTGGGCGGCGATTCCAAATCAGCCTAAAATGCAATTAGACCAACCACTTTCTGCTTGATTTGCTCGACGGTGGGCACAACGGCCGTCATCAACCCCGTGTTAAATGGCACCGGCACAGACGGCGCCGCCAACCGCTCCACCGGCCCATCCAAATCCAAAAACGCCTCACTGACAATCGTGGCCGCAATCTCCGCGCCAAAGCCGCCCAGGGCGATGTCCTCGTGGACGATGAGGCACTTGGCCGTTTTGCATACCGAAGCCAACACCACTTCCTTATCCCAGGGCACAATCGTGCGCAAATCAATCAACTCCACGCTGGCATCCACCTCTTGCAGCGCCAGTTCACACCGTTCCACCATCGCCCCCCACGTCACCAGCGTCAGGTCATCCCCCGTTTGCAGGATGCTGGCCTGGCCGAAAGGAAGCAGATACTCGTCGCCAGGGTACGGCCGTCGCGCCCAGGCCGCATCCAGCATGGCGCGATGCTCAAAAAAGATGACCGGGTCATTGCCGCGCAGCGCCGCTCGCAGCAGTCCCACCGCATCCTCGGCATTGGAGGGGAACGCCAGCTTCCACCCCGGCTGATGGGCAAACGTCACCTCGCTGGTGACGCTGTGCCAGGGGTCGCCGATTTTGCAGCAGCCGCCGGGGATGCGGACGACGATGGGCGCGGCAAACCGGTTGGCCGCGCGCCAGCGAATCGTGCCCAGATTGTTGATTTGCTCTGCTGCCGGGTCGGCATATTTGCGAAACTGGATTTCGGGGACGGGAAGCAATCCGGCGTAGGCCATCCCCACCGCCCGGCCAATGATGCCTTCTTCGTTGAGGCTGGTATCAAACACACGGCCGTCCCCAAACTGCTTCTGTAACCCCAACGTGGCCGCGTGGACGCCCCCCTTAAAGCCCACATCCTCGCCAAAAACCAGACAGCGCGGATTTTGCGCCAGTTCCACTTCCAGCGTACGCCGCACCGCTTCGATCATGTTGATGCGGCGCGGATCGGGCGGATGGGACACGGCCGCGCCTCCTTTTGGCGTGATCCCGGCCCCCACCAAACCGCCCACCTGCTGCGGCGAGTCCGGTTCGGCAAACGCGAAACGGGTGATTTGCGCCGGATCAGGTTGGGGCGCAGCGATGGCTTCGTCGCGGGCAGCCAGCACGGCCGTCTCCGCCTCCGCTCTCAACTCATCCCAATCCAACTCCGGCATCCCCGCCGCCAGATACTCCCGGATGGCCGGGATCGGGTCCCGCGCCCATTCCGCCGCCTGCTCTTCGTCTGATTTGTACGCCTGATTGTCCACGCTGGAATGACCGGACAGCCGGGGCACGGTGAGGCGCAGCAATCCCGGCCCTTCCCATCCACGCACAAAGTTGACGGCCGTCTCCACCAGCACGGCCGTTTCCGCCGGTTTTGTGCCATCCCCATCCCAGATTTGCAAATTGGCAAAACCGGATAAATTGGCAGCGATATTCGCTCGTGGCGTTTGGTGCGGCCCTTTCACCGAGATGGCATAGCCGTTATCCTCCACCACAAACAACAGCGGCAGTTTGAGGGTAGTGGCGATGGTCAGCGCCGACCAAAAGCCGTTGGTAGCCACCGCCCCATCCCCGCAAAAGACGACGCCGATGCTGCCCCGCGCCGTCTCGTCGCCCAACACCTGGGCGTGGTAACGGATCGCCTGCGCCCAGCCCGCCGCCGGGGTGAATTGGGAGCCGACATCGCCGGCCATGGGCAAAACCAGCGCCCGCCCCCGCCGGGGCAGGTTGAACACCACGCCCACGCCACGGCCGTCGCTGAAACTACCCGCCCGCGCCATATCAGCCTGCAAAGCCTCCGTCAACGTCAAACCAGACCCCAGCATGAACGGCCGTGACCGGTAGTAAGGACTGGCGGCGTCGAACGGCCGTGTCAACAACTGGCTGATCAGCAACTGCCCCAACTCATGCCCCCGCGCCGAAAACTGGTACGTCACCTGTCCTTGCGGAACCAGATCGTTCTCTTCCAATTCGTCCAAAAAACGAGATTGCAGCGCCCGCCGCGCCACTTCTTGCCAATCAAAAGCGGGGTGTAAGCGGGTCAAAATAATTTCTCCTGATGGGTTTGTTGTTTGTTAGTTGTTGATTGTTAATGGTTGATCGTTATTCGCCGGGGCGGCGGGTGGGAATGACGGCCGCGCCTCGTTCCAATTGTTGTTTATCCAACGTCACCAATTCTGTTTGCAACTGCGCGGCCAACGCCACATAAACAGCATCGCAACCGCGAATTTTTTGCTCGGCGGCAACAATGGCCGCTTGCTGCGCTAAAGTTTTCAAAATGGGATGAAGTCGCACCAACCTCTCTCCCGCTAAAATTTGGAGGATACGTTTTGTCAAAGTCGAATCGCCGCGTCCCCGGCTCAAAGCCGCCCCCACTTCCGCCAAAAGGATCGCCGGCGCATCAATCGGCTGTCTGGCAAAGCGCATTTGTTTGATCCAGTTCACACTCTCATGATGACCTGGCTCGTTTTCATTCACTGCCGCGATTAAGACGCTGGCGTCAACGACTGCCATCGCTCCTCCCGCATCTCTTCCAGCAGTTCAAGGCCGCTTTTTTCCGACTGCCATTCGGCGCCGATTTCTTTTGCCAGCGCCTCTAATTGCGCCAAAGCCTCTTCAATTTCAGCCTGTTCCAATTGGTCAGAATCTGTTTCGGTGAACGGCCGTAACATCGCCGCCGGCTTACCATGTACCGTTACAATGTATTCCGCCTGCTCTTCGCGCACCCGGCGCACAATTTGCGACGCCTGGTTTTTCAATTCGCGCACGCCAATTTTTTCCGTCATATCACACCTCGCACAATTGTAGCCACAGTGTAGCCACACTTCAGCCGGACGTCAATCTAAGCGTCACTTTCTACAACCCCGCTCATCTGGCCAGCACAAAATTTGTGTCAATTCGTGAAATTCGCGGCAAAAATTTACGGCCGTGCCGCAAACCAACGCTGCACCAATGGAACCTGAAACCGGTATCCCCCCTCACACATCTCAATCAATTCCCGGTGTTGCAGCGCCGTCAGCGCCGCCTCCAGCGCCATCAAACTAGGCACGTACTCGACCAACGCCTGCCGCGGCACAACGGCCGTTTCGCCATACGTCCCCATCAACCGCAGCGCCTCCCGCCCCACCTCATCCATCTGATTTTGCTCGATGTCGGCGAAAAAGAAACTGCCATGCTGCAACGCCTCCGGCACGGCCGTCTCCACATCCTGCAGCCGGGCCAGACGACGCAGACGAGGCGGCTGCTCATTCTTCAAAGCCACGATCTCGGCGCAGAGCAGTTGCGCCAGGAAGGGATGCCCCCGCGTCAACGCCAACACTCGCTCGCGGGCGGCCGTCTCATACCGCAGCGCAAAATCCTCCACCGGCGATTCAATCAACTGCCGCGCCTCATCCGGCTGCAGATAGCCGATATGCACCACCTGCACATTGATCAGGTAGCTCGACCAGCGTTGAAACTCATCCAGCGTGTGCGAGCCGGAAAGCAGCACCTTGAACCGGGCGCGGTGTTGAATCAGATGGCGCAGCATCCCCATCACCAACTCCTCGTCAAACCGCCCCTTGGCCAGGGCGCTGTCCAACACTTCAAACTCATCCAGCATCAGCAGCGCCACATTGTCCCCCAGGCCATCCTCCACCTGCTCCAGCCACTCTTCAAATACGGTGAAGGGATCGGCCGTCAAATCCGCCCGCGCCAACGGCGGCAGCGTCAGCCGCCGCTGCCGTTCCGCCGAGCGGACCATGCTGCGCGCCATGTTGTAAAGCAGTCCGGCGTGGTCAGTGGCGCGAGAGGCGGGGCCTTGCAAATCCACAAACAGGGGGATGATGGCGCTGGGCAGCAGCCGCCCCAGGTTGTTCAGCAGCGAGGTTTTGCCCACCCGCCGCTGGCCGTAGAGCAGCAGCGGCGGCTGGCGCCGATCCAGCAGCAGTTGCTCGATGCGCTGGCTGATGGCCGACCGCCCCACGAAAATTTCCTGCCGCTCCGTTAGGGGGATGCCGATGATGTAGGGGCTGTCAATTACCTGGCGCAACTCCGCCTCCTCGGCCAGGCGGTGGCTTTCGGCGGCGATGGCCTGCCGCCAGACGGCGGCGATGGGCCGGAAATGGTCGGCATACGGCTCGGCGCTGCGGGTTAGCTCACGGATGAGGCTGTCCAGCCGGTCTTCGACGGCGTTGAGCGCCAGCCGTTGGTTGTAGGCGCTCTCCTGGCGCAGAGCGGCGTTCACGTCCTGGCTGATGCGGCTGAAGCTGCGCAGCAGGGCGCTGGCCGGGCCGGCCAGCTCGCCGGCGCTGATTTGCTGGTGGATGGCGCCAATTTGGCTAACGGCCGTACACCCCGCCAACAATTCCGCATCCTGCCTGATTTGGGCCGACTGCGCCGCCCACCGCTGCCGCCCGCCGCCGAGATAGGCCAGAGCGCGACGGCCGTCTTGCGGCCAATGAGTCAGCGCCAGCAGCAAATGATCATCCAACCCCGTCAGCGGCAGCCGTTGAAACTCATCCCAAAAAGCGGAATGGAGGCGGAGCCAGGGAGCGGTTTTTTGTTGGCGCGCCCGCCGTTCGTCCAGGCGGAACAGCAAATTGTTCCACGCCGCCAGAAAAGGATAAGCGACCACCGGCCGCCACCAGGCCAACGCCAACCCCAACAAAATGCCGATCAGGGTGAAGGCAAAGAGCGGGCCAACAAATTCTGTATCGGATAAAAAGAGGAAAAAGCCGCCGCCGCTGCCCAACACCCCGGCCAGCGCGCCCGCGCCCGGCCCGGCGATCCGTTCCGCCAGCACGTAGGGCAGGGCGAACAACGAGGCCATCAACGCGCTCATGCCGATGAAGGCCAAAACGCCGCCGGTGGCCCCTAATTCCACCAATCCGGCCAACATGCTGCCCGCCATGCCCAACAAAATGCCGCCCATCACCCCGCGCCACCACATGCGAGTGCGCCAATGCACCGCCAGACCAAAGGGAAGTCCCACCGTCAGGCCGATGAGAACCGGGCCGGATACGAACGCCGTCAATCCGCCGAAGAGCAGGCCGATGAACAGGCCGAGAATGACGCCGCTGATTTGTCGGGATAGGGAGAGCGACTGGCCCAGGCCGCCAGCCTGCCCCGCCACGCCGGCGGCCACGCCATAGGCCAACCCGCCGGCCAATCCGCTGGCCAGGCCGATGACGATGCTGGTCATCAGTTCGGGGGATTGGCCGGTGGTCTGGGGAACCAATGGCGCGGTTGCGCCCAGCAAAAAGTTGCCAGCCACGCCGACGACCAGCCCCACCGCCACGCCGACGGCCGTGCCCACCGCCAGGCTGCCGATGACGGCCGTGGCCGCGCTGGCCACCAATCCCACGCCCACCCCCACCAACACGCTGGGAAGCCCCATCTCGCCGGGGATGTTAAGCAGACGCAAAACCAGGGTGATGAGGACGGCCGTCAACAGCATCCAGGCCAGAGCGCTGAGCGATAGCAGCCGCAAAAAGCGCAGTTTCAGCCAATGCTCCCGCCCCAACTGCGCCAGGCAGAAATCCGGCTCCAGGCCGGGGTTTTCGCGGATGATGAAATTGCGCCAGGCGGATGGGTGGAAAAAGAGCCAGAACAGCAGCCGGACGCTGGCCAGGAGGGGATTGCGGCCCAGCGGCGGCGAATCGGTGTAGTCGGAATGCGTCTCCATCATGAGCGGGCCGGAGTCAGTAAATTACGGAAGGGGGCGATTTGCCGCCGCGCTTCCTGCCGCCAGCCATCGCCAGTTTCGCCGTCCGTCAGCGTCATCAACCGCTCCCGGCACAAAATTTGCAGGAGCATGGGCCAACGGCCGCTTTCCGCCAATATCCAGGCTGCGTCCGCTTCGGCAAAGGGGTGGGGAGAGCCGGCCATCAGTTGCCGCGCTTCCGCTTCGATGAGGGGACCGAGCACGGCCGTATAGCCGAAAATGTTGAAAAATGGGGAACCCAGCCCGCTCGATTGCGCCAGTTGGTCGGGCGGCTGGGCGCTGGAGAGGATAAAGCCCAGGTTGCCATCCACCAGATTGGTCGCCAGCGCCCGCAAACCTTCCCAAAAGGCGTCATCCAACTGCGGGTAACGGCTGAGAGCCACGCCAATTTCATCGAGCAAAACGACGGTGGGCGCGCGCAACTGCTGGCTGACCACATCCATGAACTGCTCCATGTCGCAGGCGGCCGGCGCGGGCAGGCCCATCTGCGCCAGCAAATGGTTGAGCAAATTTGACCGCTCGCCCAGGCGCGGGTCTTGAAAATCCACAAAAACCCAGCGATGGGACGCCGTGGGCAGCCAATCTTGCCGCTGGCCGGGGCGCAAATCGGCGGCGGGGACGGCCGTGATTTGGCGCAAATAGTGTAGGAGTGAGGTTTTGCCGCTGCGCCGGCGGCCGATGATGGCCGCGTTTTGCAAAGGCGGCCGTCTGATCAGGCTGAAGAGTCTTTTTAGCTCCTTTTCCCGGCCAAAGAAATGGCGGGGATGGGTGATGGGCGGCCCGGCGATGAAGGGGGAGGGGGAGTGATGGAGCGGAGCGATAGTGGGGCTTTCTGCGTTTACCGCCACGTTTTGGCTCCCCGGCTCTTTTGCCCGCCACTGCCCCTCTTTGATCTGTTGTGCCAGGGCCGTGGTTTCTGGCATAGGGGCGACGCCTAACTCGGCGGCCAGGATGACGCGGCATTGCTCGTATTGGGCCAGGGCCAGGCTGCGCTGGTTGTTTTGCGCCAGCAGGCGCATCAGCAGGCGGTGGCTGTCTTCGCGGATGGGATCGGCGGCCAGCAAGCGGCGGGCGCAGCGGATGGCTTTGTCGAATTGGCGGCTGCGGATGTGAACGGCCGTCAACTGGCGACCGGCGGCTAAAAATAGTTCGCGCAGGCGGGCGCGTTCTTGCTGTATCCACTGTTCGAAGGCGGGGGCGTGGCGGATGTGCAGGTCTTGGAGAAAGTCGCCGCGGTAGTGGGCGATGAGTTGGTCGGTGACGGCCGTTTCCCGCTGAAAGAGGGATACATCCAGCCAATAATCACTTTCCTGGTCAAACGCCAATGTTTGGTGGGTGACGAGCAGATGGGCGGGGATGAGCTGGCGCAGTTTGAGCAAATCGCCGCGCACATTGCGGCGGGCGTCCGCTTCGGGCAAGTCGGGCCAGAGCAGCCCGGCTAGCGCCTGCCGGGTATGCGGCCGGGCGGTGACGGCCAGGTAGCAAAGCAACGCTTTGGCTTTACTGGACGCCAACCCGGTGAGGGGACGGCCGTCCAGATTGATTTGCAAACTGCCTAAGAGGTGAAGTTCTAGTACCTTTGTCATGTTGTCTGGCCCGGATTTGCCGCCAGATCAACGCTGGATCAACGCTTGATTGGCGGTCGGGTGGTATCATGGACAAAATTGGCCCGGTGTACGGCCGTTGCTCAAAAAGTATACACCATCCCATCCCATCATCGCCATTTTAGCGACGGTAGCGGCCAAAATAGGAATAAAACACTATTATCAGATAACATCACCATTCAACGAAAGCGGTATAATTCTGGATAAACCATTTGCGAAACCATCCTCATCAACCATCTAAACATATTCGCACCAGGATCGAGAAGACCCATGACAAGAAAAAAACAATCAAAATCCTCAGGTCAAGCCATTGTCGAATTCGCCCTCATTCTTACCGTTCTCCTACTCATGATCTTTCTGATAATCGAGAGCGCCCGCATCCTTCAGGCATGGATTACCGTGCAAAATGCGGCGCGAGAAGGGGCGCGATACGCCATCACCGGGATTAACGACCCCGCCTGCTCGGTGACGGGCCTTCCCAAATTTTCGCAGTATTGTAGTGATTTGCGCCTCTCTTCGATTATTGACCGGGCGCATACGGGTTTGGCCGGGTTGCGTTTGGATGAAAATTCAACCGCATTCGAGGATGATTATTATTACCAGATTGAGGTGTGGGGGGTCAATAGCTCTGGTCAATTACAGCCCTATTTTGGCGGCGTGCCTAACACCCCGGTGGTGGTGCGCGCCTTCTATCGCGTGCCCATTATCACGCCGCTGCTCAATCCCATTATTGACTCGGTGCCGGTTTTTGGGCAGGCGACGATGACAAATGAGAGCTTTGGTCAGTTAGGGAATGCCAGCCAGGGGTCGGGCGTTCCGCCCGCCTTGCCGCCAGTACCTACCGCCGGCGTTACGCCATCGCCGATGCCCTCGCCCACGCCTACCGATACGCCAACGGTGGGGCCAACGCCAACGGGCACGGCCACGCCGACGAATACGGCGACAGCGACGCCGGCCGTCTGCGCCACCCAGTTCGAGGGCAGCGCGCTGGAGGGGTTTGATTTTGTATTTGTGACGGGAGAGATCGGCTCGACGGTGACGATTGTGAATTTGAGTACGGGAGAGGTGTTGGGCACGGCCGTGTTGCAAGCATTCAACGGTCACGCCTGCCCCGGTTTCAACGATTTCAGCGGCCCCGGAGCACGGTTTGCCGACCCATTAACCGGCGGCGATATTTTGCTGGCGCAAAGCAGCGACGGCACCTTCGATACCACCATCGTGCGCGCGGCGCCGCCCACGCCTACCCCCACTTCAACCAACACGCCGGTGCCCACCTCCACCAGCACGCCCACGCCCAGCATCACCCCGACGGCCACACCTTCTGGCCCGTTCATCACGCTGCTGCCCAATTGCACCGGCAACACCTCTGCTCAAATTCAAATCCTGGGCGCTAACTGGCCCATCAATGTTTCCATCTCCTTGTATTGGGACGGTACGCAGTTAATCACAACGATTCCGCCCAGCACATCTCAATTCTTCAGCCGCTCCTATACAGCTACCGGCTTGGACACCAGCGGCAGCACCGCAAACCCGGTGACATACGATGTGGTGGCCATTGCCGCCACCGGGGAGACGTATACGGCCGTCTTCTCGGTGCCTTGCGCCGTCCCCCCCACACCGACGCCAACCGTTTTGCCGCCCACCGCCACGCCGGAACCGGCGGATCTGGTCATCGTCGGCCCGCCCACGTTGGTCAGCACGCCGCCTATCATCGCCTACCAGCCGGTTCAATTCAGCATGTTGATCACCAATACGGGTGAAGTGGATGTGTCCGACCAATTCTTTATAGACCTGTATTTTGACCCAGCCAACGTGGTTTCCGTCACCACCAGCATCCCCATCAGCGAAAGTTCAGGGTACATGGGCGTCAGCTCATTGGCCGGGAAGTCGTCGCTGCCGATTACGATCACGGCTCAGTTGGGCTTCCAAAATAACCCGGCCAACCATGCCGTCTACGGCATGGTGGACTCGGTGTTCAATGCCATGGAGGACAATGAGGACAACAATCTGTCCACGCCCACCTTCATTGATTTTGTGACGCCGGCTGCGGCCACGCCGACGCCCACACCGGCAGCCACGATTAGCGGCACGAATGACATCAGCGGTATCGTCAACTTCGTGGTGACGGATCCCGACACGGTGATCATTCCCCAGTTCCGGGCGGTGGTGAAGTTAAAAGACAGCGGCAACAACACCATTGCCGTCACCACCGCCGGGCTTTTGGGTGATTATACGTTCCCTGGGGTTGGTCCCGGCACCTACTCAGTTGTGGCCTGCGTCACGATTAACAACAAGACGTATGCCAATACGACCACAGGGGTGACGCCGCCCACAGCTTTTGCCGATGTCTGGATTGCAGATTTGCCATCCTTTGAAATGAGTTGTCCCCAATAAAATGATGATGCGACGATTGCTTGTGTTAACGCTGGTTCTTTTGGGATTGACGGCCGTCTGGCCCAAACCTTCGGCTGCCAAACCGGACACGCCGACGATGATCAACGCTGCGCCTGTCTGGGGTAATTTCGAGGATTTGTCGGAAGCGGCGACGGGGGATTCCACCCGGCCGTATGTCCAGGCCGCGCCGAATGGAACTGACATCACCGTTGTCTTCACTTCGCAAACCGGCGGCGACACGGCCCGCAACCCGTATTTCAACACCTCCACGGACAATGGCGACACCTGGAACGGGATGCAGCCCATTCGCACTTCTGGCACTCCCTCCTCCAACGTTCAATTCACCTACGACAGCGCCGGCAAACGACATGCGGTTTGGATCGAAACCATAGACCCTGGAGCGGCATTGGTTTATAAGCGGGATGATAGCGCCTGGGGTCTTGACGGCACGGCCGTATTCACCATCACCGAAAACGTAGTTACACCGCTGCTTTTTAGCCCACAAATCGTAGCCAGCGGCGGCAGCTTCCTGGACATCATATGGGCGCAGGGCGACTTAGCCAATCCCAGCATCTATCACGCCCGTTCCAAAGACAATGGCAGTAATTGGGCGTCAAGCGCCATCACCATTACCCTCCCCACCTCCGGCAGTCCGGCGTTGGCCGTAGACGCCAACGGCGTCTTACATGCTGTGTGGGAAGAGGCGGTCGGCGGCGGCCTATCAGTGATTTACTACGCGCAAGGCGCGCCAGATAGCAGCGATAACATCACCTGGAGCAATGTGGTCAGGATTTCCGACCGGGCTGTGCCAGCCATCACCAGCGCCAAACAGCCGGACATCGCCACGGCGGGCACGACGCTGTATGTCTCTTTTGCCGACAGAGTGGCGGAGGATGACCAGCGCGTTTATCAACTCGTATGCAGCGCTGCCTGCGCCACATTGGCTAACTGGACATCAGCCAACAACCCCATCACTACCCAAAGCCTGGGGGTGAAAGCGAACGATCCTTTCGACATCAGTTCCACCATCGTCCGGTCAAAAAACTGCACCTATGTCTATTACCACGGCAGTATCGCTGGATTAGGCAATGACAACGAAATGGTGTTAGGCACAAATAGCTGTGACAACTGGGCTGCCAGCCCGATGGATCAAGTCACTGTCACCAATGTCCGTTCTATTTTCCCGGTGATGACCGCCCCTGACAACGGCGGGCAAATTTATCTCGTTTTCGAGCAGGTGAGCGAAAGCGCCAGTTCGATTGTATTCACCAAGAATGGCGTGAGGGTGTTTTTACCCGTGATTTTGAAGAATTAAAAGGCGTGTTATGAGTCGTTTGGAATGGGCGTTGGGCATTATCTTGGTTTTACTGCTGATCGTGGTGATTGGGTTGTCGGTGATGTTCTGGTTTCAGCCAAAACCGTTGCAACCATCGCCGGTGGATACGGCGGCCACGGCCGTGGCCCAACGCGCCCAACAGATCGCCCCCACCTCCGTCTACGAAGGGCGGACGGCTAAAATCAGTTACGCTGCGGCGCTGGAAACGGCCGTCGCCTGGCAGGCTGATGCGCAGTTATCGGCCGTCAACGCCACCTGGCCCCAGGGGAGCGACAGACAAACATTGCTCGCCGGCGAAACCACCTGGAATTACATCTTCTTTTCGCCCAGCCAGGGGGCCAACGCCACCATCGCCGTCACCGAAGACACCGCCGCACTCGTTTCCAGCGCCGCCGCTGCCGGCGCGCTCATTCCCGATGTGACCGCCTGGGAATTGGACAGCAAAGACGCCATGGCCTTATTTCTGGAAGCTGGCGGCGACGAGTTTTTAGAGACAGAAGGAATCAGTACACTGACGATGATTTTGAACAGCAATGAGGAAAACGGCCGTCTCGAATGGCTCATCCTCCTCTTTGCCCCGGCCAACGGCCGTGCCCTCACTGTCAAAATAGACGCCACGTCCGGCCAAATCATCGCAAGCCAATAGTTTATCATGCCGGCAAACACTGGCTTATTAACCAGTACCGAAAAGGTACGGGAGGTAAAAATGTTTAAGCAACTTTTGCGCAATCAACGCAAAGAGCATGGACAAAGCCTCGTTGAAGTTGCTTTGTTCCTGCCCATCTTCATCATCATCCTGGCCGGGTTGGTCGAGGTCAGTAATCTCGTCGTCACCCAAAACCGGGTCAGCAACGCCGCCCGCGTCGGCGCCCGCTTCGCCGCCAACGGCGGCGATGACGCCGGGATGGATATCGCCGTTCTCAACTCCATCACCCAGACCTTGAATACAGACGAAGACCGTTGGGATGTATGGGCCATTCGCGGCGCTATCGCTGCTGACGGCAACAGTTTCGATGAATGGTCATTTACGCATGTATATGGCATTTCCAATACGGTGCAGTCCGCCACTCTTGACGAAAGCGCCATCCAAAGCCAGGTGTTGGGCGAACTGCAAAAAGACCAGACCGGAGCCACCTCCATCGCCAATGCCGGGGATTTGCGGATTGCCGGCGCCTACGTCATCCATGACGTGGACTCCATCCTGGGTCTTGACGCTATCCCGGCCCTGGCCCAAGTCAACTCCATCAGCGACATGAATGTGATGCGCATCACCGGCGTCAAGCTGGAACCCACCAATGGCTGCGACGCTTTCCCCATCGCCGTCCACGAAGCGATTCGTTCCGTCACCCCGGTAGGTCAAGGCTCCAACCCCTTCCCGGCGCCGGGTGATTTTTCCAATCAGTCGCCAACGCCGCTGCCAAACTACACCGATTTCCTCAATCATGTGCCTGACGTGCCGCTGGCTGACGCCAAAGAAGGGTACATCTACAAAGTTCAGAACGGCTTTGGCTCCGGCAACTTTGGCTGGTTGGTTTGGAACACCCTCATCAGCCCCAGCGCCGCTACCCTGGCCGACAGCCTCGCCTGGCCGGGCGATTCCGCCAATTACACCCCTCTCCCCGGCGGCAAATTCGCCGGTTACCAGGAACCAGGCGATCCCACTGACCGCGAACTGAACGTGGGCGATTGGGTGGCCGGCAGCACCGGCTCCATCAACTCCAACGGCGCCCGAAACGTCCTCAATGGGCACATCACCGCGGACAGACAGTTGCGCCTGATTGTGTGGGATACCACCAACGGCCAAACCGGCGTCAATGGCTGGTATAAAGTCGCTGGATTTGCCATCTTCCGTTTGCATGGCTACAGTCTGGATCAATCTCAAGGCTCCTGGATTTTGGCCGAGTTCATCCGTTGGGATGACTCCTGCGGTCAGACGTTGCCCTAATCAACATCGAGATAATCCCGATGTACTGGCACTATTGGGCGATTGATTTCATCCCGATTTCATTGTAAAACGTAAGGAGCATCCGCATCGCTCCTTACGTTTTACAGCCATACAACGACCAGGCTGCCCAACGGCCGGTCACAGGATGTAATAAAGGTAGCGCTTATGAACAAGGTAAAAGATTTGCTCCATTTACAAAAACAGGAAGCGGCTTCTGAGAAAGGGCAAAGCATCGTCATCATCGCCTTCCTCATGGTGGGACTGCTGGCTTTTGTCGGTCTGGCGGTGGATGTGGGCGTGATTTTTGCTCGCAGCACCCAGTTGCAAGCGGCCGTGGATGCCGCTGCTTTGGCCGCTGTGACTGAACTGACCGGCGTGCCTCAAGGCATTACCACGCCAGCCGACACCAAAGCGGCCCAATTCCTGGCGGCTAATGGCCTGCCTACCGCGGTCATCACCCCCTCCCTGCCCGGCGTCCGCTCCGTCAGCGCCCTCAACGCCACCCAATACGCCATCACCGTCACCTGGCCGGTAGACCTTTTCTTCTTGCAGCTCATCAATCAGAACGTGGCCAATGTCACCAAATCGGCCACGGCCGCTTACTTCCCCCTGGCCGACATCTACGCCAGCCGCCGGGTAGAATCTGGCGCTTTGTCCACTTCTAACCAGGCTGTCTTCGGCCCCGACATTTGCATCAATTACGGCGATCCTTATTCACCCTCAACCAGCCCCTGGCAGCCCGGCTTCTACACTTACCAATATCGCATCCTCATTCCGCCCGACTATCCGTCTGACGTATTGCGGGTGGAGTTGTTCGATCCCGATTCCATGAACACGGATGACGACAGCGCCCTTGTCACCTTCTCCAGCACGGCCATCCAATACGGCGGTTTTTCTTTGACGCCGCAAACCTTGTCTTGCAGTAGCGCCAATCGGCGGAACCCTTGCTTAATTCCCACCGGCGAATTATCCATCGTCGATCCCTCCGGCAGTCCGCCCATTACCATTGACAATGTGAATCCCTTCTGGTTCATGCGCATAGATGAAAACCGGGGCACGAATACCCCCGGCGCTTGCGGGCAGCCCAGTAGTTATAGCGAGGCTTACAACACCGCCACCGTCTACCAGCTTTACTATTATGTGCAAAATTCAGACGGCACCATTCGCCGGGTGGACTTGGCCAAATACACCGGACAAACCGGGGATGGCGTGCGCGATTCGGGCAATCATCTGACAGATTTGCAATGGGTGTCTCCCGGCGGCGCCATGATTTATGACCAGTTAGCCAATGTGCCGGTGGATGCCGATTCGCTGACTGATTTTGAATTGAGTATCGCTTCCGATCTGGTCGGCATTCTCACCGATCCGGGAACGGGCAACCGGTATGTTTATCTGGATGTCACGGCCGTGTCCGGCGGCTCTGAAAACGGTTTCGAAATTTGGGCCGGGCCGGATTACACCGGCAGTATCTCCGCCGATGTCAACACGCGCAACATCCAGATCGTCAATAACCCCGCCAGTCATAACTCTAAGGGGGTCACCATTTTTGGCATGGGCAACTTGCCTATGAACTCCAATTACAACAATGCAGTGGACATCCCCCTCATTTGGGTGGGGCCGGAACTGGCCGGCGAAAGCGTTTTTATCAGCCTGTTCGACTCTGACGCCGGCGCCCAACCCCCAATCGTTTTCTACTTCGACTCGATTGCCGAAAGCGATTGGTCCAAGACCTTTGGCGTCAGCGGCCAGACCGATCCGGATGGCGTCGCCGATGGCGTCCGTTGCAAGCCCGGCAGTTGCCAGACCCAATGGGTAGACCCGGCCTATCAAGTCACCATTCCCGGCGACACCGATAACTGCGATTGGGCCAATCCCAGCAACACGCCGGATGAATGCACCCCCTTCTATGGCGGCCGGTTAACGGCCCGTTATATCGGTGGTAACGCCGACACCTATGGCTGGGAAATCAGAGTCACCGGCCTGCCTTATTTAGTTAAATAGCTTTGAGCTGGAGCTAGAGGATGTGGCGCGCGGCCGTTTCCTCTAACCAACCTCCGGGAGGTTTTGAGCATGATTGAGGCTATTTACGAAGCCTCCCGGAGGTTTATTTACACGAGGAGGCATAACATGCGCCGACAAAAAACAAAATCCCAAGGTAATCATCATCACGGCCGTGCCCCCCAATTCGGGCAAGGCATCGTAGAGTATGTCATCATCCTCATGTTCGTCGGCATCGCCATCGTCGCCATCATTCAAGTGTTGGAACCGATGATCCGGGACACTTTCTCCCGTATGGTGGAGCAGGCCGCTCTGGCGCCGCCTTCATTATCAGGATTCACGCCGCCGCCCACGCCGCTGCCCACCAGCACCACCGATCCCAGCATCACCCCCAGCGTCACGCCGACGGCGACAGACACCCCCATCCCTACCGACACGCCTTTGGTCTCCAGCACGCCCACCAATACTCCAACCCCCACAGACACCTCAACGCCAACCATAACCGCAACGCCCCCCTTCGCCTCTTGTGAATATCAAGAAGCCGGCGGTCTGGTCGTCATCGAAGCCGAAAACTTTGCCAGCCAGACGGCCGGCACAGGGGCCGGCGCCAACAACGTCTGGTTTGCCACCCAGGGGTACAGCGGCTACACTGCTAATGGCGCTATGATTGCGCTGGCCAACAGCGGCGACAATATGGGACTTACCCAAAACGGGCCGATATTGAATTATTCAATTCGCATCAACACAGCCGGTAATTACTACATGTACGTCCGCGGCCGCGCTGAAAACGGCGGCGCAGACGACTCGGTTCACGCCGGGTTCAACAACAACGCCATCACCTTGAGCGGCACCGGGTTCACCGGCTTCAACACCGCCTTTGCCTGGCGCATGTGGAGCGCGCCCGTCAACCTCTCCCCCGGCCAACACACCTTCAACGTCTGGATGCGGGAAGACGGCATGATCGTAGACCGGGTGATGCTGAGCACATCCTCAAGTGTGGCAGCCAACGGCAGCGCCGTCACCGGCCCGGCGACCAGCGCCGCACCGGGGGGTTGCGCCGGCGCTCAACCGCCAACCGTCACGCCCACACCGTCGCCCGTCTGCGCCCCCACCGGCGCCCTGTATGCAGAGGTTAATTTTCAACCAACCTCCGCCAGCGTCCCCACCGGCTATTTAGTGGATGGCGGTCAGACTTTTGGGTCACGCGGTAATGGCTTTACCTATGGTTGGAATGCCAATAATACCGGCAATACTCGAGATCGAAACAACGGCTTATCGCCAGATCAGCGTTATGACACGCTCAATCATATGCAACTGGGCAGCGCCTATTTCTGGGAAATCGCGGCGCCAAACGGCGTCTATGAAGCGTGCCTGACGGCCGGAGACCCAAGCTACACCAACAGCACCCACGTCATCAACGTGGAAGGCGTTACGGCCGTCAACTTTACCCCCACCAATAGCAATCGGTGGGATGAAGGCTTTGTTACCGTGACGGTGAACGACGGCCGTATCACGGTTAATAACGGCGCCGGATCGAGCAACAACAAGATCAACTTCATCCGCCTGTTTACCTTGTCGCTGGCAACGGCCACGCCAACGCCTACGCCGACCGATACGCCTATACCGACCGACACGCCATCGGCTATGGGCGATATCTTGTTTGTGGTCGGCAACACCAGCCTGAACAGCGGGGACACGGCCGTCTACAACCAACTCCTCAGCCTAGGCTACACCGTCACCGTAATTGACGATTCCGCTTCTACCACTTCCAACTCAATTGGCAAAGCATTGGTACTCATCTCTTCCACAGTCGGTTCCAGCAATGTCAACAACAAATTCCGCAATGTGACCGTTCCCGTCATGCTGTGGGAGCAGGCGCTGCAAGATGATATGAGAATGGTGAGCGGCAACAACCGGGGAACGGACAACAATGAAACTCAAATCAACATCGTCAATAGCAGTCACCCACTGGCAGCCGGTCTTTCTTCCGGTTTGGTCACTGTGGTCACCTCGAACCGCACCTTTTCTTATGGAGAGCCTAACAACAATGCCATCGGTATCGCCACCATTGACAACAATTCCAACCGATATGTGATCTATGGCTACGACACGGGCGCCGGCATGTACAACAACTTGAATGCTCCGGCCCGCCGATTGATGTTCTTCCTGGAAGACACGACCGCAGCCAATCTCAACACCGACGGCTGGGCGTTATTTGACGCCGCGATCAACTGGGTAACCAACTAGGCGATCTCGCTTGGTTACGCCAACCTTAAAGACCCTGGGGCATCTGGCGTTCCAGGGTCTTTTCTTTTTTAGCTGTGATGGCGCGGCCAAGCGAACACGACTACGCCCCAACTTCATCATCTTTATTGACCAGAAACAACAGAACCAGTAAAACAGAGAGTGATACGAGGAGCTTGAACAAGGATTTCATAAGCGGTTAGCAATTCACAATTCACAATTATAACCATGTCCCCTCCCCCTCCCAATCCCACACCCCTCCGCTTACGCCCCGCCCAGGCCGAAATCCTCAACTACCAACACGGCCGTCTCGCCATCAGCGCCGTCCCCGGCAGCGGCAAAACCTTCACCCTCTCCCTATTGGCGGCCCAGATCATCGCCGACGGCCGTATCAACCCCAACGCCGGTCAACAAATCCTCATCGTCACCTTCC
>JAJRVV010000088.1 GCA_024277135.1 Chloroflexota bacterium | reverse complement strand
TGAACCAGCTCCGGCGTGAATTAGAAGAGATCGAACAGCTGGCTCAATCTATTTCCCTGAATGTGATTACCAACAAAAATTGCGTCTGCCATCTCATTGAAAATCAACAAATCAAATAGAGAACCTAAGAAACTCGGTTTCTGTTTATTTTTCCAGCGTTTCCCGCATCACGCCAGCCACAACGAGGCCAGAAAGCAAGGTCAATCCGCCAATGGCTGCAATGGCCGTTGGGATGCCCAGAGCGTCGGCCAGCAGCCCCGCCAGCAAGGCTCCCACGGCATAGCCACCATCCCGCCACAGTCGATAAACGCCAACGGCCGATCCGCGCCATTCTGGATGGGCCACGTCGGAAATGGCCGCCAGCAGCGTCGGGTAGACCATCGCCGTGCCAAAACCAAGCAGGACAACCCCGCCCAGCCAAACGTTAAAAGTACGGCCGATAACCAGCAGTCCAATTCCCGCCGCCTGTGTCCACATGCCAGTTGCGATCAGCCATTTGCGTCCCCAGCGGTCGCTGAGTGCGCCAGTAAACAACTGGCTCAGGCCCCACACGCCGGGATAGGTGGCGGCCAAGATAGCAATCTGCTTCAGGGAGAGGCCATACCCGATGAGAAAGAGCGGCAGCAGCCCCCAGACCATGCCATCGTTCAAGTTGTTGACCATGCCCGCCTGACTGACGGAAAAGAGGGTTTTGTTTTTCCAACTGGTCAGCAGCAAAATCTGGGCGAAGGAGGGTTGTTCATCCGGCTCTGTGGCGGAGGTGTTGGCATTTTGGGCTTCCAGTTGGGCAAACGGCCGTGTTTCGCGCACGAAGAAAATAGAGAGTAACAGCCCTAAAATGGCAAACAGGATGCCAGGGTAAAAGGGAAACGGCCGTATGCCAAAATTCGCTGCCAAATACCCCGTCATCAACGCCGATAGCGATACCGCCAAATACCCGGCAAACTCATTTAGCCCCATCGCCAGCCCTCGCTGCTTGGGGCCAACCAGATCAATCTTCATAATGACGGTGGTCGACCAGCACAACCCTTGGTTAATCCCCAGCAGGACATTGGCAAAAACAATCCAGCCCCAGCTAGGCGCTAAAATAATGAGGATGGGAATTGGCAGGGCAAAGAGCCAACCGACAATCAATATCGGTCTACGGCCGATTTTATCCCCCAAACGGCCGGCAAAGAGGTTGGTAATCGCCTTAACCACGCCAAAGCTGATCAAAAATGAGAGGATCACGGTGCGTGACACCAGTCCGAACTCCTCTTCGGCAATCAGGGGGACAACGGTGCGTTCCAGCCCCACCATCGCTCCTACAAAAGCGTTGACGATGATGAGTAGGGTAAATTGCTGCCAATTTTCACGCAGTCCCAGCTGGATGCGGGTTGATACTGTTTCACTCATCTTTGTTTCCTTAGAAAAAACCTCCCGGAGGTTTTGGAACCTCCGGGAGGTTGGTTATTTCATACCCTGCCTGCTGCCATTCCAGCACCCCTTCTTCCAGACGAGCGACGGTACGGCCGTTTGCCGCCAAAATACCGAGCGCATCATCCGCATAAACACAGTAAGGGCCACGGCAGTAAGCGACAATTGTTTTGTCGTCCGGCAGCGAGGCTAACGCTTGCTCAAGCTCCTCCAGCGGCATTGAGCGTGCGCCGGGCAGGTGGCCGTTTTTGTATTCCACCGCCGGACGCACATCGAGCAAAATAACGTCGTCATTTTGCAGCCGCGTTCGCAGCTCCTCGGCGGAGACGTTTTCAAACTCGTTTCGCTGCTGGCGGTAGGCGTTTAGGGCGCGGTCTACTTCGGCCAACTGCTGCTGGGCCACCGCCCGCAACTGTAGCCATAAGCGGGCAACGGTCGGGTCTGCCAGCCGGTAGCGCACGTACAGTCCTTCTTTTTGGCTGATTACCAGCCGGGCTTGCTTGAGCCGTTGCAAATGTTGTGAGGTGTTGGCGACGCTCATTTCAGCTTCTTGCGCCAGTTCTTCGACGGTGCGCGACGCTTGAACCAACAAATCCAGCAGTTCCAGCCGATGGGGGTTGGCCATGGCCGCCGCTATTTGGCTAAAGAGGGTGTAAAGCTGTTCTTTTTGAGGGCGTTTTGGGTTGTTTGTCCTGTTCATTTTCATACTATCCATCTATTCAATAGATTTATTGAATAGTATATTGAATTGTTGTTTTTGTCAACGGCCATTTTCAACCGAAAAATTATTTGGGGCGGTGACAAAATTTGACCTTCCAGTTACTGGAAACGATATACTCAGACGCAAGTCTCAACCTCCCGGAGGTTTCGGAACCTCCGGGAGGTTATTTATCTTGGAGTTCATTAGCATGACGGCAGAAAGAACAGAAAAATTACAGGTTAAGGTTGGCGGCATGGCTTGCTCATTTTGCACGATGACGATTGAGAAGGCGTTGGGGCGGATGGAGGGAGTAACGGCTGTTCACGTCAGCCTAGCCCATGAAGAAACCCTCATCGAGTACGACCCGGCGCGGCGCACCCCCACCGAACTGCGCGACACCCTGCGCCAAATTGGGTACAGCGTGCGCGACAGCGACAAGGTGCGTGCTTTTGAAGAACAGCAAGCGGAGCTGCGTCAAGCCAAAAATCGGCTCATCGCCGCCGGGATTTTTACACTGATCACGACCATCATCATGATTGCCCGCTGGATTGGCTTCCGCGAACTGTGGTTCCAGCCTACGATGATTGTGATGGCCCTGCTGACGACGTTTGGCGCGGGCTGGCACATTCTGGTGATGGCGGTGCAGTCGCTGCGGCGCGGCATTCTTAACCAGCACGTTCTGCTAGAGTTTGGCGCGTTTGCGGGGCTGATTGGCGGCGTCATCGGCATTAGCAATCCCCTTTTTCCCGCCCCCGACTTTTTCGCCGTCGCTACTTACATCACCTCCTACCACTTGCTCTCTGGCTGGGCATCGCTGCTGGTGCGAACGCGGGCATCGGAAGCGGTGCGCAGCTTGCTGGCGTTGCAGCCCGCCACCGCTCGCCTTGTTTTGGCAAACGGCCGTATCCAAGAAGTTCCCATTGAGCAAATAAAGCCGGGGGATTTGGTGCGCGTGCGTCCGGGGGAGTCGCTGCCGGTAGACGGCCGTATCCAAAACGGCCGTTCCGCCATCGACGAAAGCTTGATCACAGGCGAACCGATTCCCGTCAGCAAAACCGTCGGCGACGACGTAACGGGCGGCTCCATCAACCAAAACGGCACGCTCGTCGTCGAAGTCCTCAAAGTGGGCGACGACTCCTTTTTGACCCAGGTGGCGCACCATATCGAAGAAGCACGGGCGATGAAGCCAGGCATTTTGGCACTGGTTGACCGCATCCTGCAATGGTTTGTTCCCGGCGTACTGCTCTTTGGCGGGCTGGCAATTTTGCTGTGGACGGTGGGCGCGGCCTTGTTCGGCGGCACGCCGGATTGGACTCGCGCCATTTTTGCCGCCCTGGCGGTGCTGGTGATGGGCTATCCCTGCGCCCTGGGCATGGCAACGCCGCTGGCGATGATTCGCGGCGGCGGCGAGGCGGCCAAACAGGGCATCCTCATGCGCTCTGGCGAGGCGTTTCAGACGCTCAAAGATGTGCGCCGCGCCGTTCTGGACAAAACGGGGACGATTACCGCGGGCAAGCCGAGTGTGGTAGAAGTTATCCAGAACCCCGGTTTCTTAGAGAAACCGGGGTTCTCAATCCTGCAACTTGCCGCCAGCGTCGAAATCGCTTCAGAGCATCCCCTGGCAGGGGCGATTGTGGACGCGGCGCGGGAGCAAGGGCTTGATTTGGCTACATTTGATGAATTTGAAGCAATACCCGGGCGGGGCGTGCAGGCGACGGTTGCTGGACGACAGATTTTGATTGGCAGTCCTCGTTTTTTGCGAGAGCAGGGTGTGGATTTAACGGAATTGGAAGCGGATTTGCAGCGGATGCAGTCGGAAGGGAAAACGGCCGTTGCCATTGCCCAAGACGGCATTGCCGCCGGACTGATCGCCATCAGCGACGCCATCAAACCAGACGCCACCGCCACCATTGCGCGGCTGCGTGACGCAGGCATTGAGCCAGTGATGCTCACCGGCGACAATCGACGCACGGCAGAGACGGTGGCGGCGCAGGTGGGCATCACGGAAATCTTTGCCGAGGTGCTGCCGGGAGAAAAGGCGGAGAAGGTGCGCCAGCTACAGGCGGCGGGCCATCGCGTGCTGATGGTGGGCGACGGCATTAACGACGCACCCGCCCTGATGCAGTCGGATGTGGGCATAGCGGGCGCAGGCACAGACATCGCCATCGAAGCGGCCGATATTGTGCTAACGGGGGAACGGTTGGGGGCGATTGTCGATGCGATTGAAATCGGCCGTTCGTCCTACAAAAAAACGGTGCAAAATTTGTGGCTGGCCTTTGCCTTTAACGGCATTGGCGTACCGCTGGCGGTAACGGGCTTGGTGCGTCCCGGCTGGGCAATGGCGGCGATGGTCGCCAGCGTCAGCTTGGTGCTGCTCAACTCGTTTGGCGGCCGTTTGGTGAAACGATAATCGCATGAATATTGTAACCGCGTACAGCTGGATGGCACCACTCTACGACCGCACGCGCCCTGTGTGGGCAAAATGGGTCATGGGTCGAGCCGAAGCTTATCTGGAGCAAGAGGTTTTGCCCCATTGGCTAACGCCAGAGACGAATATTCTGGATTTAGGCTGTGGTACAGGCATCAATTTAGAACGGCTGCAAAGAGTGGCACTTCCCTTTGCCAGCTACACCGGATTTGATCTGACACCAGCCATGCTGGCACGCGCCCAAACAAAATCTGATGATTTCCATTTGACCAGCTTTTGTCGCGGCGATATGCGCCAGTTACCCTTCCCCGATCACTGCTTTGATCTGGTGTTATCAACTTGGGTACTGTCCCATTTGTCGCCGCCGCAGCCGATGTTTGCTGAAGCCCGTCGGGTTCTAAAGAAGGATGGCGTCCTGATTATCCTGTTCTGGTCACGGCCGTCCTACCTGATGGGGATTGTTGCCAAGCTGTTGGGGCCGCTGTTTCTGGTGCGGTTTGTGGAGGTGGCAAAACTGCGACCTCACTTGGGAGAAGCGGCTCACATCCGCCAGTTTGCGGGTGGCTGGGGCACTTCTGTTGTATGGCCTGGTTCATCGCGGGAGTAAGTTGAAGGAACAGAAAAACATCATTTAGAAACCAACCTCCCGGAGGTTTTCACCCGAAAAGGTCTATATGGATGGAACCTCCGGGAGGTTTAGCTAGGAGAAATCTATGAAAAATCAAGGTAAGTTTTTGTTGGGCATTGTTATTTTATTGTTTGTGGCTGCTGCTTGTACATCGGCGACAGTTGAGCCAACGGCCGTTCCTACCCAAACACCAGATGCAATGGACAACATGGAAAGCATGGGGGATGGCGAACACGCCGCCGAACAGTTCGCCCCATTGGTTGGCGGCATCTACGAAGATGGCCCCGTCTTCTTCATTCACACCGAAACCTCTGACGAAGGCGTATCTACCATGCTCACCGAGATGATGGGCGGCCCAGAAGTCCTTTTGGTGCCAGAATTGGCCGACCTGCCTCCTTCTGCATTGGCTGATTTATACGTCTTTACCAACGGCCTAGAAGGGATGGGCCCTTTTGGCTTCCAACAAGATATTTTTGATTCGATACCGGGGGATGCTGGTTATCGGCCGTTTCGTAATGTGCTGTTAGTGGCATGGAACGAAGGTCAAACGGCGCGTGAACTGCGGACGGTGGCACAGGTGCAAGAAGCGGAAGCAAACGGCGAGATCACAATCAGCGAATCGGGCATTGTGGTCAACTTCCCCGTGATGATTTGGCCTGACGGCAGCCGCGCCGCCGATGGCGCAATGGATGGCAGTACGCAGCAATATGCGCCGCTCGTTGGCGGGCTATACGAAGGGGAGACCGTTCTCTTTGTGCATACCGAAACGTCCGACCCGGATGTGACGACAATGTTGACAGAAATGATGGGTGGCCCGCAGGTGTTTCTAGTGCCAGAGTTGGCTGATGCGCCCCCATCAGCGTTGGCAATCCTGTACGTCTTTACCAACGGCTTGTCAGACGGGCTAGACGGGTATGGCCCGTTTGGTTTCCAACGGGATATTTTTGATTCCGTGCCGGGAGATGCGGGGTATCGGCCGTTACGCAATGTGCTTCTGGTGGCGTGGAACGAGGGCAAAACACCCCGCGAGTTACTCTCCGTGGCTGAGTTAAAAGAGGCCGAATCAAGCGGCGAAGTGACAATTACAGAGCCAGGCATTGTGGTTAATTTCCCCGTCTTGGTCTGGCCGGATGGCAATCGTTGATCCTATATTTTAATTAAGCGTGGAGGCTTTAGCCAATTCTCGCAGCACATGTTACGGCTAAAGCCTCCCCTCCTCCTGAGTTCCCAAAAGGCCATACTTGTTACTCCAGCAAACCATTTGCCAATGCAAAACGCACCAGTGCCGCCCTGCTGTGCAAGCCTAACTTTTCCATGCCTCTGCCACGGTATGTTTCAATTGTTTTGACGCTTAATGAGAGCTGATCCGCAATTTCTTTGCTGGTATGGCCGAGTGCCACCAGACGCAGGACATTTTGCTCGCGGTCGCTCAACGTCTCCCAACGATTCTCCGCGCCATCTGGCTGCTTGGCTGAGACCATATCGGTGAGCAACGCTTTGGTCATGGAGGCGTGAATATACACATCGCCGCGCATGACCGCTTGAATAGCGGTAATCAATTCGACATCGGCCGCTTTTTTAAGCACATATCCGGCTGCACCCGCCTTTAATGCCTGTCGCAAATAGCTTTCGTCGTCGTGCATGGTCAGGATGAGAACGCGGGCATTGGCTGCTTTTTGTTGCAGGAGGGGTAACACGTCCAGTCCGCCTAGACGGGGCATGGAAAGGTCGAGCAGTATCAGATCGGGCTGTAAATCGACGGCTTGAAGCAGCAACTCTGCGCCGTCGGCGGCTTCACCGACAACCGTCATGTCGTCTCGTGTGTTAAGCAGAATTGCCAATCCAGAGCGCAAAACGGCGTGATCATCCGCCAGCAAAATGCGAATGGGGGTCACAGCGGCACCTCGACAAAGATGCTGGTTCATTGCCCCGGCGTTGATTCGATGGTGAGCGTGCCGTTGAGCAGTTCGGCCCGTTCGCTCATGCCATACAGCCCTAATCGTTCATTTTTAGCCGCTCGTTGCAGGTCAAAACCAATGCCGTCGTCTTCAATGATGACCCGAATACGGCCGTTTCGCTTTTCCAACAGCACGCTGGCATGTTTTGCCTGGGCATGGCGGGCAATGTTGGTGAGGCTTTCTTGCACAATGCGGTACACGGCCGTTTCCACCGGCGGCGGTAGTCGCTCCCCATCTTGTCCCCGCACCAACAAATCAGCTTGCACCGGATACCGCTGGTTATAATCTTGCACATACCGTTCCAACGCTGCTTCAAGCCCCAAATCATCCAGCGCACTGGGGCGTAATTCCATCGAAAGATTATGAATATTGTCTAGCGTATGCACAACCAACTGGCGCAACTGTTCAATTTCTGGCTTCAGTTCCGGCACGGTACACTGCTGCTTCATCGTGTGCATCCGCACCATCAGCGAGGTAAGTGCTTGCCCCGTTTCATCATGCAGCTCGCGGGAAATGCGCCGCCGTTCATCTTCCTGAGCGGCAATTACCTTTTCCAAAAGCTGCGTCCGCAGCTGCTCCCGTTCGCCCCGTTCCTTCTCCGCCTGAGCCAGGTCGGTTGTCATGCTGTTAAAGGCAACGGCCAGATCGCCAATTTCATCATCGGCCCAGGGGGTGATTTGCTGATCAAAATCTCCGCGCCCGACGGCTTCAGCGGCCGTTTTCAGAACCAAAATAGGGCGTGTGACCACCCAGGTAAGCAAAACGGCCGCTGCAATGCCAATCGCCGAGACAACGACCGTTGTCAACATCATTTGTCCAATCATCGTCTCGACCGTACTCTGCACAGACGCTTCAGAAAAGCCAACGCGGGCAATGCCAGCGCGACCGTCGTAAATGGGAACGGCCGTATCCCACACCACCCCCTCATCCGTTTGTAAAGCCACCACGCTGTGATGCTCGTCCCCACTGATTTCATTTGCCGCCAGCAAGTCCGCCGGAAACCCATTGCCAAAGGTGTGTGCCAGCACATCCCCATTTGCATCCGTAATAAAAGCGTAGCGCACATCTGGGTTATTGACCTGCGTTTCTTCCAGCAGTTGATGCAAAGCGTACAGATCGTTGATCAGAATTAAGTCTGTCGCCCGGGCAGCCAAATCGCGTGCCGTCGAAATACTAGAGTCTTGAAGGCGATTGATGAGTGCCTGACGCGACATGACGCGCACCTGAAAAGTGGTGACGAAGCCTAGCAGCAGCACCAATCCCAACACGATGCCCAATATTTTGGTACGCACACTGACGGCTCCGGCAATGTGCCGGAATCGGTTCAGCGGAACGCTTGTGATGCGCTCTGGGGCTTTCTCGACGGGTAAGCGGCTGCTTTTACTGATCATGGGTTAACGGCCGTTTCCAACTGACGCACCGAATCATAAGCCGCATCCGCTACCGACACAAACTGCTCAAAACCAGCCTGCTGTAAAGCGACACGTCCAACAGGATCGGATGCCATTTGCAACAAAAGCGTCTGCAATTCATCCGCCAACTGCGGCCGTACACCGGGCCCGATAACAACGGGTGGCATCCCAAAAGCGGGAGATTGGTGGATAATGCGCGTATTTTGTGCCAATTCCGGCTCCCGCTCGATGGCAAAGGCATAGACCAAACTGTCTACAGCCGCGCCATCGGCCACCCCATTGGCAACGGCACGAATCGCGTCATCGTGGCTGTAGGTGTAAAAGGTGCGGCTAAAAAAGGATTCGGCCGTTTCCCCCATCTGTTGAATCAAAAAGAGCGGGTAATTGCGTCCAGTCGTGGAGATGGGGTCTGTAAAGGCAAAGACTTTGCCGCGCAAATCAGCCACCGTCTGCGTTGGGCTGTCTGTTGGCACAATGAGGATGGAATGGTAAACCGTCTCGCCCTGCACCTGTGGCGCAGCCAGCAGCTGCATTCCAAAATCACGGTTGCCAGCAATATAGGCACTGGTGCAAACAAAGGCCAAATCAACATCCCCGGTTTTGACCAGTTCGTTCACTTCGGCATAGGTACGACGCTGCACAAGCTGGACGGGTCGCTGCAGCTTGACGCTCAAATAGTCTAGCAGCGGCGTGTAGCTATCGACCGTGCCTTGTGGAGAAATGATGGCCGCAACAGCAACCCGCAGCGGTTTTACCTCGGTGGCTTGGGCTTGTGGTAAGGGTTGTAGGCTGGAGAGTTGGATAACGGCCGTATTCGTCGGCGTTACGTTACAGCCTATCAAAAAAATGAGCAACAGGGTTGGTAGAAAACGGTTCATAAGATTCATAAGCATCTTGCAAAAATCTGGGATTTGTGTTTTTTGTGGCTTTCCTTTTTCCACCGGATAAATCCGGCGTCTGCTATAAAAAACCTGCTGAAGCAGGTTGAAAAACAGCTTTTTAACCTGTTTTAACACGTTTTTTGTAACAGTTGATGAATTCATTCATCTTATTATAAATAGTTGGCAGGTCACACCCAACGGTGAATCATCACCTTTTACGGGTGACGATGGTCAGCTAAAGCAGCCTCGGCGAAGACAAACAGGTCTGTTTCTGCCTCTGCATAATAGGCTAGTTCGGCGCAGGCGCGGCATAACGGCCGTTTCCCCACCATCACCTCCCGCTCATTAACGATCTCCTCGCCACAAACGGCACAGTTCACCCGCACCCCCGCACGGCTGACAATTTGCTGCACCGATGTTGTCAACCGCACCGCACGGATATGCAGCAATTCATCGTCTGGCATCCGCTGGTAGCCAACCAGTTGGGCAAAATAATGCTTCTTTTCTTCCGGGGCATACAGCCGCGCCTTTTGGCGCACGTCGAGCTGAGGAAAGACGCGAACGGCCGTTTCCGTCTTCACATCCACAAACGTCGCCCCAATTTTGCCATAATCCGCCAGCCGCAGCGTGCGATGACCCATGTCACATCCCGTCGCCACCGCCACGCCATCGGCAAAACAGCCATCCGTTTCCACAATCACCAGCAGCCGTTTATCCCGGCGCGGAAGTGCCAAGCCCAATGCCGCCGCACCCGCCAATCCAATCCGCGCCCCCAACACTTGACGCGGACACAAATGTCGGTGTCTCGCCGACGATTCCTCAAGTAATGTTTGTAAATCAGTCATCAAGTTCTCCCAAATAACGACGTTTTCGTTTTGCCGCTGCCAATTCCGTCTCAGCATCTACCAAACGGTTCACTTTTTGTAGGCAACGCGCCCTCGTTTCGTTAATCTACGGCTCCAGCCAATCGCGGGCTTCCGCCTTCTCCAACGCCGCCAACGCTTCCTGAGGCCGATTCAACTGCTCGTAGCACAATGCCTGAATGTGATAAATCCAGCACATCTCATGCCCCGCTTTGAGCATGGATTTAATTTCGCGGGCGGCTTTGGCGGGCTTGTTCAGGGCAAACCAGGCACGCGCCCGTTCGCCGCGCCACGCTGCTGGGATGGGTGCGCGACGGCCGTTTCCCTTCCCCAACATGCCCAACGCCTGCTGATGCTGTCCAGATTGATTGAGCAGCGTCGCCGCGTGCAGCGCCAACCCGTCCCGCTCAACAGAATGGCGACCATTGGCGGCCAATCCTGCCTGAATAATCGTCGCCGCTTCCTCCAGCCGCCCCGCCGCTTCCAGACAGCCCGCCGTGTGCAAAAACCAACGGCCGTTTACATCCCCCGCCCGTTTTTGCGCCCCCAACGTTTGCAACGCAATCTCCTCCCCCGTCGCTGGGGCTGGTGGACGGGCATCCGAGTCAAAGAATTTGGTGTCCCCCAGCAGCAGCGCGTGAACTTCGCCCAGGTGGGGCCGCATTTTAGGGTAGGGGCCGGATGCTTCCACGAGGGCATCGGCCGTTACGGGCGACAAGCCCGACTCTGTGGTGAAATAAAAGCGAGGCGCCTGGACAATGCCGTTGGGCGTGGCGTACAGCAGTTGCTTATCCTCCACGCGCACCCCAAATTCTGCCGCTCGCATATGCAGCGGCGACCCCAGCATCAACACAAACGACGAACTGTCCATCGGATGCTGCTTCAGGAAAGCAATCTCCTCCCGCAGTTCCGCCTCCGTCGTGCTGGGCAGACCCACAATAAACGACAATTGGGGTATGATGCCTACCTCGCGGCAGGTTTCAATAAACCGTTCCACCCGCTCAATCGTGATCCCCTTTTCAATCAAATCCAGCAGCCGCTGGTTGGCCGATTCGATGCCCACGTAGACCCAGCGCAGTCCCGCCCGCCGCGCCAGCCGCAGCAAATTGGCATCAAACGCCTCCTCCACGCGCACCCCCTCCATGCCAAACTGCACGTCTAACCCTCTATCCAGAATCATCTGGCTGAGGTGGCGCATCATGCGCGGCGAGATCGCTTCATCGACGAACAAGAAGCGGCGTGCGCCGTACCGTTCAATTTGATGCGCCATTTCATCAATGACCGCTTGCGGTTGACGCACGCGCACGACAGGGCCATACGGCCGTGTGTGGCTGCAAAAAGTACACTTACCCCAATAACAGCCCCGACTGGTGATGATCGGCAGCACTGGCTCTGGGGCGATGTAATCGTCGAACGCGTAATCGCTGAAATCGGGGTGCGGCAGTTGGCTGATGTCCAGCGGGAGGGCGTGTTGGTGTTGGGCGATACGGCCGTTTTCTCGACAGGCCAATCCGCCAATCCCGCGAAACTCCTGTGACGGCCACGCATCCACAAATGCCACAATCGAGCCTTCCGCCTCGCCAAAAAAGACAAAATCAAGCCAGGGATAGGCCGTCAACAGCTCCACCGGGTCTAAATGGGACATCATCGCCCCGCCCAGCATAATAGGTATGTTAAATCGCTGTTTAATCACCTGCCCCAACGCCAGCGCGTAGAGCAAATTTTGCTCTGCCAAAATGGAAAAGCCGACGACATCGGGCTGCACTGCTTCAATTTCAGCCAGCTCTGCCCCAAACAGAGCGTCGGCCGCCTGGCGACTCAATTTTTGTCGCCCTTCGACCACCGGAAAGAGGATGTCGTGATAAAAATGGGCCAGCCGATTGTACACATCGTCCAAAATGCGGGCCGCCTGCATGTAGGTTGCCTGTTCGTCTGGCGTGGTGGGCAGGTGGCACAAATCGGTCAGAATACGCGCCCCCAGCCCATTTTGCAGCAGCAGCGACGGACAGACGGTTCCCAGCAGATGGTTGGGATGCAGATGACAGAGGTCGGGCATCTCCCCGTTTAGCCAGCGGCGAAAAAAGGCCAGGTTCCAATCACGCACGGAAACGGCCGTTTGCGGTCGCGCTTTAGCCAATGCCCCTTTGAGGCAAGCGAGTCCAAACGGTGGTGAAGCGGGGGTGTGGAAAGGGGTGAAGGCGAGGAGGAGGTTCATGGGGGTGAAGGGTAATTGGTAATTAGTAATTGCTCAATTACCAATTACCCAATTACTCAATTACCCAATCAGTTATACTTTTTCCAACCGCACCAACGTGTCGTAGAAGCTAGCGCTGCCGCCAATGGGGTCAGTCAGGCAAACATCGCCCACAACCGGATCAAGCCGCATGGCTGGATTGGGAACCACGCCCGTTTTACGACGCGGGTCGCCTTTGATCGTTTCGCCGTTGACCACAATGTCGTTGGCACCATACGCATAATGGCCGTAACTCCAGGACGCGGCAACCACACCTGGCCGAATCCCTTCCATCACCTTGATCTTGCCCACAGTGTCAAAGATGCTGCCGTCGGCTAGGGTCATCGGTTCTGTAAAGGTGGGGCCAATGATTCGCACCTCGTCACCCGTTGCCAATCCAAGACGGTTAGCGTCTACAGTGTTGATGGCGATGAAGTTTTCAGGCAAAACGGCCGTTGTCCAATGTGCGCCGCCCGTTCGGGACTGCCCACCCGTGACCTCTTTGTAGGTAATCAGCGTCAGATCGCCATCATCGTTCAATTCGTTGCCAGCCGCATCCAACACCGATTCTACCTGAGGTAGACCGCTGAAGTTTTCACCATTCATCGCGTTCTTGCCTTTGGCTACCTTCTCCACGTACAGGTTCCATTGACCTTTCCATTGATGCGCCATTTTGTCCCCTTTGTACGCTTTGTCGGCCGCTTCAAAACGGCCGCCGCGATTGATCAGGTAGACAACACTCGGCCACAACTCTGCCGGAACAGCCGCTTTCCACACCGCCTCATCATAAACCGCTTTGGACAAATGGGCGTGTGCTGCACGGAAAATACGCATCTCCTCGTCAGAGGCTGCGGGTAACATCTCCGAGCCATCATCCTTGTCACCGTAGGCCAAATTGGCACACATTGCCAAGAAATAATGCTCCATCCGGTCAAAATTCCAACCGTCGCCCAAGCCATCCTTGCCAAAGCCAGCCAGCCCAAGCTGCTTGCCAACGGCAATGAGGAAGGTATCCATGCCGATGGGCATTTCTTCGCCGTCCACCGTCACCGTTTCCGTCAGCGGCGCAATCAGCGGCTGGCGCACCTTCGACATTTTGGTAACCACGTCGGGAGAGGTGTGCGAGATGCCCCACCGTTCCAGATAAGTGATGTCGGGGATGATGTAGTCGGCGTACATGGAGGTCTCGCCAACCACAATGTCACAAGCAATGAAAAGTGGGATGACCTTGGGATCGGCCAACATCTCTATCTGCTTATGCCCCGCTGGGGAGGCAAAGGCAACGGTGCCTTTGTTGGTAAACAACGCTTTGATGGGATAGGGATAGCCGTCGGCTGCGCTGGGGATGACATTTTGGTACAGTTCGCCCGTGAATGGATACCACGGCCGTTTTGCCGGATAGCCATCAAACAGGGTGCTTTTCTCGTAGGTATTTCCTTCGCGGTTGACGTGGAGGCCGAATTTCTTCAGGCCGCCGGGGGCATTGATGACCACGCTCTTAGGGAATGGGCCCCCTTTGGAGCCATCTTCGTGCCAATGGCTGCCGCCAGTGGTCAATCCACCTTTCCAATCCACGTTGCCGATGAGGACGTTGAGGGTAATAATCGACTGGGCGTTGTAGTAGCCGTTGGTGTGCTGCACGGGGCCGCGATACAGATCGGCGACCGCCTGCTTGCCGTGGCTGGTAAATTCATCCGCCAGCTCGATGATGTCGCGGCTGCGAATGCCTGCAAATTCGGCATACTCGTCCAGCGTCATCTCCTGTGCCTGTTCCAGCAGCATTTGCAGGGCAGATTTAACGGCAATGCCGTTGATTTCACCGTCTACGAACAGATCAGCAAAGGAAACGGCCGTTGCGCTTAACGTCGGCGTTCCTTCAATCATCACCACCCGGCTGGAAATCGGGTTGCCCTCATCGTCGTTTGGCACATCCAGCCCCGCATCTTCCGGCTTGAGGAAGGTGAGCGTGTCCTGTCGCACCAAATGGGTCGCGTCGCTAAAGCTGGTTTCGTCATTGCCGTTGGCAACATCTTTGTTGGGCGCGGCCAGATAATTGGCATCATACCGTTCATTTTCCAACATCCAGCGAATCATGCCCAAGACCAATGCGCCGTCTGTGCCGGGTTTCGGTGCAAGCCATTTCCATGCCTTAGCGGCCGTTTTGCTCAAACGAGGATCGATCACCGCAATCTTCATACCGCGATCTACCATGCTGGTCGTGATTTTTGGCGTCATGTTGGTGGGGCCAAAGTTGGCCTCAAACGGGCTGGTGCCAAAGAAGATGATGAACTCGGTGTTCATCGTGTCTGCTTTCATGTGGCTCTTGCCAGACATCATTTTGTAGGCGATGTGATGGCTTTGCTCACAAATGGTGGTGTGCAGATAGAAGTTGGTGGAGCCAAAGCCATCGTAGAGGAACCGTTTGCACAGCTCTTTACGGCCGTGTTCAATCCGTCCGCCCAAGAAGACAAACTGGTTGTTCATCGGCCCTTTGTCGGGATGATCGGGGTCAATGAGAACATCCAAATGGGCGGCATGTTTACTCTTGAACTCGTCCAGCGACATGTCGCCAGCGGCAACGGCCGAGGAATCGGCAGCCAGCTCTTTGGATAGCTCTGGGTCGCGCAGCTTGTAGATGTCTTTCAAACCATCCACCTTGCCCTCGCCAAACAGATCGCCACCGTTGACGATCTCATCAATCGCTTGATTAAAATCAATCGCTTCCCATTTGTTTTCACCCCGCTTGCCCGTGCGCTTGAGAACTTTACGCAGCCGATACGGGTCATAGACGACCTGCACGCTGGCTTGTCCTTTGGGGCAAACGGGCGCGTCTACTTTCGCGCTTTCGCTCAGCGGCGTGTTTTCGGGCAGGGGAATGAGCATATTTTGCGGGGTGTACCCGTTGCCGTCTACTTTGACCAGCACGCCATCCTGAATTTTTGCTTTGATGGGGCAGGCGTTGTGGCAGTTAAGGCAGATGCTGTACAGCACATGCTCTGGATTACTGAGCGCATAGGGATCAACGCTTTCGCTCTGCGCCCACAGCTTGTCGGCGTGCGGCAACATGCCTACCAGAGCGGCACTGCCTGTGATGGCTGCGGAATATTTTAGAAAATCGCGGCGATTGAGGCCGCAGGTTTCAGGTTGTTTCGGATTTGTGTTCATGTTACTTTGCCTCCTTTTTTAGGCGGGGCAGTAAGGCTTCGCCAGCGAGGAAGAGAATGACGGCCAGGGAGCCGATCCAGATAAACAAGGCCCATTCTGGCATCGTGGGGAAATAGGTGAAGGTCAGGCCAGGGCCGGTGAAGGCTGTTTCTAACCCTGTAATTTCTGCCTGTGCTTGTGCAGGAATAATGAGATTGAGCTTGGTGGCGATGGCTGTGCCAACCAGCAGGGCTGAAGCCCCCGTAATGGTTAGAATATTTTTCGGCCGTATTGCCAGCAGCAGCAGGGGAATCAACATGCCAACGAGCAGATGGATTATCCAAAAGACATACCAATGTTGACCGAAAAGAATACCGCGAACGGCATCGGCCGTTGAGGGAATGCCAGAATAGAGAGCAACGGAATAATCTGCCCACTCCAAAATCAGTATCGTAATAATCAAGCCCAGCATAATGCGTCCCATATAGGCGACTTTGGCTTGATCCAGCTTGTTAAAAAGAAAGGAACCGACGATAACGGCCGCTGTGCCTGCCAATGCGCCTTCTATGAGGAAAAGGATGGGGGTTAGCCCAGATTCCCACAGTGCCTTTGCGCCAACGACGCCAAATAAAGCACCTTCGGCACCGGCAAACATGATCGTAAAAGGAACTGCCAGATAGCTCAATTTTCGCAGCCATCTTTTGCGTTCACTTGTCCAGCTTAGATAAATCATGGAAAGCAGCATGAGGCCGTAAATGAGGTAGAGCCAGGCCATAATGCCCATCATGGAGGTGAAGTTGGTGTTGATGTACATGTTGAGAAAGCGCATGGGGTGGCCTAAATCGAGCCAGATGCTGGTCATGCCACCAATGAAGGTGGCTAAAGCGACCGTGAGGGCGGTACGCGCTACGGGATACCATTCTTCAACGCGCCGAACATAAATGATGGCGGCGATAACAAATGCGCCAGCCGAAGCGCCGACGAGCATGGTGTAGGCGGCTACCCACAATCCCCAGGGGACGTAAGAACCGTAATCGGTGTTGGCGTGACCAAATGCAAAGCGATCATAAATGCCGTACAGTCCAATCACGAAGCCGATAATGGCGACAATCCAGAATATTTTTTTCCAGGTTTTGGTTGAATTTGCCATGGTGATCCTCCTTATTGTAGGTAGTAGACCTTAGGCTGTGTGCCTAGCTCTTCTTTTAGTCGCATCACGTTGGGGCTGGCGATGAGTTCGGATACTAAACTTTCGGGGTCGTTGGCGTCGCCAAAGTAGGTGGCACGACCGATACAGGTCGTGGTGCAGGCGGGCAACATCCCTTTTTCTAGCCGATGGAGGCAGAAGTGGCATTTGCGGGCGTTGCCGATGGGGGAGCTGTTTCCCTCACGCACCCGCTCTTCGCCGTATTCGTGTGCGGCGGCTACTTCGTATGGTTCTGCGCCATTGGTACCGACTAGGGAAACGGCCGTTACTGGCTCACTCATCCCGTTGTATTTCAACCCTTTGTCAAAAACGCGGGCATTGTAAGGGCAAGCCGTGATGCAATAACGACAGCCAATACATTTATCATAATCAATCTCCACAATGCCATCGCTCCGCTTCCAGGTCGCATTTACTGGGCAAACGGGGACACAGGGTGGATTGTCACACTGCATACAGGGTCGGGGCAAAAAGCGTTTGCTGACATTGGGGAAAACCCCAATTTCCTCTTCCAACACGGGGCGATAAACCACGCCGGGGGGCAAATGATTTTCGGCGATACAAGAAATGGTGCAGGCATTGCAGCCCACACATTTCCGCAAGTCAATCACCATCACCCAACGGCGTTGATCTTGTGGCTTCGCCATAGCGCGTGCCATATCACCTCGCATCCTTTCCAGCGGGTCTAGCTTGCCTCCGACTGGGGTAATCGTAGGTGCATCTATTTGAATAAGCTTGAGCGGAATCGATTGGGTCTCTGCTGCTTTCTTTGCCACCGGTACGGCGGCTACCGCCGCTACTCCTGCCATCCCAGCTAAACTTCGCAAAAAATTGCGCCGATCAGTGTTGGTTTCAGGAATCGCCTTGGCTTCCTCTATTGTTTTATTCATCTTCAAATCTCCTCATCTTGTGCAATTGCAGTTATGGAGCCATAAGAAAAGAAAAATCTTGCCGATGTTGGCAATGATTAACTGCATTGTAGATGAGAAGGAAGATGCGTTGTAGCGGGGAAAACCCGCTATTTTGTGGATATTTGTGGGGGAAACCCTGACAAATCCTTAGACAATTTTTGCTTTTTCAAATCGGTGGATTTCATTCGCCGAATAGCCCAATTCTGCCAAAATTTCGGCCGTTTGTTCACCCAACTGCGGTGGATGGTTGCGAAAAGTGAGTCCGCTGCCAGACATATGAATGGGGGTGGCTAACGACTTAATCATGCCTAATGCGGGATGCTCTAATTCAACAATAAAGTTACGAGCCATCACCTGCGGGTCTGACAATGCCTCACCCACTGTGCGAATGGGGCCAGCGGGAATCCCTGCCTTTTTGAGAACATCGATCCATTCTGCTGCGGGTCGCGTGGCGATTACCTGGCGCACATCGGGCAGCAACGCCTCCCGATTGCGAACACGTTCCGCATTGGTGTAAAAACGGGGATCGTCTCGCAAGCTGTCTAAGCCAGCCAGATCGCAAAACTTACGCCAAATATTATCGGAACCCACGCCGAGGATAAACCAAACGCCATCGCTGCCCTGCATCGGCTCGTAAGGCACAACCTGCGGATGGCTGCTGCCGCGACGGGGCGGCTCTTGACCTGTGGCAAAATATTCGCCCGCATAATTTTCTAGCCAGGTCATTTGGCTTTCGAGGAGCGAGACGTCAATAAATTGCCCTTTGCCCGTGCGATGCCGCTCGTGCAGGGCGGCCAAAATGCCGATGAGGGTGAAAAGCCCCGTTGTCATATCGGCGATGGGGGTGGGGAAGCGCATGGGGCCTCCGGCCGGATCGCCTGTTAGGTACATGGTTCCGGCTTCGCCCTGGGTTGCCAAATCGTAGCCCGGTTCTCCGGCACGGGGGCCGGTATGCCCGTAGCCGCTAATGGTGGCGTAGATCAGTTGGGGATTACGGCCGTTTAGCGTCTCATAATCCATGTTATATTTTTTCAGTTTGGCAAGAGTCGGCAAATTACTGATGAAAATATCGGCACGGTCTACCAAACGGTACAAAATCTTTTGTCCTTCTTCAGAAGCGACATTAAGCGTCATGCTGCGCTTGTTGCGATTGACGGCCAAATAATAAGCACTCTCGCTGCCAATAAAGGGAGGCCCCCACACGCGGGACTGATCGCCAACGCCGGGACGCTCTAATTTAATCACCGTTGCCCCTAAATCGCCCAACATCATCGTGCAATAAGGGCCAGCCAACGCTTGGGTTTGGTCAATAACGGTAATGTCATCTAAAGGGCCATTCATGTTTCATCTCCTAAAAATAAACCTCCCGGAGGTTCGGAACCTCCGGGAGGTTGGTTCAATTTAATCGTCAAGCCCACAAACAAAGTTGCCAAAAAGGCAGAAGCGGCCAGAAGCAGGAAAACGGCCGTCCACGACTGCCTGTCTAACACAGCCCCAATGCCCAATCCACTTAACCCTGCGCCAACGTTGAAGGAAAAGTCAATCAGCCCCGCAATGCCAGACGCCCCATGACGGCCGCCCAAAATAAGGGGCATCGTCGTCAAGATGAGGCTGGACGCGCCATAAACGACCACGCCAATACCCATGAGGGCGATGGAGCTGAGGACAATGTGGATGGGCAGCAGGGGATAGAGCAAAAAGAAAAAGGTCAGGATGGAGAGGGCGATAAGAAGCCCGTTGCTTTCCCGATTGACAACAAAGCGTCCCACGAGCCAACCGATAATCAGCGTGCCAACCAATCCGGCGGCGGGAATGAGGGAGGATAATTTAGCGGCCGTTCCAATACCTAAATTGCCTACTTCAACATAATAAGTAGGTATCCAAAGGACGAGGGAAACGAGACAAAAGCCAAGAAATAAGGAAGCCAATGCCAACAGCCAAAATTGACGAAAGCTGTTGAGCAGCCCCGTTAAGACGGTTGACCATGTTTCATGATGGTTGTTTTGGGGTCGTGGGGGATGAACGGCCGTAAACCCAGCATCTTCCGGCGTATCGCGCACCATCAGCACCCAGCCAACCGCCGCCACTGCCAACAATGCTGCTGGAACCCAAAAAGCGTAACGCCAGCCAAAGGAAGCCACCAGCCAGCCCGTCAGCAGCAGCGTTACGCCGTTCCCCGCCACAAAACAGGAGCCAAAAACGCCCGATATTTTGCGCCGCTGCCCAAGCGTGAGCCAGTTTGCCAGTGTACGCAAAATCGGCCCCCAGCCCGTTGCCTGAAAAAATCCGTTACTCGACCAGAGGATAAACAGCACGCCCCAACTGGAAAACCAGCCAAAGGCAAAGCTCAATCCAGCCGAAACAAGCATCCCCACAAAAACAAAGCGTCGTGGACTGATCCGATCCCCTAACTGCCCATTGACAAGCTGCCCCAGGGCATAAAACCAGAAAAAGCCGCTGCCCAATGCGCCTATCTGCTCTTTGCTAAAGCTTAGCGCGACGGCCATATCGGGCATGGCTACGGCTAAATTTGAGCGGGTCAAGTAGTAAGCGGCGTAGGTGATCCAGGCGATTGTGACCAAACGTCGCTGCCAGGGGTGCAGAGGTGTGGCAGACAACACGGTCATGGAGTGTCGATCTCTTCAGCCAGAGCAAGGGCGACTTCAAAGACGGATTGATTGCTGCGATCCAGGGCTGCTTGCTCTGTTTCGGACAGCGGATCGAGAAAACGCTTGCCCCGTGTTAAATCATCCCAAACGACTAGCAGGGAAACGGCCGTTTGCCCAAAATATCGCGCCACGGCATACGTTGTCGCCGTTTCCATGTCCACAGAGAGGTATCCTGCCCGATACCAGGCGTCCATCATAACGGCCGTTTCCGTAAACAGCGACGACCAGGTGACGTGTGCGCCACGATACACCGTATGCTTGCGAGCTTCCAGCAACTGCTGTGCGCGAGTAAGCCATTTTGGGAAGCCCATCGCCGCTTCCGGCGCGTTATACAAATGCGCCACGCCGTCGCGGCAAAAAGCCACCTCCGGCAAAATAATGTCCCCCGACTTTAAGTGGGATTGCAGCCCGCCGCAGGTGCCAATTTGTACCGCCAATTTTGTGCCGATTTGGCTAAAAATGTGAATAATTTCCACCGTGCGCGGCGCACCGTAGGCACAGCAAAAAGCGACCTTTTTATCCTGCCAGCGACCCCAAAATATGTCAGGAAAGGCCAACTCGCGCACGTCTGTCAGATAACCCAGCCGCCAATCGGTGCGCTGCTGCCGCCACCAAGAGCCTTCCACAATCACCACATCAGGAATCTCATCAACCGAAAGCTCCATCCCCGCCAACCATTCCTCTGCGCTAATATCTAGAATTGATTTAAGGTTATTCATCAATTTTAATTACCCGATATGTCATTCCTGCGAAGGCAGGAATCCATCTTCGGCAGGGCATAGATTCCCGCCTTCGCGGGAATGACAAATATTTCAGACGATTATTTACGGTGCCTGCTCCAACTTAGTGAAAAAATCCCGAAAGATAGCGTCCCGATTGATGCCAACGGCTTCGCGCATCAGGTGGCGGTCAGGATCATGCTGCCAATGAAGATCATCTGTCAAAATGGGGGAGCACACGAGCTGAGAAGGCACCCAAGCGGGGTTGAGCAGCCAGGCAATGTTGATGACATCCCAAATTACCCAGGTTCGGGCAAAATGATCCGTAATGCCCCGCTGCTTATGAATCGGATTATGCGTATATAAATGGTACAGATAATCACCTATTTTGCCGCGCCCTCTGACCCACTCCTTCATGTCCGGCAACGACAAGGTAAGCTGTGCGCCAATATAAAAACCGGGCAAATAGACATGGGGAACGCCACAATCAAACAACAGGCGGGAAGATAACTGATCTTGCATCAAGTTCAATGAAGTAAGATTGCTCATGTTGCTGCTTGATGGATAACCGGACGTCCAGATAACAACGATGTTTTCAATGATTTTGGGTTCTATCAAAATGGCCGAAGCGATATTGGTGATGGCCCCAATGGCGACGACGTATAACGGCCGTTTATCATCCGCCATTGCTCGTTCAATCAAATGATCCACCGCCTCGCTCTGGATGGGTTGGTCAAGCGAAGGCAAATACCCTGGCGAACCGCGAAAAACCAACCCTGTTGGATCGGCATCCATTAACGCATAAACCTTTAGAATCTCTTGATAACTGAGTTCCATCCCCTCATCAGGCAACACAAATTTTACCGTGCGTGGGTCTACATTAGCGTTCACTAAATTTTGGACCCAACTGTGATAGCTACCCACAATCGGCACTTCTTTTTGAGCACCGGCCTCTTGGTTCAACATCTGTTCATAAGCAGCCAATAAAGGGGCTTGATGGTGTGCAAATGAGTATGGTTCTGCCAAAACACCCTCAATCTCAAGCCGATCCTGTGACAGCAACGCCCAGGCAAGGGCAAATTGGTCATCAATTTCGTTATGCGTGTCGGTATCAATAATCACCCGCATTTTTCCAGACGGGAGCATCAACCGTTGGCGCATTTTTTCTTCTGAGAGTTTTGGAAATGTGTTCATCATAATTTTAGAATGCCTCGTATTGCTTGTACCATTCTTGTGAGCGGGAATGGGTTAGGGTGGGCGTAACGTCCGTCCAAGAACGGCCGTATTCTGTCCCAATTTTAGCAAGCGTTTGTAAACGGGAAACGGCCGTTTCCCGCAAAAAAGTAGTCTGAGCCCCCCCCGTCAGCATCACCGCCTCCTTCCACACGGCACGGCCAACCAAATAGCCTGACGCGCCCGCTTGGCAAGCGGTTTTCACCTGACGCGCAAACACATCAAAATCAACCCCAGCACTGAGCAACGCCCACGGCACAGCACAAGCTGCGTTCAATTCCTGACAGGCCGCTGCCCACGCCTGCTCATCCGTCTCCTGCTGTACATCCACAGGAAACTCAATTTTTAAGACATCAATATCCAAACGGCTGATGCGCCGTGCCGTTTCAATGACCACCCGCCGCTTTTCAGCCCCCTGCACACTATAGCTCAACGGTTCGGCAAACAACGGCAAATCATATTGGCGACAGGCTGCCGCCAGTTGGCTGACAAACTGCTCCTGCTGCTGCGCCAGTTCAGCATGGTCAGGATGGTAGTAGAAAAAACATTTAACGGCCGTTCCCCCCGCCCGCTTAATTTTTGCCACGCTCCAGCCATCCAGCACCCGCGCTGGCCGCTGCGGCGTGGCATAATCCCCATCTTCAACCGCCAGCAGCAGGCCGACATGCCCAGGGAGGTTGTGGTGGAAAACGGCCGTTTCCAACCCATACGCCACATCCAGCAGCACGCCGCTGGCATAGGGCGCAAGGTGGCGCAAAATGTTGCCCTTCACGGCAACCATCTCGTCATGCGACACCACTCTGCCCGATCCTGCCTCCATGCTCGTTTTCAATGACAGACCATGATCGACCGCCAAAATGGTAACGATGCCTGATTCGTTGGCCGCTGCCTGCAAGCCACGCATTTTTCCTGGGAAGTTGTCCATTTAGATGAGCTGCCCCAAATCCTCCAGATTTTGTCGAGATTGCTTAAAATCAGCTTCAATAATCGTCGTCAAGCGGACGGCATACTCGTGCATGTCCACTTCGGGATTGCCGTCAATGACGGGTTGGATCCACTCGCTGGGAACGGCCGTAACCCCATGAAACGCACCCGCCAGCGCACCGACCACGCTGGCATAGCTGTCCTTGTCACGCCCATACATCACCGCGCCCACAATAGACTGCTTCAAATCTCCACCAGCCGCGACAAACATCGCCAGAGCCACCACCAGCGTATGTACAGAATCGGAGAAGAGATGCCCCCATTCTAAAAGGTCAACCAGCGGCTCTCGAATGGCAAATACATCCATTTCCCGTCTGGCAATGAGCAACGCCTTGTCCAAAAAGGTCAAATTGGGGTCGTAACGCCATTCCAAATTGTGCCACTTATCCCCTTCACGCCGTCGGGCAAACCGGATGTGTGCCTGACGCGCCGCTGAAATCACTCCGTCCACGGTTGCATGGGGGCGCATTGCTTCGGAAACGGCCGTTACCATCATCGCAGCGGCCGTTTTCGCATGACCATCCGTAAAATAAGCCAAATCAAAGCCCAACTGATACGCTTCCTGCGGACGGCAGGCGGTAATCAACCCCAGCGGCGAATTTGCCATAATCGCCCCGTTCGTCGGCTCACCGCTGTAAATCAGCTTGTCCCGCCCCCAAATTGCCTTCATGTAGTACTCTTCAATAAACCCTTCATGCAGCTCATCCGGCGCATGGTGATAAGCGTGCGCCAGCACATGGTTCAAATCACCCGCTCGCGGCTTGCCATTTGCCGCAAATATCGCCTGGCAAAAAAGATGCTTCAGCCGCGTGTCATCGGTACACGCCCCAATGCGATCCCCCTCGCCAAATTGGGCATGGTAAGCTGGGGGTCGATTGTACGGCACAAAATAATCCAAATTGCCATACTTTGCCCGAATTTGCTCCGGTGTCCAATGCTCAACAGGGCCACCCAGCGCATCCCCAATCGCCCCACCTAGCAAACAGCCATACACTTTCTTAAATAAAGGGGAGTCTTCTAGTCGATTCATGTCGTTTACCTTAACTCGCTAAGCTTATTTAACCGCAGAGAGCGCAGAGAAAGTCAAATACCACCACCAAAGGTGGTGGCTTATAGTTGTTGCACCTAGAAGGTGAGACCTCTCTACTACTTAATCGAACAATTTACCTTGTATGGCTTCGAGTTGCTTTTCCTGCTTCTCTTGCCACTTGACATACTGT
>JAJRVV010000087.1 GCA_024277135.1 Chloroflexota bacterium | reverse complement strand
TACGATGTGCCGATCAATTTGACGCGCAACGGCGTTAGCTATCGGGTTCGATTCAGTTGGTAAAGTGCTTATATCAGAAGATGGAAACAACACCCTGTGCGTTATTTTCGTTTAACCGAGAATCTCTATAATAGGTACTTTTTTTGGAAGGAGAGGATTCGATGGGGTTGAATGCACTACTTGAACGAGTTGATCGTCTGAAGATGGAGATTGATTCTTTGCGGCCGATTGATGTTGATCAAGAACGTCGCATTATGCAGAAATTACGTTTGGAATGGACATTTCACTCAAATTCCATTGAGGGTAACACACTGACGTATGGCGAAACAAAGGCGTTTCTTCTTCATGGGATTACCGCTCAGGGGAAGCCATTTCGTGACTATTTGGATATCCAGGGACATCATCAGGCAATTGATTATTTGTTGGATATAGTGCGCCGACAGGAACCCCTCGTCGAGGCTACTATCAGAGAACTACATAAAATTATTTTGGTAAAACCGTATGCGCGGGATGCGTTGACGCATGATGGCAGGCCTACCAAAAAAACAATTCGGCCGGGACAGTACAAGAAATGGCCTAATCATGTTAGAACGAGTACCGGCGAAATTCATTACTACGCCACACCGGAAGAGACGCCGGCTAAAATGTCCGATTTGATGGCCTGGTACCGGCGAGAACTCGATAAAGGCAACCTGCATCCGTTAAATTTAGCCGCGACGTTCCATTACCAGTTTGTGGATATTCACCCGTTTGATGATGGAAACGGCCGTATGGCTCGTCTCCTATTGAATCTGATTTTGATGCAGAACGGATTCCCTCCTATCATCATTCGCACTGATTCTAAAGAGAATTACCTCCTTGCTTTAGAACAGGCTGATGAGGATGATTTAGAACCGTTCATTACTATTGTAGGCAATGCGCTCCTTGATTCCATGCAACTTTATTTACGTGGCGCGCGGGGGGAATCAGTGGAAGAAGCTAGCGATATTGACAAAAAAATCGCTTTGCTGGAAATGAAAATTCAAGCAGAAAAAACAAAAATAACCAAAACAACAGATAGTCAATTGAATCTGTTCAATCGGGCGCTTTCTCCTTTTTTGTCTCATATGTTTACTCAGATATCGAAGTTTGATCGATTCTTTTATTATAAGATTTTCACGACACATTATGATCACAGGCATAAAGGGAGAGATAGTTGGGATGTGGAACGATGGCAGTCGGGCATAGATGAACTGTCCAATATTATGAAAACGGATTCCGATCTGCGTTCAGTGGGATTGCATTGTCAGTGGATCAGTTTTGTTACTGATGAGGATTTTAATCTTGATATAGATATTGATATTTTGTTACGAGAATACGAATTCGAAGTGTCTTGTTCTGTTGCTGAACATAAGGAAATGTTGTTTGGAGGGGGATATGACGCTGAATTTTCTGATGAGGAACTGCAAAAATTTACATTGAAAGCCGTCAATGCGGTTTTTGCTCCGATTGAGCAAAAAACGGGCGAATCTATAAGTGGAAAATAGCATCAAGAGTCAGGAATTTTAATATGGGTTTTATTCTGGATGGCTTAGACACCGAAGATTACGACCGGCAGTACGGCGACCGGGAATTGTTGATGCGGATCGTGGATTATTTTCGGCCGTATGCCCGGAAAATGATCATGGTGGCGGTGATGATCACCCTCAACTCGGCGGCGGGCACGGGCGCGCCCGTCCTCATCGCCCGCTCCATTGACATCATCGCCGAAAACCCGACCACCAGGAACATGTTTTTGCTGGCGGGCGGGGTATTGCTGTTGGGCGCGGCCGCCTGGACGTTCAACTTCATCCGCCAATACTTCGCCGCGCATGTGGTGGGCAATGTGGTGCTGCAACTGCGGCAAGATGTGTTTGCCGCCAACGTCCGTCACGACATGTCCTTTTACGACGAGCATCCCTCCGGCAAGATCGTCAGCCGGGTGACGTCGGACACGCAGGGTTTTTCTGACGTGGCGGCGCTGACGATGAATCTGCTCAGTCAGGGATTGCTGGTCATCATCCTGTCTGCCTGGCTGTTCACCATCAACGTCTATTTGACGCTGCTACTCATCGGTATGACGCCGCTGGCGGTGGCGATTGCGCTCAGTTTCCGCAGAATCGCCCGTCAGGTGACGCAGCAGGCGCGGCGGGTGACGGCCAAGATCAACGCCCAGATTCAGGAGTCGGTGAGCGGCATCACGGTAGCCAAAAGTTTCCGGCAGGAGCAGGCGATTTACGACACCTTCAACGAAAACAACCGGCAGGGCTACCAGGTAGGGGTGCGGCGCGGGTTGACGTTGATGTCCATTTTCCCCATTTTGGGATTGGCTTCCGGGCTGGGGACGGCGCTGTTGATTTACGCCGGGGGATTGGCGACGCGGCCGGATTCGGCGTTGGGTGCGATCAGCGGCGGCGTCACTCCCGGCGATTGGTATTTGTACATGCAGGCGGTGGGTTTTTTCTGGTGGCCGATGATGAACATCGCCTCGTTTTGGAGCCAGTTCCAGGATGGGCTGTCGGCGTCGGAACGGGTGTTTGCCCTGATTGACGCGGAGCCGAAGGTGCAGCAGTTGGCGAATGAGCCGGTGGGCCGGCTGCACGGCCGTATCCAGTTCCAACACGTCAATTTCAGCTACACCGACAAAGAGGTGGCGCTACCCTACTTCTCGCTGGACATCGCCGCCGGAGAGACGCTGGCGCTGGTGGGGCACACCGGCGCCGGCAAGAGCAGCATCGCCAAGCTGATCGCCCGCTTTTATGAGTTTCAGGGGGGCAAGATTCTGGTGGACGGCCGTGACATCCGCGCGCTCGATTTGGGCCAGTACCGGCAGCGGATCGGGCTGGTTCCGCAAGAGCCATTCTTGTTTTCAGGGACGGTGAAGGAGAACATCCGCTACGGCCGTCCCGGCGCGTCTGACGCCGAAGTAGCCGCCGCCGCCGACCGGATCAGCGGCGGGGAGTGGGCGGCCGATTTGCCGGATGGTCTGGATACGGATGTGGGGGAGCGAGGCGGCCGTCTCTCCATGGGGCAGCGGCAGTTGGCGGCGCTGGCGCGGGTCATCCTCAAAGACCCGGCCATCTTCATCCTGGATGAAGCCACCGCCAGCGTAGACCCGTTCACGGAGACGCAGATTCAGGAAGGGTTGGATGAGATCATGCGGCAGCGGACGGCCGTCGTCATCGCTCACCGCCTCTCCACCGTCAAGCACGCCGACCGGATCGTGGTGATGGCTGCTGGCGGCATCATCGAAGAAGGGACGCACGACAGCCTGATGGCGCAAGGCGGCCATTACGCCGAACTGTACAACACCTATTTTCGGCATCAGTCGTTAGCATACATCAACGACGCCTTTCGGCTGACTTTGGATGAGGACGAACCAATCTCTTGAAGCAAAAAACGGCCGTTCACACAAGACATCCGATTTCTCGTCTTTCATGGTGCTGGCGTACTTGACAGCGAGAAATCGGATGTCTATGTTGCGTTACGCCGTTTCAAACTCCCCTTCCACAACATCTTCGTCAGGATTCGGCGCTACGCTAGCATTGGGGCCGCCGCCGCTCTGGTACATCGCCTGACCAATGTTCATCGCCAACTGCTGCGCCTCGCCGGTCAACGCCTGAATGCGGGCGGCATCGTCTCCTTTGACCGCCTCTTTCAACTCCGCGATCTTGGACTCAACCTGCGACTTCACTTCGGCGGGAGCCTGACCGTTCAAGCCCTCCAAACTTTTCTCCGTCTGGTAAATCACCTGGTCGGCCGTGTTCCGGGCTTCGATGAGTTCCCGTCGTTTGGCGTCGTTTGCCGCGTTTTGCTCCGCTTCGCGCACCATCCGCTCCACGTCGCTCTCGTTCAAATTGGTGCTGGCGGTGATGGTGATGGCCTGGCTCTTGCCGGTGGCCTTGTCCTTGGCCGTCACGTTGAGGATGCCGTTGGCGTCAATATCGAAGGTCACTTCGATTTGGGGGATACCACGCGGCGCCGGCGGCAACCCTTCCAGGCGGAAGACGCCCAAAGCGCTGTTGTCTACCGCCATCGGCCGTTCGCCCTGCAAAATGTGGATGTCAACGGCCGTCTGATTGTCTTCGGCCGTGCTAAACACCTCTGATTTGCGGGTGGGGATGGTGGTGTTGCGCGGGATCAGCGTCGTCATCACTCCGCCCAGCGTCTCCAGACCCAGGCTCAACGGCGTCACATCCAGCAGCAACACATCATTCACGTCGCCGGTGAGTACGCCGCCCTGCAAAGCCGCGCCCAACGCCACCACCTCGTCCGGGTTGACGCTCTTGTTCAACTCTTTGCCGGTCAACTTCTTGACCAACGCCTGCACTCCCGGCATCCGGGTGGAGCCGCCGACCAGCACCACCTCGTCCAACTGACTAGCGCTCAGGTTGGCGTCTTGCAACGCCTTTTGCAGAGGCTCTTTAATCCGTTCCAGCAAATGCTGGGTCATCTGCTCGAATTTGGCGCGGGTCAGCGTCATTTGCAGATGTTTGGGGCCGCTGGCGTCGGCGGTGATGAAGGGCAGGTTGATTTCCGTCTGCATCGTGGTAGATAGTTCGATCTTCGCTTTTTCGGCCGCTTCTCGCACCCGCTGTAACGCCTGCCGGTCTTGCTTAAGGTCAATGCCCTGGTCGCGCCGGTATTCGTCCACCACCCAATCCATAATGGCTAAATCCCAGTCGTCGCCGCCCAGGTGGGTGTCGCCGTGGGTGGAAACCACTTCCACCAATCCTTCGCTCACTTCCAGCACGGAGACATCAAACGTGCCACCGCCCAGATCGAAGACGAGAATGGTTTCATCTTTTTTCTTGTCCAGCCCGTAGGCCAGCGCAGCGGCAGTGGGTTCGTTGATGATGCGCAGGACTTCCAGCCCGGCGATTTTGCCGGCGTCTTTGGTGGCCTGCCGCTGGCTGTCGTTAAAGTAGGCGGGCACGGTGATGACCGCTTTGGTGACCGGCTGGCCCAGGTAATTTTCCGCGTCCTGTTTCATTTTGCTCAGAATCATGGCGGAGATTTCTTGGGGGGTGTAGGCGCGGCCGTTTTGTGGAATCCGTACCCGCACATCTCCCTGCGCTCCTTTCTCCAGGGCATAGGGCAAACGCGCTTTTTCCTCAGCCACTTCTGGATCATCAAAGCGACGGCCGATGAACCGCTTCACGGAGAAAATGGTGTTCTCCGGGTTGATGGTCGCCTGCCGTTTGGCCGTTTGGCCCACCAGCCGCTCCCCATTTTTGTTAAAGGCTACCATAGACGGTGTCAAACGGCCGCCCTCGGCCGAAGAAATGACAACAGCTTCGCCCCCCTCCATCACAGCTACCACAGAATTGGTAGTTCCTAAATCAATGCCAACTATTTTGCTCATCTGTATCTCTCCCTCTGGCGGTGTTGATGAATAAACTACCGCCAGTTTCATATATGCAATTTATCCTCGAAAATGGACAGAGTTACTGTAAGTCAATCCCGTTAGAATTTAGTAAAAGGCGCGTATGCGTCGCGTTAACAAAGCGACCTTTTAACAAAGCGGCCTTAAAACCAGATGAGGGAAGTTGAGGAAACGTTAGACAGCCCGGTGTATTACTGATACAAACATTGTCAACAACGTGCGTACAAGACCTGACAGGTTTTTTTGAAGCATTCTGACAGGCGCTCTCTTTAGTCGAAACCTGTTAAGTCTAAAAAACTTGGCGAATCCTCGCCACATAATCACATAAAAAGGAAGGTAGTCATGAAAACCCTCTTAACTCAAATTCGGAATCGGTTCCCAGCTCAGGATACAGTCAGCGCTCACTGCGACGGTCCCTGCGGCGTCTATGATCCCGCCTCGGCTCGCATCGCCGCCGAAGCGGTTTTGTCCATGACCAAAAAAATCCTGGCGCTGGACCCTGGCGATGGCAGCCACGCCACCGCTAACACCCTCTCCCGCTACATCGCCATCAAGGAAGAGCAGGCGCACATCGCCAAAACGGAACTGCTGGTGTTGTGGACGGATTATTTCAAGCCGGTTCATCTGGAAGCATACCCGGATTTGCACGACAAGTTCTGGCAGGCAGCCAAGCTCTGCTCGGCGGCCAAGGTGGGGGCCAACCTGGAGAAGGCGGAAGCGTTGATGGCGGCCATTCAAGACATCCACAACATTTTCTGGGCCACCAAAGGGCGGGATGTGACGTATTACACGGCCAGCTAAGCGAATGTGAAAGAAAGCGACATCAAAGAGTTTGCACTCTGGTTATTGCGGCTCCGGTGGCGCGTGCGCGTCACCGGAGTTTCTATGCTGCCGGGTTTAGCGCCGGGGGATGAGGTGTTGGTGGATCGGCGGGCGTATCGCCGCCAATCGCCGCAGCCGGGGGATGTGGTGGTGACGTGCCATCCCGATCAGCCTGATTTGTGGATCATCAAACGAGTGCAAGAGGTGGATGGGCACGGCCGTCTCTCCCTCATCGGCGATAATCCAGACCAAAGCAGCGACAGTCGGGTTTACGGCCGTTTCCTCCCCGACAAAATTTTAGGCCGCGTTACCAGTCGTCTCCCTTAATGCTTCTGCCTCTCGTTGGGACGCCTTGACCACGCCCGCCAAAATGAACAAACTGCCAGCAATCACCACCGGCCCTGGAATCTCCCGAAACAGCAAAATCGCCAAAATGGTGGCCCCCACCGGCTCACTGATGACGGCTACCGACACGTAGGCGGCGGGCAGATAGCCCAGCGCCCAGTTAAATGAGGAGTGGCCGATGAGTTGGGGGAAGATCGCCATCAGCAAGAACAGCAGATAGGCTCTGGGGCTGTAAGCAAACAGCGGTTCGCCTGCTGACAGAGTGGCGACCAGCAAAGTCAGGGCGGCCATGCCATAAACGACGGCCGTGTAGCTAAGCAAGGAGAGTTTGGGGCGCAGCCGGCGGCCAATCAGCAGATACGCCGCCGCTGCCGCCGCGCCAATCAAGGCCAGGCCGTTGCCCAGCATGGGGTTGGCTCCAGAGGGCTGCGCCAGGTTGAACGCGAGACGGCCGTCCGGCACCGCCAACACATCGCCCAACCCCACTGCCACACTGCCCACCAGCGCCATGGCCGTGCCGATTTTCAGCGGGCGCGACAGCGACTCCTTCAGAAAAAAGGGGGAAGCGGCCGCCACCCACAGCGGCGAAGTCGTCACCAACACCGTCGAACTGGTGATGGTGGTGTACAAGAGGGACGACACCCAACTGCCAAAATGCAGCCCCAACATGCCGCCGGACAGCAAAGCCCATCCCCAATCCGTTCGGGTTAACTGCGCCAGTTCTGCCCGCTTGCGCGCCAACGCCAGCGGCAGCAAAAAGAGAGAGGCCAGCCCGGTGCGCCAGACGGCGATCACCAAGGGCGGCACATTTTCATTATACGCCAGTCGAATGAAGATGGAGCCGAACGAGATGGCAAAAACGCCAAAAGTCAGCACCAAAACAGGGGAAAAGCGGGGTTCAGGTTGTGTTTGTTCCATGTTTACCAACCATTGGCCTGGGACGAAAAGGATGATGGGAGACGGCCGTTTTCCCAATTGCCCGCACACGAGTTCGACCCATCAATTGCGACCCTGCAAATCATGTTGACAAAGCAAAAGTGTGTGGCTAGAATGTGGTCAGCGACCATCGTGCCAATGGTAACAAGCTACCGGCGCATGGTCAATCCGCTTCAAATCAACCTGCTTTCAAATTGTGAAGGAGACCACTCATGACTCATATCGTTACCAGACTTTGCTTGCGCGACACTGCTTGTGTTGAGGTTTGCCCGGTCGAATGCATGGTTTTAGGTATTCCCGAAACGGAATGGCCCTGGCTGTACATCGATCCCGACACCTGCATTGATTGTGGCGCTTGCGTTCCCGAATGTCCCTACGAAGCTATCTTCCCCGAAGAAGAAGTGCCGTTTGACTATGAAGCGCCAGAAGGTGTCTGGATCGCCAACACCAAAGAGCTGCTGGCCGACGGCCAACCTTTTGCCGGTGAAATTGACGGCCACGAAGTAAAATTGCTGAATGCCAAGCAGTTGGCCGGCGGCGAGGTTTTTGATCTCACCGAAGATATTGCGCCGAATTACGAGTTCTTCTCGGAAGGGCCGGGCTACGACGCGCTCGACTAATCATTTGTCCCCCCGTTTTTTCGGGAGATATTGACGCGCATAAAGCCGAATTGACTGCTTTTGGTCAATTCGGCTTTTATTATTTTGCCCGGTATGTTGCACAAACACGAGATTCGGCTGACACGGCCGTTATACGATCAAATGCTGGCCCACTTACAAACCCACTACCCATTGGAAGCGTGTGGCATCCTGGCTGGAAGCGGCCGTGAGGCGACAGCTTTCTACCCGATTGACAACATTCTGGAGAGCATGACCGCCTACGAGATGGATCCCCGGCAACAACTGGCGGCCATGCTGGAAATTGAAGATCGTGAACAGGAGATAGCGGCCTTTTTTCATTCGCATCCGCAAGGGCCGGAACATCCGTCTGCCACCGACATCGCCCAGGCATACTATCCTGATGCAGCTGCCATCATCGTCTCCCTGCAAAAACGTAACGCTCCCACTGCCCGCGCTTTTGCCATCAGAGACGGCCGTGTCACTGAAATCAAGCTAACCATCACCTGATCAGCAACCTCAAGCTGTTTGGCGTGTTTTATAGGATGCAATAAACTGAACCCGCACAAGTCAAACGAAGGAAGGTCACATTGAACGCAATATACTTCATCATCGCCGGATTAATCGGCTACCTGGCCGGGGCTGTTCCTTTCGGCTACCTGTATGTCCGCATCAAAAAAGGCATCAACCTGACCGAATTCGGTAGCGGCCGTACCGGCGGCACCAACTCCTTGCGCGCCGCCGGCGTCAGCGTCGGTGTCCTCACCGGGTTAAGCGACGTATTCAAAGGATTTGCCGGCATCTGGATCACCCGCTGGATCCTTGGCGGCCCCTTGGGCGATTCTTTGCTGCCATGGGCGCTCATCATTTGCGGCGTCATGTCCGTCATCGGCCACAATTGGTCCATCTTCCTCAAATGGAAAGGCGGCGCCGGCACTGGCCCCAACGTAGGCTGGGCCACCGCTATCTGGTGGCCCATGTTCCCCATCGGCTTCCTCACTATGATCGCCATGTTGATCGGTTTGGGCATGGCCTCCGTCGCTTCCATGACGATGGCCGCCATCATCCCCATCAGCTTTGCCGTTTTATATTTTGCCGGGGTAGGTGAGTATGATGGCACTCTGGCATACATCATCGGCGGCATCGCCACCGCCGCCATCGTGGTGTGGGCCTTACGTCCCAACATCAAACGGCTCATAAATGGCACGGAGCGCATCGTCGGCCCTCGCGCCAAGCGGCTCAAAGCCCGCCAGCAGAAATGATCAGTATTCGGTATTCGGTGTTCAGTGATTCAGTGTTCAGTATGCGCTGACTGAACACTGATTACTGTTTACTGAACACTCAGCTATCCCCCGCTTTTTGTCAGCAACTCATAATGCATCAAGCCCAGGCCGTCCACGGTAACGCCGTCCACCTTGTCCAGCGAAAGGGCGTGTCGCGGCTCCTGGAGCAAATCCAAGGTGGGTAAATCTTCGGCCCAAAGCGTCTGAATTTGGGCATACAGCGTATTTCGCTGTTCCGTGTCCGTTTCTGCCAGCGCCAACGCCGCTAACTGATCCATTTGGGCGCTTTCATAATTAGAGCAAAAGCCGGTACTGGTGTTTTGGATGAAGAAATCCGTCCAACTGGTTATATCCAGATAGCTGGCGGGACGGCCGGGCGTGGGCCAGCCTAACAGGTAGGCGGGGTAGTTGCATTGCCCCAACTGCGCCCGGTAGGTGTCCCAGACTTCGCTGGCCAACGTCACCTGGAAAATGCCGGTTTCCTCTAGCTGGGCTTTGATCGCTTCGGCGTAGGCCGCTTCCAACGGGGTGTAGTGGGCGTCGTTGTTGTACCAAAGGGTGATGGCTAACGGCCGTGCTTCCGAATAGCCCGCCTGCTGCAACAACGAACGCGCCATGTCCAAATCACGTTGCGGGAACACGGCGGCCGAACCAGGCACGCCGGTGGGTACCGGGCTGAACAAGGGGGTACGGCCGTTGGCAAACACATCCTGCGCCAGCGCCTCCCGATCCACCGCATAAGCCGCTGCCCGACGCACCCGCGCGTCATTCCAGGGCGGGGTGTCCTGCTCAAAAATGAGGTAGCTCTTAAACGCGGCCGTCCCCTGCCAACTTTTGAAATCGACGGCGCCATCTTCGTCCAAATCGAGACGGCGCATTTCCACCACGTCCGCATAAGGCAGCCCCGTCCAGGCCATATCAATGGATTGAAATTCGGCCAGGGAGCGGCGCATACTCTCCGCATCCTGATAAAAACGAATCTGGATATTCTCAAACGCGGGCGACGGACGTCCCGGCCATTCCGGGTTCGCCTTCAGCCGCATCCGGTCATTTGGCGACCAGGTGGCGATTGTGTACGGGCCAATGCCGCCGCAAGCGCTCAACGGATCCCACGTTTCCAGATAACATTCACTGCTGATGGGGAAATAAGGCGGCGTCGCCAACAAGCTGAGAAAATACCCGGTCGGCTCTTGCAGCGCTATCTTCACCGTCAACGAATCAATCACCTGCACCGCATCCTCATCGGCAAAACTATTGTCATTGCTGTCCTTGAGATAGCTGTTCACCAAAAAGCTGCCCAGCCGGGCCGAGCGATCAATCGCCCACTTCACATCCTCCGCCGTAAACTCGCTGCCATCGGGGAAACGCAAGCCCGGCCGCAGCCGGAAGGTATACTCCAACTTGTCCTCAGAAATTTCGGGGAAATCCGCTGCCAGCATAGGCACAATCTCGCTGTCGCTATTCACGATAAACAAGCCGCTCATCGTGTTGATTTTTAGCTCCCAATCCACCAAATCCGGGTCGCTGGACGGGTCCATATCCACCTGGGTTGCCAAAATGCCGATGATCAACTCGCTGGCCGGCGTGCCCAGACGGGGTTCGCCGGGGTCAATTCGCTCCTCCGGGATGAGCCAGGCCACGATGAGCCGGTCAATCGTCTGGTCGCTTTGCGACTGGGCGATGGCGTCGTTTAGTTTATCTAGCAGTTCTTGATTGTGGCTTGCCACCGCGATGCCATACGCTTTGCGCGTGATCCAGGCGTCCCGCCCCGCTTCGCTGCCGGCAATTTTGATTTGTTCGGGAAAGGCGTTGACGAAATGTTCGGCGGTGTAACTGTCAATAATGGCGGCGCTCACCTGGCCGTCGGTGAGCGCTTGCAGGGCGTCGGTGGTCGTGTCAAATTCCACGATGTCCGTGGGCGACAAATTCAATACATCCCGCGCCGCGTCGGAACCGCTGCTGTTGGCGGCGACGCCGACGGCCATGCCGGGCTGGATGTCGCGGTAGCTTTGCACGCCCTGCTCGTCGGCCAGCACCACCACCACCTGCCCCACCTCCAAATACGGGTTGGTGTAAGTGATGTTTTCGGGCGGATCATCGGGAATGACCAGGTTGGAAATAACGGCGTCGAAATCGGTGTTGGCCGGGCTGGCCAGGGTGTCCAGCAACCCTTCATAGGGTGTGACGACAAACTCATACTCAAATTCGGCCAGGGCTGCCAGTCGCGCCATTAAATCGTTGTCAAAGCCGATGACGCTGCCAAATTGGTCGAAGTCGGTGTAGGGTAGGTTGGGCGCGTCGGTAGCTACCACCACGAAATCTCGGTTGAGGGCGGCTACGGCCGTACTCGCAGTCGGTTGGGCCGCAGGCGTGACGGTAGAGGGAATGGGGGTGGCGGCCGTTTCCAGGCCATCATTGGCGCAACCCGCAACCAGCAGCAACATCATCAAATAAACCCAGACAGGGCGCAAAATTCTTGACATAAGGGTTCCTTCAAAACAATGTGGGGCGAGTATAGCAAGTCGGGAACGGTTGGCAAGCAGTTTAATTGGCGGGCTGCCACACCAACGGCGGCGGCCACTGCTCACCCCGAATCTCGGCCTCGGCGATCTGGTAAATGCCGACGGCCGTTGCGGAGGCACAGTCGCCAAACGGGTCACACGCCACCGCCCCGGTCAATCCGGTCATCGGTTCCAAATCGGCGATGGCCTGCCGCAGCGCGGAGCGGCCAATCAGCGCCCGTCCGCCGCTGTCCACCTGGGCTGCCTGTTCCACGGCGGCAAACAGCAAGTTGGCGGCGTCATAGGCAAAGGGATGAATGAGCGCGTCTGTGGCTGACGGCCGTTCGTCAAAACGCGCATCCCATCTCGCCAGAAAATCCTCATAATCCGGCCCGGAAACGGCCGTGCCCGACACATACACCCCGGCCGTCGCCGCCCCGGCGCTGAGGGCAAATTCTGGCAAAAAGAGGCTGTCTGTCCCCAGGACGGCCGTCACCGCCACCTCTGGTGACTGGCGCAGCTTATTCACCAATAAGCCCGCTTCCGGCGCAAACAGCGGTAGGTACAGCACATCTGGCCGTCCCAGTCCCACGCTGTTCACAATGCCTTCCACCGTCGTCAGTTCAATTTGGCGGCGGCTGCGCAAGGTGATGCGACCGCCTAACGCCTTAAAAGCGGCGGCAAACGCCGTTTGCAGTTCGTCTCCATAATCACTGTCATCGTAGATGATGGCCGCCGACCGAGCCGAAAGTTCATTGAAGGCGAATTGGGCGGCGATTTGTCCTTGTGTGGTCAGTGAAACGGCCGCGCGAAAATAACCGGGTTGACGGCTGTCAGGGCGGGTCAGGTTGGAGGCTGAATTGGCCGGAGAAATCATCGTCAATCCGGCCGGGCTGAGTTGGGCGACGGCCGCGCGGGCGGCATTGGCGCAAATGGTTCCCACCACCCCCACAATTTGGGCGTCGGCGACGATGGCATCGGCGGCCGATTGGGCTGTGTCTGGCTGGCAAGCCGAATCAAACAGCGTCAGTTCAATCTGGTGGTTCAGCAGCCCGCCGCCGCGGTCGGCAATCGCCAGATCAATGCCGTTCCGCGCCAATTCGCCCAACGATTCGCCGCTGCCGCTCAGGGGCAGCAAGGCGGCGATGCGGATGGTTTGATTGGCGCGCGCTTCCACGCAGCCCAGCGGATCGTCGCAGGTGAGCGCCGTCCGCAAACAGGCGGTCAAGCCAACCGTCAACAGCAAAAGTAAAGGCAGTAACCCGTGGCGCCGATTAAACCACATTGTATTCATGAATGAGGCGGTTTTGGGCAAAACGGCCGTAATCCAACAGGGAAACATCCACCGTCTGCGCCCGGCCGTCCAGCGCTATCTCGGCCATCAACAAACCGGACACCGGCCCGTGCATAAAGCCATGTCCCGAAAATCCGGCGCAAACCAGGAAACCGTCTACCGGGGTACGGCCGTAAATGGGGTGGGCGTCCGGTGTCATCTCATACAAACCGGCCCAGTGCGCTATCAACCCCGCTTTTTCGAGTAGGGGCAGCCGCTCAATGGCCTTTTCCAGGGCGACCAGTTCCCAGTCAGGGTCTACCCGCTGGTCAAAACCGGGCGGCTCGTCCGGGTTGGACATGCCGGTTAAAACCCCTTCCCCTTCCCGGTGGAAATAGAGCGATTGGGCGAAATCAATGACAAAGGGGAAATCGGCTGGAATTTGAGGCAGGGAGGTGGTGGTCAGCATCTGGCGGCGGATGGGGGTGATGGGGATGTCCACGCCTGCCATCGCCCCGATTTGGGCGGCCCAGGGGCCGGCGGCGTTGATGACTAGGGGGGTAGAGATGGTTCCGGCGGTGGTGTGAACGGCCGTCACCCGCCCCGCTGTCACCTCAATTCCCGTCACCGCCGCCTCCGTCACCGCCTGCGCCCCCAGCCGCCTGGCTGCGCCGATGTAGCCCATCACCACCCCATTCGGGTCTACCAGCCCATCTTTGGCGCAAAACGTCCCGGCCAACACATCATCCAGCCGCATTTGCGGCAGACGGCGGCGGATTTCGTCGCCGTTCAGCCACTCGGTGGGCGCGCCCAACCGCCGCTGCAAAGCCACGTTGCGCTCAAACCGGGCCACGTCCGCTTCGTTGGTCAACAAAAACAGATAACCGATTTGCCGGTAATCAATGGCTTGCCCAATCTCATCCTCAAACCGCTCCAGCATGGGCAGGCTGGCCTGCGACAGACGAATGTTAACTTCGGTGGCGAACTGGTAGCGGACGCCGCCGGCGCAACGGCCGGTGGCCCCTTGTCCAAAAAATTCATCTCGCTCCAGCAGCAACACATGTTTTTGCCCGCGCTGGGCCAAATGGTAGGCAATGCTGGCGCCCATAACGCCGCCGCCGATGATGACGATGTCGGCCGTGGCCGGAAGGGGAAGGGTCATAGCTGCTCCTGATGTCTACAGCTGCCGCCCGTTCAGCGCCAGCGAGGTCGGGTTGTTTTTATTCCTTGATAGCCCACAAATATGCAACTGATGACCTCCTTATCCCGTGTTGTTCTTCAACCAATGCCCGCAGGCAAGAAATAAAGCGTTCCGCTTCGGCTGGTGTGAGAGCTTCATTGATGGCTTCTTCAACTGTTGGCGCTTTGGGATTGGGCGCTGTTCGCAACGTCGTTTCAAAATCCATTCTCTCGGTGTTAGGTTTTATCTCAACATGCAATTCAAGATGTATCTCATTAAATCCGGCCTGTTCCGCAAATGCTATCAAATCATACTCATCAAAATCTAGCATCGGATTGGTATCCGGGGATTGACGACGGTAAATTTCCTTGACCTTTCGCGCCAAATCCTTTACGGGGGTCACATCATACCCCCAAAAGATATGCTCTGGCGGTGGGTAAGCAAACCGATTTATCGGCTCGAAAATGGATAGTCGTCCTCCTGGTTTGAGAACGCGATAGAACTCGTTGAACGCCTGTTGTTTTGCTGATACATAAATCAGAACAGAACGAGTTGTTACGGCATCAATGGTGGCATTGTCCAATACAGACAAGTCATCGGCGGGCGCGTTTATGAATTGGCAGCATTGCAGCACATCCATTTCTTTGGCAATAGATTGAGCATGATTCAACAAATCTTGTGAGATGTCGCTGAAAATAACTTTACTTGACGCTAATTTTTCGAGCGCGCCAGAGGCAATCAACCCATCGCCGCAACCAACATCAAGCAGAACTTCATTCTCCTTCAGATTAGCATGACTCAATACCTTATCCCGCACTGGATACAAGTATTCCATAGTGGCTTTCATTCGTTGCGGGTCGCCACCATATCGGCGGCGTAACAACCATTTACTCCAAATGTCTTGTGTTTCTGTCATGGTCATTTCTTCGGAAATATCGGCAACCTGACATACATTTGTCACGCAGCGGTTTGCCCCAGGCTAACTCATGGGCGGCACACCGCTAAAGCGGTGACTACAAACCATAACAACACCTATTGACTCAACTTGGCGCTCGCCAGTCGGTTTAGGCTAACACCGGCTTCGGCCGCTTCCAGCGCTAAACGGCGATGAATTTCAGGTGGTATTCGGATCAAGAATTTGCCGCTGTACTGCTTTACAGCCATAGGTTCAGGGACAAATTCATTGTTTGCTTCCAAGTCGGCCACCACTTCGGCTACCACCTGGCGAATGCCTTGCAGCGCATCTTCTGGGTTATTTGCCAACCAACTGAGGCTGGGAAACTCGGCGCAGAGGCCAAGGTGCTCATCGTCTTCCTCCGACCAAGTTACCCGATAAGTGTAACGATCTTGTTCAAGAATCATGTTGCGTTTCCAGTTTATCAATAGCTTTCAAAACCTGTCTTACCTGATACGCTTTGGCTTTACCTTTGTGATTTTGGATATTCACACGAGGGTCGCCTTGCCAGGGCGTTTTATAAATACGATGGCTGCTGCCGCTTTGCCGGGGCTTACCAAAATAGTGGTCACAAACTTTACAAAGGTCACTAAAGCGAATCCCTTTGGGATGGCGACGCATTTGTATCAAAATGTTTTCAACAGAAGCCATCGTTAAAATAGTATCATTATTGGTATCGCCGTCAAGTCGTAAAGCGCCATTCGGTTTGAAGATATAACATGCACTTACCAGGCAACGGTTTGCCCCAGGCCCAACTCGCGGGCGGTTTGCAGGGCAGACTGGGCGGCGATGGCGTCTTGTACGGCGATGCCGACGGATTTGAAGCAGGTGATCTGGTCGGGCGCGGCACGGCCGTCCCTCGCCCCCAACACAATCTCCCCCAACTCAGCCCAAATATGATTGGCGGTAAACAATCCCGCCTGGATCGGCTGAATCAAATCGCCCGCCTCCGCCAGACACGCGGCGCGTGAATCTACCACCAAGCGGGCGCGGGCCACGCTTGCCGCCGGAATCTCCTGCATCTCTGGCGTGTAGGAACCGACGCCGTTGATGTGGACGCCCGGTTTCAAATCGGCGTCATCAAAAACAGGCGTGGTGGAAGTGGTGGCGCAGCAAATGATGTCGGCCTGGCGCACGGCCGTGCCCGGCAAATCGACAACGCGAACATCAGTAGGAATGGGGCCGATGCCCGCCATTTCCTGAACAAACTGGGCCGCTTTGGCTGGATCGGGGTCGTAAACGAAGGCGGTCTGGATGGGGCGCACGGTGCAAATTGCCTCTAGCTGGGTTCGGGACTGCACGCCCGCGCCGAAGATGGCGGCCACCCGGCTGTCGGGCCGGGCCAGCAAATCTGTGGCCGCGCCGGCGCCCGCCCCAGTGCGGATCGCCGTCAATGCGCCGCCTTCTAACAATGCCTGGGGACGGCCGTTCGCCGCATCCAACAGTAAAACGGCCGCGTGAATAAAAGGCAGCCCCCGCGCCGGATTGCCCGGAAACAGCGTCACCGCCTTCAGCGCTAGCGCGCCCCCTTCCTCATCCTGTACAAAGGCGGGCATGAACAACGCCGCTGCTGCTTGGGGAGCCACCGGTAAATGCGTCCGCAGCGGCGCTTCAGATCGGCCCACAGAAAAGGCCGCGTACGCCCGTTTCATCGCGGCGATAGCGGCCTTCATCGGCAATGCGCGGCGCACATCCGCCGCATTTAAGATGAGCATGTTACTCGATGCCCAGGTAAGCCTTTTGTACCATCTCGTTTTGTTGCAGGTTGGCGGCCGTGTCGTGCAGCACAATCTCGCCCGTTTGCAGCACATATCCTCGGTGCGCCACCGAAAGCGCCATCAACGCATTTTGCTCCACCAACAAGATGGTGGTGCCTTCTTTGTTGATGGCTTGAATCGTCTCAAAAATACCGTCCACCAGGATAGGCGCCAATCCCATAGAGGGTTCATCCATCAACAGCAGCCGGGGGCGAGCCATTAGCGCCCGTCCCATGGCCAGCATCTGCTGCTCGCCGCCAGACAGCGTGCCCGCCACCTGGCTGCGCCGCTCTCTTAACCGGGGAAACAAATCAAACACATACTCCAGGTCTTGCTGAATCGACTTCTTGTCATCGCGGGTGAATGCGCCCATATCCAGGTTTTCGGCCACCGTGAGCTTGGCGAACACACCCCGCCCTTCGGGAACCATAGAAACCCCTTTGTACACGATTTTGTGCGCTTTGTAAGGCGCTAAATCCTCGCCTTCCAAAATCACTGCCCCCTGGCGCGGTTTAAGCAGGCCGCTGATGGTGCGCAATGTGGTGGTTTTGCCGGCGCCATTAGCGCCAATCAGGGTGACGATCTCCCCTTTTTCTACTGAGATGGTCACACCTTTGAGCGCGTGGATGTTGCCGTAGTAGGTGTGAATACCATTAACTTCAAGCATTGGCATAGATGATGTCCTCGCGTCAGGCTGAAGTGTCTGCTTCTTGGCCGTTTTTGGCGGCTCCGGCCGCGCCGCGCCCTAGATACGCTTCAATGACCCGTGGGTTGTTCTGGATTTCGATGGGTTTCCCTTCAGCGATCTTGGTGCCGTAGTCTAGCACGGTGATTTGCTCGCTGATTTTCATGACCACTCGCATATCATGTTCGATGAGCAAGATGGTGACGCCCAGTTCGTCGCGCAAGTTGCGGATGAATCGGGTCATTTCGGCCGTTTCGTTGGGGTTCATGCCGGCGGTGGGTTCATCGAGCAGCAACAACTTGGGTTGATTGGCCAGGGCGCGGGCGATTTCTAACCGGCGCTGCGCGCCATAGGGCAGGTTGCAGGCCAGTTGATCGCCCATCCCTTTTAGCCCGACAAAATTAAGGAGGCGGCGGGCTTCGGCCAGGGCTTTCTTTTCTTCGCTGCGAAAGCGGGGGGTGCTGAAGATGGCTTCGACCCAGGATGTTTTGAGATGGGGATGTTGGCCGACCATGATGTTTTCGATGGCGGTCATGTTAGAAAAGAGGCGGATGTTCTGGTAGGTGCGGGAGATGCCCATGCGAGTGATGATGTCGGTGGACTTGCCGTTGATGACACGGCTGTCAAAGATGATCGTCCCTTCTGTCGCTGCATAAAACCCGGTGATGCAATTAAAAAAGGTGGTTTTCCCGGCGCCGTTGGGGCCGATGATGCTGACGATTGAGCCGGTCGGTATCACAAAGTCCAGCGCATTGACGGCAGTCAACCCGCCAAACTGTTTTGTTACGTTGGTTGCTTGCAGGATGTTGTCGCTCATAGAGTCCTCTATCCGGTTTCTCCAGAAACAGCCATTTCCGGCCCGTTTGGCATCTCCTCATCCATGGCAGCATGAAGTTCACGCTGGAGTACGGCCGACGGCCACAACCCTTCCGGTTTGGCCAGCATCATCACAATCAACAAAAAGCCAAACATCAACTGGCGGTACTCGGCGAACTCACGCAGTAGTTCCGGCAAGCCCACCAAAACCAGCGCCCCAACCACCACGCCGGGCAAACTGCCGATGCCGCCGACGATGATCAAGCTCAACACATTGATGGAAATGAGCAAACTAAAACTGTTGGGGAATATCGAGCCTAATTTGCTGGCGAAAATTGCCCCGGACAACCCGGAGAAAGCGGCGCCGATGGCAAAGGCCAGCAACTTGGTGCTGACCAAATTGATGCCCATAGCCTCCGCCACATCTTCATCTTCCCGCATCGCCATCCATTGCCGGCCCAGGCGGGAATCCCGCAGCCGGGTAGAAATGAAAGCGGCGATGGCGACCCCTATCAAAATCAGATAATAAATTTGTTCCGGCTGCACCAACGCGGTGCTGGCAACCTGCGCTTTGGGAATGCGTAGAATGCCCTGCGCGCCGCCGATAACCCCTTTAAGCACGTCGGAGGTGGCTAACACGCGGATGATTTCGCCAAAGCCCAGGGTGACAATCGCCAGGTAGTCGCCGCGCATACGCAGCACCGGCGTGCCCAGAATAACCCCGGCGATGACGGAAACGGCCACGCTGATGGGTAAGGCCGCCCAAAACGACATGTTGGCAATGCCTAAGTCGCCCTGAGAGGTGAGCAATCCCATAGTGTAGGCGCCGATGGCGAAGAAGGCGACATATCCCAGGTCAAGCAGGCCGGCAAAGCCGACCACGATATTGAGTCCCAATCCCATCAAAATGTATAGGCCCACGTTGTCAATAACTTCGGTGAGGTAGGTGCCCAGGATGAAGGGGAGCGCCAGTAAAACCACGGCCAGCAAGCCAATTTTGGCGCGGCTGACTTGCTGCTGCCGTTCCGGGGCGTTGAGTCGGGTTTGTATGGCGGCGCCGCGACGCCGCCACCAAATGCTGATGCCAATGCTGATTACAAACACGAGTACGGCCGTCAACGGGGTAGCCCCTTTGGCGCCAAAGAAAATACGCAAAATCTGTGTGCCGGCTACGCCGACGAGGATGGTGCGCAAAATCTCGGAGAAAGTGCCGATGCCCAGCGTCCAAATAATGGCGGTTTGCCACAGCTGTTTCGTCTGGTCAGGTAGCATGAAAAATGCGGCGCCGGCAAATCCGGCGGCCGTCATCAACCCGATGAGCAGCAAAGCGCCCAACGTTTTGCCCTGACCAAATGTCAAAAACTCCACCAGCGCCGGGGAGACATTGATGAGAAAATCGCGGATATTGGGCGCTAAAATAGTGAGAATGATCAAACCCACCACCGGTAAAGAAGACATAGCGCCCGCCAAAAGGCCATGTCCGTAGACGGTCGCGCTCTCAGCCCCATCCGTCTCCCGCGTCGCCAGATAGCCCGCTCCCACCGGCGTCAGAAATACCAGTAAATGTCCCAACGTGAACACGCCGGAAACCAGGTCGCGCTGGGCGAATGTTTCTACCATGCCAATAGCGCTGGTACTCAGCGCCACCAGGCCGGCAATCAAACCAATCTTAATCGTTTGTTGGATATCTATCGGTTTATCGAACATGCTGCACCTTGCCTTACGCCTTTGCTTCTTTCAGGCGTTCACCAATGATACCCTGTGGTCGGAAAATCAAAACCAATACCAACATCGTAAAAGCGATCACATCCTTGAGTTGGTGCGCGCCCGGAATGCCCAAACCCTGCAAGAATAAAGGCGGCCCAACCGATTCAAAAACGCCTAAGAACAATCCGCCTAACGCTGCTCCCGGCACGCTGCCAATACCGCCCAGCACAGCGGCCGTAAACGCCTTGATGCCCGGCACAAATCCCATGAAAAAATCCACTTGCTGGAAAATAATAGCATACAAAATACCGGCCGCCCCCGCCATCGCTGCGCCCAGGGCAAAAGTGATCGAGATGGCTCGATCTACGTCAATACCCATCAAGGCGGCCACATCTTTGTCTTCAGCCACCGCCCGGATCGCCCGGCCCGTTTTGGTTCGCATCACAAAAATATACAGACCAATCATCATCAAAATCGAGGCCACGATCACAACCACTTGCCGCCTCAGGATTTCAATGCCAAAAATCATCCAGGTCCCTTTTAAAATGTTCATTTCCGGATAAGGGATCACCTGAGAACCAAATAGCCCTCGGAAAAAGTATTGCCAAAAAAAGGATGCGCCAATCGCCGTAATCAAGGGCACCAGCCGGGGCGCCCGCCGCAGCGGCCGATAAGCCATGCGCTCCGTCAACAAAGCCACACTGACAGCAATTGACATGGATACCAAAATAATGACAAGTAAGCTAAGAATGGGGTACTCATCCAAAAACCCGGATTCTTTCATCGGCTGCGCTAAAAAAACAGTGGCGACCAGCGTGCCCGACATGAAAAACTCACCGTGAGCAAAGTTGATCATGAACAAGATGCCGTAAACCAGAGTGTAACCCAAAGCAATGAGCGCATACAGACTGCCCTGGGCAATGCCAAAGATGACAAAATCTATCCAATTAGCGGCCGTATATGGATTGTCGAGAATGGTGGCGCCGGTTCCCCAAATGACCAGGACAATAATGCCGGCCCTGAAGATCCACAATATCGCATCTAAAACGCTGAGATCACGAAGTTTTTGAAGCATATAGCGCTCTCCGCACAGAGGAGGATGGACCCAAGGATTCCCTTGAACCCATCCTCTTGATTTGGTGTGAATTTACCAATACCTGCGTGGTTTCCATCAAGCGTGAATGTTAACCAGACAATGCGTAAAAGCCTCGCAGGTCTCCATCATTAGGACTAGGGCCAGATCGGCACGAATTCGCCGCCTTGAACCTCGTTCACCGCAATCTGAGCATTGGCGCAGTCACCATACTGATCGCAAGTGAGGTTGCCGGTAATACCATTGAAGTTAGCAGTTGCAGCCACCGCATCGCGCAAAGCCTGCCGGCCGACGTGAATCGTGCCATCATCCTCAACCACGGCCACTTTCTCGATGGCGTCGAACAGCATGTTGGTGGCGTCGAAGGCATGGGCATGGAAGACCGATGTGGGGTCAATGCCATACTTCTCGGTGTGGCGGGCCAGGAGATCCTCATAGGCGCTGCCGGAGAAGCTCAAATCGGGGCCGGAAAGGTACATGCCTTCGGCTGCGTCGCCGGCCGCATCCAGGAAGGAAGGCGAGAGCATGCCATCAGCGCCGGCCAGAATGACGCCTTGCAGGTCGGCCACATCTTTGGCCTGTTTGGTGATGTTGGCGCCGGCGGAGGTGAAGACCGGATAGTAGATCATTTCCGGCGGACCAGCGGCGGCAATGGTGTTCAACACCGGCAGCATGTCATCCGCATCCGGGGAAACGGCTTCGAAGGCCACAATTTCACCGCCTAATTCACGGAAGCTGTCAGCGAAGACGCTGGCCAGACCTTCGGTGTAGGGGTCGCCATCATGAATGGCCGCCGCCACCCGAACGCCCAACTCGTTATAAGCGAAGTTGGCCATGGCCGCGCCCTGAATTTTGTCGTTATGGGCAACGCGGAAGTAGCCGTCTTCACGGGTTTCGGGGTCGGTGAGAACTGGGGCAGTGTTGGACGGGGAAATCATGACGTACCCCTGCTGGGCCACCACGGCCGAAGCGGGAACGCCCGCGCCGGAACAGCTGGTGCCGATGATGCCGATAATGGTGGGATCGGAAGTGATCTTGGTGGCTGAGGTTTGGCCGCCTTCGGCGTTACAACCATCGTCTTCCGCCTGCAACTCAACGGAATGTCCGGCAACTTCGCCGCGCATATCAATCGCTATCTCAATGCCGCGCTGGGAGTCCATACCCAGATCGGTGTTGGGACCGGTGATAACGAGTGCAGACGCGATCCGAATGGGTTCATCCGGAGCATAGGTAACACAGCCGATGTCATCAGTACACTCGAAAGACGAGGCACCACAAGCGGCCAAAATGAGAGACAAACCTAACGTAAGGACTGCAAATAACGCAAATCGCTTCATCTTTCACTCCTCCAAAATATCTAACTTGAAAACAACATTTCAGGAAACAAAAACAGGAACGGCCGTATCTCTTTGCCGTTCAATGGGGGAGCTAACCCCAACTGTTTTGATAACGCAATCCTAAGGCATTCCCCACCTCCTCTTCTAGAAATATGGGTCTGTCCTCTTTACGGGTTGGAGCTACTCATACAATTTTAAGATTCTAATGAAATATCGAGCATTGTCAAACGGTTGTTCCGTTTGACCTGACCTTTAAAGAACGAATGGGGCGCGTTTTTATGGAAATTTTATGTGGTACGGGTACGGCCGTCACACTGCACAACTTCCGCCGTCAAACGATCAATCCATCAAATCAGAGGCAATCTCTACATACTCTCCCGTTGTCATGAAAATAACCCGTTCCGCGATGTTGGTGGCCCGATCACCAATCCGTTCCAAATTGTGACCCACCCAAAGCAGGAATGTGGCCCGCCGGATATAAGCGTCATCCCGCATTTCCTGAATCGTCTCTCGGAATAACCGGCTGTATTGCTTGTCAATTTTGTCATCCTTGTTCAGTAAATCGTAAGCCATCTCAGCATCATTTCGCACAAACGCATCAATCCCCTGACGAATCATGGCGCGGGCGCGCTTCGCCATCTTAGGTAATTTATGCAGCGACTCAATCTCGTCTTCATCTTCCATGCGCTCAACCAGCCGGGCAATGCCGGCCGCGTGATCGCCAATGCGCTCTAATTCTACCGCCAAGTGCATCGCTGTTACCACCGTACGCAAATCAATCGCCGCCGGCTGTTGGGTGGCTAACACCCGCAGACACTCTTGCTCTAACTCATAACGAAGCAGATTGATCGCTTCATCGGCGGCGGCGATTTCCTGCGCCAATTCCACATTGCGCTCATACAACGCCGTCATCGCTTTTTCTATGGCGCTGTTCACCAGGCTGGTCAGCTTGATGATGTTGTCGCGCATGTGCGTCAGTTCATTTTCCAGGACGGATCGCGGCATCATGTCCCTCACTTATTTCTTAACTGGTTAAACAAATCCATCAGGTCGTCGCTGCCGTGACTTTGCATGGGGACGCCATGCCCGCAGGCGATGACGGCCGGGGTACACGCCAGCAATTTAATGCCGGATCGCACGGCCGCTTCCATGTCGGCCGTGATCCGTTTGGGCGTGAGTTGTAATTTGTTCTGGCGCGTGTTCAAGGCGTCTCCGGCAAACAGGATACCGCTGGCGGGGCTAAAGTAGGAAATGTGATCCAGCGTATGGCCCGGCGTCGCCATCACGCGCAGGCCGCCCAAAACCGGCAATTCTTCGTCTGGCTGGCACGGCCGTAACACCAATTCCGGCAGCGGTGGATACCCCATAAAATGATCAACCACAAATTGTATCAAGCGGGGCAAATGTTGGGGCGAATCGCCGCGTTTCAGCAACTCAATTGTGGCCGGGCTGGCGATCACCGTCGCCCCCGTCTCCTTTTGGATGGCGGCGGCGCTGCCGGCGTGGTCTGCATCGGCGTGGGTGATGAGGATACGGATCAGGTCAGACGGCCGTTTCCCTAATTGTTCTAGCGCCTGCCAAACCAACTCTTGCTGGTTGGGATTCCCCGCATCCACCAGCGTCAACCCGTCCGGTTCATCACATAGATAAAAATTAACCGACCCCTTCGTCAACCAATAAACGCCAGGAGCGATTTCAGACAACTCACTCATCATCCGCCTGTATCAAATGCGCCGCCTTCTGGTCAAAAGCGGCCCGAATCGCTTTGTAATCCGCCGCTGCCAATGATTCTGCCCGCCGCTGTCGTTTGAGAAAACCCTTGACTTTGGTGAAGTGCATCGCTGGAATGTCCGACTTGGCTACGTTCAGGTTCACCCCTTTGCTTGTAAACACGATCAGGACGCCGATGGGCGCTTCTGCTACTGATGGCGCATTTTTCCGCAAAAAATCAGCCAGCGCAGCCACCATTTTTTCCGCCTCCCGGCTGGGATTGCCCACCCCTTCCTGTCCAAAGTATTTGCGGAAGCCGACCCCTTTTTGCGTCCATTTATCGCCGTCGGCGCTGATGACGCCGCCCTGAAATTTGGGCGCAAAGACGACGATGCCATTCGGCGTCAACAGGACATGGGGGGCCGGAAGCAGGTAATGGTAGAAACGGCCGTCTCTCGCCACCTTCTTCACCGCATCATCCAACACCTGATCCGGGCGCGGTTCCCGCAAATACCGCTGCGCCAAATACATCCCCACCTGCGAAATCAGCCACCCGGCCGTCAACGCTAACAGTTGGTAGAAAAACGCATTCTCCACACTCGTAAAAGCGATAATCAAACCGCCAATCAGCATCAACATGCCGATCAGACTGGCATACTGGCCGATTTTAGCCAGCCGGTAAATTCGGGCTTCGTCTCGTAAAATAACCATAATCAATTAGAAATGAGCAATGAACAATGAACAAATAAAAGTTTGCTCATTACTCATTGCTCATTGTTCATTCTCCCTAATGTCAGGCAAGCATTTTGCCCACCCAGGCCAAACGAATTCGACAACACCACCCGCACATCTGCTCGACGCGGCGCGTTGGGCACATAATCCAGGTCACACTCCAGATCAGGCGTTTCATAATTCCATGTCGGCGGAATCACTCCATGATGAATGGTAAACGCGCTAAATATCGCCTCAATCGCTCCCGTCGCCCCCATGGCATGGCCCAACACCGATTTATTGCTGCTGATCGGAATCTCATACGCCCGTTCGCCAAACAACTTTTTAATCGCCAGCGTCTCTGTTTTGTCATTCATCGGCGTCGAGGTGCCGTGGGCGTTGATGTAATCTACGTCATCCGTCGTCACCCCGCCATCATCCAATGTCCAACCCATCGCCCGCGCGGCGCCCGCTCCCTGTGGATCGGGCGCCGCCACATGGAACGCATCTGATGAGGAAGCGTGGCCCAACAGTTCGGCATAAATCCGGGCTTGCCGCGCCCGGGCATGCACCAAACTCTCCATCACCAGAATGCCGGCGCCCTCGCTCAACACAAATCCGTCCCGATCTTTGTCGAAGGGGCGGCTGGCTTTTTCCGGCCGGTCGTTGTAATGGGTGGAGAGCGCCCGCATCGCGCCAAATCCGGCGATGGCGGCTTCATGAATCAGCCCTTCCGCACCGCCGGTGATGACAACATCGGCCGTCCCCCGGCGGATGAACTCGGCGGCTTCGCCGATAGCCTGGGTGCCGGTGGCGCAGGCGGCTGCCACGGTGCTGATTGGCCCCAGCGCGCCGGAAACCAAGCTGACATGATGGCTGGGCATGTTGGGCAAAAAGCCGGTCATGGCAAAGGGGCTGACCCGGTTAAACCCTTTGCCGCGCAGCGTTTGCAAGGCGCGGTCTGCCACCTCAAAGCCGCCCACGCCCGTCCCCACCAACACGCCGACGCGCTCCGGGTCGGGAACGGGTTCTGGTAGGTTGGCGTCGGCCAGGGCCATGCGCGTCGCCGCCACCGCCAGTTGAGAGGCGCGGGACATGCGCCGCGCTTCTTTAAAGTCCATGTACGCTTTGGGGTTGAAGTTTTTGACCTCGCCGGCAATGCGAGAGGGAAAGTCGAACTGGGTCGGATCGAATTGGGTGATGGGGCCGATGCCGGAACGGCCGCGCAACAGACTCTCCCAACTGGCGGCGGCCGTATGCCCCAATGGGCTGATCATGCCAATGCCGGTGATGACAACCCGCGGCTGACCCTGGTGGTTCACCAACTCATTCTTCATAATACACCTTTCACGCGATTCCGGCCGTGATAGCTTCGACCACTTTTTGAGCGACGATGCGGCGAGCTTGCCCGATGGCTTGTTTGATGGCGTACGCGTTGGAACGGCCGTGCGCCACAATCACTACCCCATTCACGCCCAGCAACGGCGCGCCGCCTACTTCGTCCGGGTTCAGGTGGCTGCCTACCCGCTTAAATGCCGATTTTGCCAAAAGCCCGCCAACGGCCGTCACCGGGCTGGCCTTAATCTCTGTTTTGATGAGGTTAGACATGTAGCTGGCAATCGCTTCGGCCGTTTTGATGACGATATTGCCGGTGAAACCGTCGGTGACGCCGACATGCGCCGCCCCCAGCACAAACTCCTTCGGCTCGATGTTGCCGATGTAGTTCAAGCCGCTGGCGCGCAGCAGGGGGATCGTTTCCTTGATGAGCGCATTCCCTTTGCCCTCTTCCTCGCCGTTGGAGATGAGCGCCACGCGCGGGTTGGGGACGCCCAGCATCCGCTCGATGTATAAACTGCCCATGACGCCGAATTGGAGCAGGTACTCCGGTTTGCAGTCGGCGTTGGCGCCGTTGTCAATGATCAACGGCCGTTCAGCGGTAGGGAAAATCACGCCTAACGCCGGCCGCTTGACGCCGGGAATCCGGCCCAGCCCCACCCGGCGCAGCATGGCAATGCCCAACGCGCCGCCGGTGTTGCCCGCCGTCACAAAAGCATCGGCACGGCCGTCGCGCACCAAGCCCACGCCCACGTGCATCGAGGAGTCCGGCTTCCCCTTCACCACCTGGGAGGGCTTGTCCGTCATCGTCACCTTTTGGCTGGCATGGACGATTTCCATCGATAATCCGGCCGTGTCCAGTTTAGCCAGTTCCGCTTCAATTTGGGGCTGATCGCCCACCAAAATGATAGCGTCGCCAAATTCCCGCGCCGCCATCACCGACCCGGTTACGTCCGGTTGGGGATGGTTGTCGCTGCCCATGGCGTCAACGGCAATTCGCATGAAATTCTCGCACACCTCTCTCTAGAAAATTCGTGGGCGGATTCTATCATGGGCAAGGGGTTAGTCAAACAGGGGGCGGCTTTGAGAAACGGGCGGGTTGACAGACGGCCGTTTTTGATTATAATAGCTCAACATATAGACAAATATCAATACGAACCGCATTTTAGTCACTTGTCACTTTAGTCACTTCCCCAATGAACTCTGTACAGTTCGGCAAAGCCATCGCCGACGAAACCCGGCAAAAAATCATGCGGCACTTGTGCTGCCAATGGCTGTGCGTTTCCGATGTGGTGGAGAAGCTGGGACAAGTGTCCCAACCCACCGTCTCCCATCATCTCAGCATCTTGCGCGATGCCGGCCTGGTGAACACCCGGCGAGAAGGGAAGCAGATTTTTTACACGCTTAATCAGGATTCGGTGGCTCTCTGCTGCGGTATGTTGATGCAGACTTTTGCGCCGGAAGTGGATTTGGTGATCGAAAATTAAAGATTCAAGTTCGACTCTTTTTTTGAATAAACAAATAGACGAATGTATATATATCAATATCAAAGAGGTGAGAAAATGAAAGAATTAACCCCGGAAAAAATTCATCAAGAGGTACAGGAACGGTACGCCCGGATTGCCGATGAGTTTAAGATAGAAGTCAGCGGTTCTTGTTGCGACACGGCCGTTGCCGACGAAGTGAGCATTTATGACGACGCCTTGTTCACCGACTTTTACGACGCAGACACCGGTTGGCTGCCGGAAGACGTCACCGGCCTGTCGCTAGGCTGCGGCGACCCCATCACCCTGGCAAATTTGGAAGCGGGGCAAGTCGTCCTCGACCTCGGTTCCGGCGGCGGCATTGACTGCTTCATAGCGGCGCGGCAGGTGGGGCCAGGCGGCCATGTCATTGGCGTGGATATGACGCCCTCCATGCTAGAGAAAGCGAACCGGAACAAGGCCAAAGTTGGGCTGGACAACGTCGAATTCCGCCAGGGGCAGATCGAGGATTTGCCGGTGGATTCAGAGACGGTGGATGTGGTGATTTCCAACTGCGTGATTAACCTCAGCCCGGATAAGGCGGCCGTTTTCCGCGAATCTTTCCGCGCGCTCAAACCAGGCGGCAGAATCGCCGTCTCCGACATTGTGACGCAGGGCCGCTTCACCCCGGAGCAGCGGGCCGACATGGCGCAGTGGACGGGCTGCATCACCGGCGCTGAAGATGCCGCCGATTATGTGGCCGCCATTCGCGCCGCCGGCTTCACTCAAATTTCGGTGCGGGATAAGGCGCATCCAGAGGTGGAACTGGACAAGTTGACGGCGCATGATGGCCCGCCCCAAGTGTTCAGCGCTCGGGTGACGGCCGTCAAGCCCGGAGTCTCCATACGGAGATCGTCTTTAGTGTGAAATCCGCCAACGATTAACAACCAACAAAAAAGGACGGGGGAATGTAACATTCACCCCGTCCTTTTGGTTTCTCGTCCCTTTTTCGTTTTCAGAAGGGAATTTCGTCTTCTTCCTGGGCTGCCGCTCCGCCGCCAGCCTCGCCGCCTTCGGCAAAGCTGCCTTCGTCGCGGCTGCTGAGGAATCGCACCGTATCGGCCGTAATTTCAAACGACGCCCCAACAGTTCCGTCCTGTCTGGTAAAAACGCGCGGGCTGCCTGTATTTGGATCCGGCTTGATGCGGCCTTCAACCAAAACCTTACTTCCTTTACTTAAGTATTCATTGACTGTTTCAGCTTGTTTTCGCCATACTGCAACCCGAAACCAAGTTGTTTCTTCTCTTGGCTCACCGGTCGCTTTATCCGTCCAGCGCTGACTGGTAGCCATACTAAAGTTGGTGACGGCCGTGCCATCCGGCATATACCGCATTTCCGGGTCTCGCCCCAAATTGCCCACCACAATAATTTTTTGGTACATTTTGCCCACTCCTTGCAACTCAATCGGGTAAATAAAATCTGAGCCTGTACTCCTCAGAACAACAATCAAATAGTATCATGTTTTTATGAGTACACAAGCGTCCGACAGCCTCATTATGAAAACTGAATAACCGTTCATAAATGATAGCACAAAAGTTCTAAATCATCAACAAAAAAATAATCATTCACCCTCCCGGAGGTTGAGATGAGTTAAATGCCGCCTAACTCGTACACCTCCGGGAGGATCTGTCGGGGGGAGTGACCGGTTACGGCCGATACGCATTAAAATCTAAACCCAGCCGCGCAAACGAACCGCTTCTGCCACTCGATTGACGGCCACCAGATAAGCGGCCACCCGCGTATCCACTTTTTGGGTCACAGACATATCATGCACCGCCTTAAAAGCGGTGGTCATGTTCAGGTCTAACCGCTCATTCACCATCGCCTCATCCCAATAGAACTGGTACGAATTCTGCACCATTTCGAAATAGGAGACGATAACGCCGCCGGCGTTGCACAAGAAGTCGGGGATGATGTAAATGCCCTTGTCGTTGAGGATATTATCCGCTTCAGGGGTGGTGGGGCCGTTCGCCAATTCCGCCACCACTTTGGCTTTTACATGGTCTGCATTTTGCGCCGTCAACTGGTTTTCGATGGCGGCCGGGATGAGGATATCCACATCCATCTCCAGCAGATCTTTGTTGGAAACAGGCTCGGTGTTGGGACAGCCACCCAATTTACCGGCCCGCTGCAGGTGCGCTTTCACATCCGCATAGTTCATACCATGAGCATTGTAAATGCCGCCAAATTCATCGCTGACCGGGACCACTTTGATGCCAAACAACTCCTGGGCCAATTTGTGGGCAAACGAGCCAACATTGCCAAACCCTTGAATGGCGGCGGTTGCTCCTTGCAGGTTGAGGCCCACAATTTTGGCCGCTTCCCGGATGGCAAACATGCCGCCCATGGCGGTGGCCGGGGTGCGGCCGGCAGAGCCGCCCAGGGGCAGGGGCTTGCCGGTGATGACGCCCGGTTCACGATGGCCGATGATGAGTTCATATTCATCGAGCATCCAGGCCATCAGTTGGGGATTGGTGTTGACATCGGGCGCCGGCACGTCTTGGGTGAGACCGACGAAACGGGCCACATTACGCATGTAACCCCGGCTGAGCCGCTCCATTTCGCCAGACGACATTTCGCGCGGGTTGCAGATGACGCCGCCTTTGGCGCCGCCTAACGGGATGTCGGCCACGGCCGTCTTCCACGTCATCCACGCCGCCAACGCCCGTACCGTGTCAATGGTTTCATCGGGGTGGAAACGGATGCCCCCTTTTGACGGGCCGCGCGCGTCATTATATTGCACGCGAAATCCCTGGAAGGTTTTCGTCGTGCCATCGTCCATCCGCACCGGAATGGTGAAGTGAAATTCACGCATCGGTTCCCGCAGGAAGGCGTGCATGTCCGGATCAAGCTGCAACACGGCCGCAGCCTCATCTAGTTGAGCCTGGGCGATGGCAAATGGGTTCAAATTTTCGTTCATTGAAATTTCTTAACTCCGAGAAATATTGGGAATCCAGGAAGCAATAAGGCGCATCAAATTTGATGCGCCTCACCGCTTTCTTGTTAAATTTAGCCACCCAAACTATATAGGATTTATATTGGTTGGCAAGTTATGATTGTCATACGTTCTTCATGCCAGTTGTCAGTGAAATGGAATTACACCCAGCCGCGCAGATGCACCGCCTGGGCCACCCGATCCACCGCCACCAAATAAGCCGCTACCCGATTGTTCACTTTCTTCTGCCGCGCCATTTTGTCTACGGCGTGGAAGGCGGCGGTCATCTTTTGATCCAGCCGTTCATGCACCATCTCTAGCGGCCAGTAATATTGGTATGCGTTTTGCACCATCTCGAAGTAGGAAACGGTGACGCCGCCGGCATTGCACAGGAAGTCGGGCAGGACATAAACGCCATTTTCGTAAAGAATGTCATCGGCGGCTGGGGTGGTGGGGCCGTTGGCTAACTCGGCCACAATTTTGGCCTTGATGTTGGCCGCATTCTTTTTGGTGATGACGTTTTCCAAAGCTGACGGGAACAAAACATCCACTTCCAGTTCCAGCAAGGCTTCGTTGCTGATTTCTTCAGCGCCGGGAAAGTTGCGGACGGCGCCAGTGTTGGCTTTATGCGCCATGGTTTCGGCCGCGTCCAGTCCATCCCAGTTGATGATACCGCCTCTGGAATCGCTGACGGCGACGATTTTCAGCCCCAGGATTTCTTGGGCTAACTGATGGGCAAAAGTACCGGCGTTGCCATACCCTTGAACGGCGGCCGTCTTCCCTTTGAGGTCGAGGCCCAGGATTTTGGCAGTTTCGCGCACGGTGTAAATGCCGCCGCGGGCGGTGGCGTCGCCGCGGCCGGCGGAGCCGCCTAATTCCAATGGCTTTCCGGTGATGACGCCGGGTTCGTGATGCCCGGTCAGCACTTCGTATTCATCCATCATCCAGGCCATGATTTGGGGGTGGGTGTACACGTCGGGAGCGGGCACGTCTTTGGTGAGGCCGATGGAGCGGGCGATGACGCGCATGAAGCCGCGGCTGAGCCGTTCCAGTTCGCCCTGGGAGAGGGCGCGGGGGTCACAAATGACGCCTCCTTTGCCGCCGCCGAGGGGGATGTCCACCACGGCCGTTTTCCACGTCATCCAGGCTGCCAGAGCGCGTACGGTGTCAATGGTCTCTTCCCAATGAAAGCGGAGGCCGCCCTTGGCCGGGCCGCGGGCGTCGTTGTATTGAACGCGAAAGCCCTGGAAAATCTGGGTGGAGCCATCGTCCATGCGTACGGGAATGGTGAAATGAAGCTCGCGCATGGGCAGGCGCAAAAAAGCGTGCATGTCGGGCGGCAACTGCAACACTTGGGCTGCTTTGTCGAGCTGGGTCTGGGCAATGGCAAACGGATTCAGTTTTTCTGACATGGGAATACTCCTTTGTTTGGAAACAGGTCGTAAAAAAATCGGGAATTGTGAAAAGAGATACAGGGCGTTCGCTTAAATTTTTGAACAATTTCCAAATTCAACCCATATACAGGGGTACACAAGGCTTTGGTTAACATAAACAATGGTTTCCAATTGCTTATTATCACAAATTTAGAACAGATACTTTATGTCAATGCGTATATACATGAAATTTATCTTGTGATCCCCCATATATACATGGGTTTTTGAATCTCGCTTTTAACTCAAAATTTAAGCGAACGTTGAGGAGATACAAAGCTATTTTACATGATCCTGCTACCGCCTGTAAATACGGGGGCACAGATTCAGTAGATCCAAAATCTGCCGCGAATTTGCACAAATTTCACGAATTAAGAACGTGTTTTTCGTGTAATTCGTGGCATTCGTGGCGAAAATCTCGATCTACTGAGATTACATAAATCCGCCAGACTTTTGTAATCTCTCGTCACACCTGCCGGCCTTTGGTAAACTCCACGATGCGCGACATTTCCACAATTCTGACCACCACCGGCAATGGTTCAACAACTCTTCACCGCTTTTCTCATCAGTTTCATCATCGTGGCGCTGGCTTACTGGCGCGGCTCGTTGTCCCGCTCCGGCGGCGCCAGCGCCCTGGGGGTGGGCACGCTCACTTTTGGCATGGGCGGCTGGCAGTGGGGCGTTATCCTCGCCATTTTCTTCGTCAGTTCCAGCCTGCTTTCCCATTATAAAGAGCCAGAGAAAAAAACGGCGGCCGAGAAATTTGACAAAGGGCATCGTCGGGACGCCGGGCAGGTGTTGGCTAATGGCGGCCTGGGCGCTTTGTTAGCATTGGCCAGCGCCATCTGGCCGAGCGGGGTCTGGTTTCCCTTATTTGCAGGGGTGATGGCCACAGTCACCGCCGACACCTGGGCCACAGAGTTAGGCACGCTCAGCCGCCAACCGCCGCGCCTCATCACCAACGGCCGTGTGGTAGAGGCCGGCACATCGGGCGGAGTGTCGTGGTTGGGCACGGCCGTTTCCCTCATCGGCGGCCTCATCATCGGGCTGACGGCGGGACTGCTCATGCCCGGACACAGCCTGGGCGTATTGACGGCCGGCGGCGGATTAGGCGGCCTGCTGGGTTCGCTGTCCGACAGTTTTCTGGGAGCCACCGTCCAACAAATTTATTACTGCGCTGTGTGCCAGAAAGAGACCGAGCGCAAAATCCACAAATGCGGGCAGGAGACACGGTCGCGGCGCGGTTGGTCATGGCTTAACAACGATATCGTCAACCTGTGGGCCTCGCTCATTGGCGGGTTTGCCGCTGCTGGTTTGTGGCATTTACTCTCCTAACCCTTCCCCCAACGTAAACGCACTGCAATACCCATCCATCCCTCCCTTAATCCTTGCCCGGCCAAACGGCGGCATGTTACAATGCCTCGCAAGTTGACAAATGGAAAGGAGACCCTCCATGAAAAAACGAATCATCCACACCGACCAGGCGCCGGCGGCCGTCGGTCCCTACTCCCAGGCGGTGCGCGTGGGCGAACTGGTTTACACCGCCGGGCAAATTGCCCTAGACCCGGCCACAGGTAAGATGGTGGATGGGGATGTGCAAGCCCAAACCCGGCAACTGTTGACCAATCTGAAGGCCGTGTTGAAAGCGGCTGGTTCCAGCTTGGACAACGTGGTGAAGACCACCGTGTTCTTGCAGGACATGGGCGATTTTCAGACCATGAACGCCATTTACGCCGAATTTTTCGCCAACAAGCCGCCGGCCCGGTCGGCGGTGCAGGCGGCCGCTCTGCCGATGGGAGCGCAGGTGGAAATTGAAGCGGTGGCGATTGTGAAGAAGAAGTAATCACATCCAATGGCCCAACAAACCATTCTGATCGCTGACGACGAAGCCAATATCCGCGAACTGGCCCGCATGTACCTAGAAAAGGAGGGGTATCAGGTGGCGGTGGTGACGGACGGCCGTCAAGCCATAGCCCAAATTAAACAATCCCCGCCCGATTTACTGGTGCTGGACTTGATGATGCCGGAAATGGACGGGTGGGAAGTGTGCCGCCGCGTCCGCGCCGATGGCAACCTGCCCATCCTCATGCTCACCGCCCGCGATGACGACGTAGATAAAATCGTGGGGCTGGAAATGGGCGCGGACGATTATTTGACCAAGCCGTTTAACCCGCGCGAGTTGGTGGCCCGCGTCCGCGCCATTTTACGCCGGGTGGGAACGGCCGCCATGCCGCCGCCCGAACAGATACGCCGCCTGGGGGATGTCCTCATTGATCCCGCCGCCCGCGAGATGCAGGTGCAGGGCCAGCGGGTCAATCTGCGCGCCAAAGAGTTCGATCTGGCGCTGACGCTGGTAGATCATGTCAACCGGGTGTTGTCCCGCCAGCAGCTGCTCGACCTGGTGTGGGGGTATGAGTTTTATGGCGAAACGCGGACGGTGGATGTGCATATCGCCCATTTGCGAGACAAGTTGAGCGGGAGCGCTTTGAAGATCGAAACGGTGTGGGGGATGGGGTATAAGCTGGCGGTAATTGAGTAACGGCCGTCCCCGCCATCCGGCATGATTTACAGTCTGGTTACATTTTCCTCACACCCAATTCACGTTCACCCGTTAGGCTAAACCCATGTTCAAAAGTTTGCGCAGCCGTTTGCTGGCATCCTACTTTTTGTTGATCGGCGCCGTCCTCTTGGTGACGGCCGTTACCCTGTTTCTGGTGGTAACGCGGCCCGTCGCGCGCTATTTGCCCACATTGGCCCAGTTAACAGCCGTCAGCCGCAGCAACCGCACCCAAATCGGCCGGCTGCGCGAGGTGGATGCCCGTCCCGGTTCCATCGAAGAAACGCTGTCCCGCATCGCCGCCGAAAATGACGTGCGCGTGATTCTGACCAACACCGGCAGCGGCCGCATCCTCTACGACAGCGATGGCGAATGGGCTGGAACCGCCGCCAACGACATTGATCAGCGCGTCCAAAGACTTTTTCCTGGCCTGGAAGCCAACGCCATCTTTGGCCGGTATCAAGCCCCCGATGGCTCCCGCTGGCTCATCTACGGGCCAGGGATCACCTTGCCGCTCAACGCCCGCGCCCGCCTCTTTTATGCCGCGCCCGAACCGTCCGCTCTCGGCTTTTTCAGAGACTCTTTCTTCCGCCCCTTGTTTTGGGCTGGCAGCGCTACCCTGTTTTTAGCGGTGATTTTGGCGTTGATCATCGCCCGATCCGTGGCTAAACCGCTGCGGCAGTTGGCCGATGGCGCGGCGGCGATCGCCGAAGGGAATTATGACCAGCAAATCCGGCCGCGCGGCCCCGAAGAAGTGCGGCGGGTGGCGGAAAGTTTCAACAGCATGGCGGCGCGGGTGCGCATGGCGCACCAGTCCCAACGGGATTTGGTGGCCAATGTGTCGCACGATCTAAAAACGCCTCTGACTTCGATTCAGGGATGGAGCCAGGCGTTGCTGGATGGCACGGCCGTTTCCCCGGAAGAACAAGAACGGGCCGCCAGCATCATCCACAACGAAGCGGATCGCATGTCGCGCATGGTCAGCCAACTGCTTGATCTGGCCCGCATCGAATCAGGAACCCTGCAACTGGCGCAGGAGCCGGTCAACATCGCCGACCTGCTGACCGAGGTGCGGCATAATCTGGCCTTGCGCGCCCAAACGCTGGACATTCACCTGACGCTGGATGCTGCGCCTGTGCCGCCGGTCATTGGCGATTATGACCGGCTGATGCAGGTTTTCACCAATCTGACGGACAATGCGCTGACTCATACCCCATCTGGCGGCCGGGTACACCTGACGGTAAAACAGCATGGCGATAAAGCGGTGGAGGTGTTGGTGCAGGATACGGGGAAAGGGATTGCGGAAACGGAATTGTCCCGGATTTTTGAGCGGTTTTACCAGGTGGATAAATCACGGTCGCGGCGGGACGGCCGTCGCGGTTCCGGGTTGGGGTTAGCCATTGTGCGCGAATTGGTGGAAGCGCATGGGGGATTGATTCAGGCTCGCAGCGCGAAGGGACAGGGCAGCCTGTTCATCGTCCGCCTGCCTATCACCAACCTTCCCGAAGGCTCTACCATCGCCCGGCGGCCGGGGCAAGTTTCCGCACCGCCCGCAGCCGGGCCAAAAAATCGCTGAGCATGATGGCGGTGGCGCCCCAAACTTTGTGACCGTACACGTCGTAAAACGGCACATCCAGCTCTGCTCCGCGCAGATTCCAGCGTTCGACAACGCGCGTGGCTGGGTCTAGCAGGTGGCGCAGCGACACTTCCAGCACTTCAGCCACTTCGCTTTCGCTGGGGATGAAGGACGGCCGTTCCCCATTGTGATACCAGCCCACGAACGGATGCACTTCAAAGTCGGAGGGAGGGATGTACAGCGGTTCGATGCGGCCGATAAGGGTGATGGCGTCAGGCGGAACGCCGATTTCTTCATGTGCTTCGCGCACGGCCGTATTCGCCAGGGACTCTCCATCATCCTGCCGACCGCCCGGAAACGAGATTTGCCCGGCATGGGCATTCAAATCCTCCCGCCGCCGGGTGAGGACCAGGTACATTTCCCCCTCGCGGCAAAAAAGCAAGATGAGTACCCCGCCTACCCGCGCCTGCCCCGGCTGGTTTGGCTCCCGGCGGATGGGGCGCCCCAGCGGCGACATCTGGCGGCGGGCGGACATGCTGTCAAAACCGGGCAATGCCAGCGCTTGCTTCACGCGCGCGATGGTAATTTGGTCGGGCATCAAAACGGGGAAAGCGGAACTAATTGGCTGTGATCATTTCCGAGCCGGGCTGGAAAATATAGCCCAACCCTCGTTCAGAAACGATGTAACGCGGATTTGACTTCTCCTCAATTTTGCGCCGCAGCCGGTGCATATGGACATGCAGCCGGTCTTCAAAAGCGGGTTCCAACGGCCACAAGCGGCGAATGATAAATTCGGTGGTGACAGTTTCACCAGCACTGCGCATGAGGATGTATAGCAAGCGGGTTTCAGTGGGCGTGAGGGAGATGGACTCGCCATTGACGATCGCTTTCCGTTTGGGGAAATCAATTGCTAACCGATCATCAACCTGGGTGAGCGGCTGCAACGCATAAGCAAAACTGCCCATTCGCCGCAGTACCCGGCGCACACGAGCCACCAGTTCACCAGGGCTGAATGGTTTGATGATGTAATCTTCGGCATGTTCTTCCAGGGCGTTGATGATGGTTTTTTCTTCGTTGACGGCCGTCAGCATGATAACTGGCATATCGCTGAATTGATGAATCTGGCGGCAAAACTCAAAACCGCTCATGCCTGGCGGCATGTGCAAATCCACCACCGCCAGATGGGGCAGCCCCCGCTCGATAACCGTGCTCAGCGCTTCTTCGCCAGATGCGGCCGACAAAACCGTGTAATCTGCCTGCGCCAGCGCATGCTTGACAATGCGGATAGTATACATGTTGTCGTCAACGACCAGAATGGTTTGTTTACTGTTCATGTTACTGCCTCGTTGTTATCTTCCGTTAACCCCATCTCTTTTCAAACCTTTTATAGAATTCCTCTGCAACATTTGCGTTAACCGCGCAATTTATTTGTTCATTGCTCATTGTTCATTGCTCATTTGCGGTTTACCGCGCTATGCACATTACATTGTACAAACTTTCCCGCCATCAAAAAATGGGTGAGTTGCCCTATTTTACTGATAAACTTTTGAGCCTTCTGGCAGCTCCCACGCCTTAATTAATTTGCTTGGAACGTGTACCCTACACCCCGATGAGAGGTGATGTATTGGCGATCGGTTGGCGACGCTTCAATTTTGCGCCGCAGCCGGTGAACATAAACCCGTAGTCGTTCCCTGTTGGGAATATCACGCGGCCAGAGTCGGCGCAGTAAAAAATCTGCCGTGACGGTCCGGCCCGCGGAGCGCATGAGAATGTAAAGTAGTTTGGTTTCGGTGGGCGTTAATGAAATGGATTCGCCATTGATGATGGCGCGAGAACCGGGAAAGTCTACTGCCAACTGGTCATCCACTTTAGTGATGGGGGCGAGTGTGTAAGCAAAATCGCCAATTCGGCGCAATACGCGGCGGACTCGGGCAACCAGTTCGCCGGGGTGGAATGGCTTGGTGATGTAATCCTCAGCAAAATTGTCAATGGCTTCGATGATGGTGTTTTCTTCGTCAATGGCGGTGAGCATGATGATGGGTAGGTCGCTGAATTCGAGGATAGTTGCACATAATTCAAAGCCGTCCATGCCCGGCGGCATGTTGATGTCTATGATGGCCAGGTGGGGCAGACCTCGCTTATGGATCAGATCGAGGGCTTCCTCTCCGGAAACGGCCGTCGACACTTCAAATCCGGCATTCACCAGCGTTGTTTCTACCATTTGTAGCAGCAACCGGCTGTCGTCAACCACCAAAATACGATATGATCCCGAATCAAAATTAACCATTGAGAATTTTCATCTGGTGTCTTGTCTCAATTCCTGTTAAATTAAAAGATATGGGTGAAGATTGCGGCAACAGTGGCAGTTTATTAGCGAGTCATTTTCCAACCCATCGAAGTATCGATATTTTAACAAACACAGCCATGTAACTCAAATCATCACTTTTGCCGTTTTCCAAACCGGCAGCAAATTAGCGCGCAAACGGCTTTTAACTCGTGGGAATTTAGATGATTTGCTGCCACATTAAACAAAACGGCCGTTGGCAGGTCATGGGGGTTTAGATTGCACGTGTTAACTCCATGAAATCCTAAAGGCCAAAAAGAAAAATTTAAGTTAAGGAGAGAGTTATGCGATTAAAAGATAAAGTTGCCTTGATTACCGGGGCAGGCAGTGGTATTGGTCGGGAAACGGCGTTGTTGTTTGCCAAAGAAGGCGCCAAAGTCGCGGCCGTGGACATTAACGATGCCGCCGGAGAAGAGACGGTACAGATGATCGCCGACGCTGGCGGCGAGGCCATTTATGTCCATGCCGACATCTCCCAAGAGACCGACTGCGACAATATGGTTCGCGCCGCCGAAGATAAATTTGGCAAACTGAATGTGCTGTTTAACAATGCCGGCATTTCCCATGCCCAGGATGACGACGCCATCAACACGGCCGTAGACGTGTGGGACTTGACGATGGCCATTAATGTCAAAGGAGTATTCCTGGGCTGCAAATATGGCATTCCAGCATTGCGGCGGGCGGGCGGCGGTTCCATCATCAACACCGCCTCCTTTGTCGCCATTTTGGGCGCGGCCACGCCCCAATTGGCGTACACCGCCAGCAAAGGGGCGGTGTTGTCCATGACCCGTGAGCTGGCCACTATCCATGCTCGCGAAAACATTCGCGTCAATGCGCTATGCCCTGGGCCGTTGCATACTGAATTGCTGATGAAGTTCCTGAACACGGAGGAGAAGCGGCAGCGACGCCTGGTTCATATCCCCATGGGACGTTTTGGGGAGGCGAAGGAGATGGCAAAAGCCGCCTTGTTTTTGGCCTCTGACGACGCATCCTTTACCACCGGGGCTACCTTCTTGGCCGATGGCGGGATCACGGCCGCTTACGTAACGCCTGAATAATTTACGACAGGGTGGCAAGGTGATTGATCGCTTCTTTGCGGCTTCACCTTGTCGCCTTGTCACCCTGCGGAGCGCTTCATGTCCTTACTGACGACAACTATCGGCGCGTATCCTAAACCAGATTACGTCCCTACCCCCGACTGGTTCCGCGTAGGCGGAACGGGCAGCCAGGCCCCCACCAAAGCCTTTGACAAATACCTGAAAAATTTACCGGACGACATTGATGAAATTCATGATCGCGCCACGCATGAGGTCATTCAGGATCAAATCAAGGCGGGTATTGACATTCCCACCGACGGCGAAATCCGGCGCGAAAATTATATTCATTACCAATGTCGCAATTTTGACGGGTTTGACTTTACCAATCTAACAAAAGTAAGCCTGCGTAACGGCGCCTGGGTGGCCGAAGTGCCCACCATCACCGGCCCCATCCGCGCCCGCGACCCCATCTTGCCCCGCGATTACGCCGCAGCCCAGGCTGCAACCGACCATCCGGTTAAAATCACCCTGCCCGGCCCGATGACCATCAGCGGCAGCACGGCCGACGCCTATTACCGCGACGAAGCCAAACTAGGCGCCGATCTGGCGCAAGCGCTCAATCAAGAAGTGTTAGCCCTGGCCGCCGCCGGCTGTGCCTGGATTCAGATTGACGAGCCGGTTTTTGCCCGCAACACGGACAAAGCATTGGCGTTTGGTTTCGACAATCTGGAACGCTGTTTCGACGGCCTGCCGGACCGCGTCACCCGCGCCGTGCATATGTGCTGCGGCTATCCCGACCATTTGGATCAGGCTGATTTTGCCAAAGCTGATCAGATGGCGTATTTTCGGCTGGCGGATGCGATTGACGCTTCTTCTATCCAGGCGGTTTCGATTGAGGACGCCCATCGTCATAATGATTTGACTTTACTGGAGAAATTGAGGAAAACGGCCGTCATTTTTGGCGCCATCGGCATTGCCCGTTCCCGTGTGGAAACGGTTGAAGAGATTGAAGCGCGACTGCGGCAGGCGTTGGCCCACATTGACGCCGACCGGCTGATTGTTGGCCCTGATTGCGGGTTAGGGATGCTGCCCCGTGAGATTGTGTTGGCGAAGTTGAAAAATATGGTAACGGCCGTTCATCAAATCGGGTGAGTCTACTCCTGGCTCCGGTACTTTCCCGGCGACAAACCCATCACCCGCTTAAAAGTGCGCGAGAAGTGGCGCGTGTCGGCAAAGCCCAGGTGGTAAGCCACTTCCGTCACGCCCAACCGCTGTTCATTGAGCAGCCGCGCTGACTGCTCGATCCGGTAGCGGGTGTGAAATTGGCGCGGCGATTCGCCCAGCCACTTCTCGAACAAGGCGCGCAAATGGGATTGGCTGACCCCGGCCGCCGCCGCCGTCGCCGGCGCTTCATATTTGGCCGCATAATTTTCGCGCAAATGGGTGATGGCGTTTTGCACGGTGTCGGGATAGGTGGAGTGGGAAACGGCCGTTCTGCCCAACAATTCCACCACCCGCGCCATCAACTCATACAACAAGCCAATGGATCGCAGCGCATGACCCGGCTTGCGTAAAATCAACACCTCCCGAATCGCCACAAATTTCGCTTCAATTTCGCTGTCATACGCCAGCGACACATGATGTTGCCCCGGCTGGATAAACAAGGACGGCCAAACGCCTTCTACCCCCATCCAATGATGTTTCATCGCCCCTTCTGACTGGTAAATAAATTGATGTCTGGGCGGAAAGATGAGCAAATCGCCTCTGGAAACGGAGATGGCGGCACGGCCGTCGCCCCACACCGCCCTCCCCTGCAAATGATAAAAAATCTGAATGCGATGCGAATGCTCGAAATTGCCAGTGGTATACCCCGGTTTGCAATGATACTCGCCTGCCTGCGCCACCCATAAATCAGGCAGAGGGGTGGTGGCAACGCCGTAGCCAGTGCGCCAATAATCGTAACGTAACGGCCGTATCCCATCATTTGTGCCGCCGCTCATCGGCCGTAAAGGATGTGTTGGAAACTGATTTGCCGTCATTCCAGTCACCTAAATCGTCGTTTCATTCCCCTGCAATCGTGCTGCGACATTTACAATAGGCTGCAAAAAACTCAACAAAGGGTTCGCTCGTTTTTAACCTTCCTGTTTCGGACGGCATGTTTCGGAAATTGCAATTCCCGAAACAGTAAGGTTGTTTGCGATTGAACCCTTATGAGCACTCACAGAGTATAGAAATGAAACAGAAAATAACAACTTTTCTAGCGAATCCGAATTGGCGCGCCGAACTAAAAAATTTCCTGCCGATCACCGTCGGCGCCTTCATGCTCATCGTCAGCATAGACGCCTTCCTAGCCCCCGCCAACATCTCCCCCGGCGGCGGCGTGACCGGGCTTTCGCTGATCATCAATCGTTACGCCGGCTGGCCGATTGGCCGCGTGATGCTGGTTTTGAACATCCCCTTGCTCATCGTCGGTTTCCGCTATTTAGGCCGATTCCATTTTTTGGCGCGCACGCTCTACGCGGTCGCCATCTACAACTTAGGGGTGGATTTTTTTGGACAATGGATCACGGCCGTCAGCGATGATTTGATGTTGAACGCGCTGTTCGGCGGCGTCATTGGCGGTCTGGGCACGGGGTTGGTTTATCGCGGCCGCAGCACCACCGCCGGGTTTGGCATCATCAGCCGCATCGTCCAGCTAAAGACGGGAATGCCCATCAGTCAAGTGTATATTTTCACCGATGGCGTCGTCCTCATCGGCCTGGGATTGACTTTCGGCTGGGCGGCCGCGCTCTACTCGCTGCTGACCCTTTTTATATGGGGACTGGCGGCTGATTACGCGCTGGAAGGCCCCAGCGTGGTGCGCACCGCCTTCATCGTCACTGATAAACCGCAAGAGATCACCGACGCCTTGTTTGAGCGCCTGGGCGTGGGCGTCACCGGCTGGCAAGCGCAGTGGATGTACACCCAGACGACGCACATGACTCTGTTCTGCACCATCAACCGTTCTGAAGTTAACTCGCTGCGCGCGGTCGTTCTGGACGCTGACCCAGCGGCCTTTGTCGTCATTGGGCAAGGCCACCAAACCAGCGGCGGCATCGTAAAAGCGGGCAATAACAATCAACCATTAACGAAAAACAACCAACGGGCAACGACGGCCGTTAACCGTTGATTGTTAACTGTTGGTTGTTGATTGTTTTGGCAAGGGAGACAAACATGAATGGCAAACAAAAGATAACGGGTTGGAAAGATAAAATCCTGTTCACGCCCGGCCCTTTGACCACCAGCCGCGCCGTCAAACAAGCCATGTTGCAGGATTTAGGATCGCGGGATTTCAAATTCATTGAAACGGTGCGCCAGATTCGGCGCGACCTGTTGGCGTTAGGGGGAGTGGCGGATGCCGGGTACGAAGCGATTTTGATGCAAGGCAGCGGCACGTTTGGCATTGAGGCGACGCTTTCCACTATCACCCCGCCGGACGGCAAATGGTTATTCATCATCAACGGCGCTTACGGCCGTCGCATGAACTTGATCGCCGGGGTGTTGGGGCTGGAAACGGCCGTCCTCGCCTATCCCGAAAACCGCAAACCCAATCTGCTGGAAATTGAGGAGACGTTGGCTCAAGACCCGGCCATCACCCACATCGGCGTCGTCCACTGCGAAACGACTACCGGCATCATCAACCAGGTGGAAGCGATAGGCGGGATAGCGCGGCGACACGGCCGTGTCTATTTCGTAGACGCCATGAGCAGTTTTGGCGCAATTCCGCTCAACGTAGCCGAAGCTAAGATAGACTTTCTCGTCTCTTCCGCCAACAAATGTATCGAAGGCGTCCCCGGCTTCAGCTTTGTGCTGGCGCGACGGGAGGCGCTCGTGGCTGCAGATGGCTATGCCCGCAGCGTCAGCCTCAATTTGCTGGCGCAGTGGCGCGGGCTGGAGGCGAATGGGCAATTTCGCTTCACCCCGCCCACGCACGCTTTGTTGGCTTTTGCCCAGGCGTTGGCTGAATTGAAGATGGAGGGGGGGGTCAGGGGACGGTACGGCCGTTACCAACACAACTACCAAACCCTCGTCGCCGGCATGAGAAAAATGGGCTTTACCGAGTATCTCAAACCGGAAGATCAAGGCCCCATCATCACCTCATTCCATTATCCCGACCATCCGAATTTTGACTTCAAGCGTTTTTACGAGGCGCTCAACGCCCGCGACTTCGTCATTTATCCAGGCAAAGTGAGTGACGCTGATTGTTTTCGCATCGGCAACATCGGCCGTATTTTTGAAGCGGATGTCAGGAGTTTGTTAGCCGCCATCGCCGATGTGCTGGATGAGATGGGCATCGTTCTTGGCGAATGAATTCGCGGCAACGATTTTAATCGCCATGAGGCACGAAACATGAACAACCTAAAATCCGAAGGCGACATCAACCTCTCCCCCTTGCGGCAGGCGTGGCGCGACCACGACCTGGACGACGACGCCCGCCAGCTTTTAGACGAGGATGCGCAATACTTCCTGCACCAATCCCTCTCCACTCCCTGCCTCAACGCGCTGCAAAGCTGCCAGGGCGTCTACATTGAAGATGTGCAGGGGCGTCGCTACATGGACTTTCATGGCAATTATGTGCATCAGGTGGGCTATGGCAACCCTGACGTCATCGCGGCCATCACCCGGCAAATGCAGACGCTCTCCTTTTCTGTGCGCCGTTATACCAACGAGACGGCCGTCGCCCTGGCTAAAAAACTGGTCGAACTGGCCCCCGGCGATCTCAACCGCGTCCTGTTCGCCCCCGGCGGCGCCGAAGCCATCGGCATGGCGCTCAAACTGGCCCGCGTCGCCGCCGGCCGTCACAAAACCATCTCCATGTGGGACTCATTCCACGGCGCCACGCTGGACGCCATCTCCATCGGCGGCGAGCAGATTTTCCGGAGCCACATCGGCCCGCTGCTGCCCGGCGCGGAACACGTCCCTCCGTCTGATGAGTATCGCTGCCTGTGGGATTGCCACACCCGCGGCGGCTGCGATCTCAAATGCGCCAATTACATCGAATATGTGCTGGAAAAGGAAGGAGATGTAGCGGCCGTCATTGCCGAACCCGTGCGCAGCAGTCCCACCATCCCCCGGCCGGCATATTGGCAACGCATCCGCGCCGCCTGCGACCAGTATGGGGCGCTGCTCATCTTTGACGAAATCCCGCACGCCCTGGGGCGCACCGGCCGCATGTTCACCTGCGAACATTTTGGGGTCACGCCTGACATTCTCGTCATCGGCAAAGGGTTGGGCGGCGGCATCCTGCCCCTGGCGGCCATCATCGCCCGTGACGGGTTGAACGTGGCCGCCGAACGGGCGTTAGGCCATTACACCCACGAGAAGAATCCGGTGCTGTGCGCGGCCGCTTTAGCCACGCTCAATTTCATCGAAGATCATCAATTGATGGGAAATGCCCAACTGGTGGGCGACTATGCCCTGGAACGGCTGCGGGCGATGATGGCCGCCCACCCGCTCATCGGCGATGTACGTGGCATCGGTTTGATGTTAGGCATCGAATTGGTGCGCGACCGGCAAACGCGGGAACGGGCGGTAGAAGCGGCGGAACGCATCATGTACAGCGCGTTACGCAAAGGATTGAGCTTCAAGCTGATGATGGGCAATATCATCGGCCTGTTCCCGCCTCTGACCATCACCCAAAAAGAGATGGATGAGGCGCTGGATATTATCGAAACTTGCCTTTTGGAAGAATCTGGCGAATGAATTCACTGCAACAGATGCCAAACCGGCCTGCGCCGGTTGGACTCTAGAAATAACATGCAACTAACAAACTGGTCAACCCGTTCTCAAACTGTTTTCCCCGGTGGGTCGTTGGGAGAATACAATCTGCCGCCTGAACTGTCGGTGGTGTTGACACACGGCAAAGGCTCCAAAGTATACGACACGGCCGCGCGGGAATATGTAGATTACACGATGGGCTGGGGGTCGCTGCTGTTGGGGCACGCGCCGGAGGCAGTGGTGGCAGCCGTCACCCGGCAGGCGGCCCTCGGTTCCAACTTCGCCTACGTCAGCCAACCGGCCATCGAACTGGCCGAAGAGATGGCGCGCGCCATCCCCTGCGCCGGGAAAGTGCGCTTTTGCGCCTCCGGCACAGAGGCTGCCATGTACGCCGTCCGCTTTGCCCGCGCCTTCACCGGTCGCAGCAAGATCGTCAAGTTTGAAGGGGCGTATCACGGGGCCAACGAATTCGGATCCATGAGCCTGTTTCCGCAAAAGCTGCTCGATTTTCCGCAGGCGGAACCCACCTCGGCCGGGATTCCACCCAGTACGGCCGCCGATGTCCTCATCGCCCCTTACAACGACCTGGCAACCACAGAGGCGATTCTGCGCCAATATGCGGATGAGATTGCGGCCGTCATTGTGGAGCCGCTCCATCGCTGCACCCCCCCTCGGCCCGGTTTTCTAGCAGGGCTGCGCCGCCTCACCCAGGAAAACGGCGTCTTGCTCATTTTTGACGAGGTGGCGACCGGTTTCCGGCTGGCCTATGGCGGGGCGCAGGCATACTATGGCGTCACCCCTGACCTGGCCGCCTACGGCAAAGGGCTGGGCGGCGGCTATCACATTGGCGCCGTCGCCGGCCGGGCCGACATCCTGGATTTGTGCGACGAGTCTCGTATGGGCCGGCCGGATTACGTCTGGTTTGCCTCGTCGGTGGGGGGGAATCCGGTCACGGCCGTGGCTGCCCTGGCTACCTTGAAAGAACTGCGCCGTCCCGGGACGTACCAACGATTCTTTGCCATCGGCCAAAAATTACGCGACGGCCTGGCCGACATCCTGGTCGAACTGAACATCAAAGCGCAGGTATTGGGCGATGGGCCGCTGTGCGCCCTGTCGTTTACCGACCAACCCGTCACCGATTACCGGTCCGCCCACCGCGCCGACAGTGTCCAAAGCCGCGCTTTTGCCCTGGGCCTTTTTGAACGCGGTGTTTTTCTCAATCCCATGTCTACCAAGTTATATGTCTCCCTGGCGCACTCGGACGAGGAGATCGACCGAATGCACCGGGTAGCTTTTCAAGTCTTAAAGGAGATCGTCGATCTCTAATTTCAAAAATAAGGAGAACATGAAATGGAATTTGTATTTCAACGCACGTATCGTGGTCCACTGAAGGCGATTTTGTTGGATTGGGCGGGCACAACGATGGATTATGGCTGTTATGCCCCGGCCGTTGTATTTCAAGCGGTCTATCAGAACAAAAATGTGCCCATCAGCATCGAGGAAGCGCGGGTGCCGATGGGGGCGCATAAAAAGGTGCATATCCGCCAGATTTCGCAAATGGAGGCGGTGCGGGAACGATGGCATGAGGTGCATGGCCGTTACCCCAACGAATCAGACGTAGAAGCGATGTTTGCCGAATTTATACCGCGCCAGCTAGAAGTATTGGCCGACTACGCCGACCTCATCCCCGGCACAACTGACGCCGTCGCCGAATTCCGCAAAATGGGCTTAAAAATCGGTTCCACTACCGGCTACATGACGGCGATGATGAGCATTTTGAAAGATGAAGCCGCCAAACGGGGGTACGTGCCCGACAATTCCGTCTGCGCCGAAGAAGTGCCCGCCGGCCGCCCCGCCCCCTGGATGTGCGTCCAAAACGTGATGGACATGAACATCTATCCTTTTGAAGCGTGCGTCAAAGTGGACGACACCTTGCCCGGCATTGATGAGGGGCTAAACGCGGGCATGTGGACGATTGGCCTGGCGAAGACAGGCAACGAAATCGGGCTGAACGAAGCCGAAATCAACGCCCTCGACCCCGACGTGTTGCAGCGCCGCCTGGACAGAGCGTATGACCGCATGGCCAAAGCGGGCGCGCATTACGTGGTGGACGGCATCTGGGACGTTCCGGCGGCGCTGGAAGATATTAACAGACGATTGGCGCGGGGGGAACGGCCGTAAATTTGAAAATACCCGCTCTATCAGAAGCGGAAGCCCTTCTTGACGAAGCCGCCGCCCTCAACCCTGGCCCCTGGGCGGCCCACTCGCGCTACGTAGCCGAAGCCGCCCGGCAGATTGCCCAGCGCCATCCTGAACTGGAGCCAGAAGCCGCCTGCATTTTGGGATGTTTGCACGACATCGGCCGTCGGGAAGGGTGGACAGACATGCGCCACATCATAGACGGCTGCCACCTTCTGGCTGCCCAGGGCTATGAAGATGCAGCCCGCATATGCCTGACCCACTCTTTCCCCCTTCAAGATATTCGTGAGGCTTTTGGCAAATGGGATTGCACTCAGAAAGAGTATGATTTTGTGGCCGACTACCTGTCGCGGGTACAATACACACCTTACGACAGGCTATTCCAACTATGTGATGCGCTCGCTTTGCCTGCGGGGTGCTGCCTGCTGGAAAAACGATTTATTGACGTCGTTTTACGGCACGGATTTAACGACTTCACCCTGGACAAATGGCGGGCCACGTTTGCCATCAAGGAGCAGTTTGAGCAAGAAATAGGCTGCTCAATTTATGACCTCTTGCCCAATGTGGTAGAGACAACTTTTGGATAAGATAAATATGATTAAAGCAATCACCTTTGATTTTTGGGACACACTGGTTTTTGACGACAGCGACGAGCCAAAACGGGCCGCGCAGGGATTGGGCAGCAAGGCGGAGACGCGCTTGCAACTGCTCACGGCCGAAATTCGGCAGCATCACCCGGCCATCACGCCGGAACAGGTGGCGGCAGCTTTTGCGTATGCCAACGGCCGTTACAATCACTACTGGAAGAATCTGCGCGTCACCCCCAGCGTCGCCGCCCGCCTCAGCGAAGCGTACACCTGGATGGGGATTGATTTGACCCCCGGTTTTCACGAATTGGTGCGCGCCGTCGAGTTCATGGAAGTGGAGATTTCGCCCGACTTTTTGCCTGGCGTGCCAGAAACGTTGGCGACGCTGGCGCAGAGCTGCAAACTGGGCATCATTTCCGACACCATCCACACGCCGGGACGCGGCTTGCGTCAAATTTTGCAACGAGCCGGATTGCTGTCATACTTTAGCCATTGGCTCTTTTCCGACGAGGCGGGCGCGGCCAAACCCGACCCGGCCGTCTTTGAAAAAGCGGCCGCCGGGCTGGGCGTCGCCTATGACGAACTGGTTCACGTCGGCGACCGGGAGAGCAACGACATCGCCGGCCCGCTGGCGATGGGGATGAAGGCGATCCTGATCACGGCCGCCGTTGACAGAGACAGCAAAAATACGAAGGCAACGGCCGTTTGCGCCCAATTCAGCGATTTACCAACCATCATTCAACAAATTTAAAGATTGAGAATTACATGATGATCCGCAGGTTACGCAGATTAACGCAGATTTCTTAGCCTAAATCTGCGCCATCTGCGAAATCTGCGGATTATTTTCAAAGGAAATTTTTATGACCATAGAAACTCCCCTTAAATTTTGCATCGTCAACGGCTACCCAAAGCGCAGCCGGGACGTGCTGGACGCCACCAACGTGACCCAGGCGCACGACCTCTACCTCATGTTTTTACGCAAAATGCTGCCCAACAGCGAATTCGACCTCCTTTTCATCGCCGATCCCGAAGTGGAGATGCCCACCGCCGAAGAAATCTCCGCCTACGACGGCATCATCTGGACTGGCTCCAACCTGACCATCTACCACGAAGATGAGGAAGTGACCCGCCAGATCGAATACTGCCGCGCCGTTTTCGAGGCTGGCGTGCCCCAGTATGGCAGTTGCTGGGCGGCGCAGATGGCGGCGATGGCATCCGGCGGTGAGTGTCGCAAAAACCCGAACGGCCGTGAATGGTCAATCGCCCGCGACATCACCCTCACCGAAGCTGGTAAAAAACACCCCATGTACACCGGCAAGCAGCCCCAATTCGACGGTTTCATCATGCATCTGGACGAAGTTTGCGCCATCCCCGAATCAGCTGCCATCCTGGCCACCAATGAACACACCCATGTGCAGGCCATCGCCGTCCAGTACGCCAACGGTGAATTTTGGGCAACCCAATACCATCCCGAATTCACCCTTTACGAGATGGCGCAGCTCGTCGGCGCCCGCAAACATTACATCGTCGAAGAAGGCTTTTTCGAGAAAGAAAGCGATATGGAGCCGCTGGTCAACAACATGATCGCCCTGTCTCAGCAGCCGGACAATGCCGAACTGCGCCAGAAACTCAACATTGGGGACGACATTTTGGACGACGATATTCGCCAGAGGGAAGTCCATAACTGGGTCGAGTATCTGGTCATTCCCACTAAGAACAGTAGGCAGTAATCAGTATTCAGCGACTAACTGACCACTGATTACTGGTTACTGACCACTGACCACTGACCACTGTTCATCGGGGGTAATCATGTTCTCCATTAACACCGATTACGTTCAAGATCATGGCAGCCCGGAGCCGTACCTGCGCCGCATTGCTGAAGCCGGGTTCAGCCACGTCCATTGGGTACACCATTGGCGCGGGGATTTTTTGTATGACCGCGCTGAGATTGACCAAATCGGCCGTTGGTTGAAAACGTATGGCTTGCAGCTTAACGACCTGCACGCCAGCGAAGGCAGCGAGAAATTCTGGATTTCCACCGCCGAATATGCCCGTCTGGCTGGGGTTGAACTGGTGAAAAATCGGCTGGACATGACGGCCGTTCTCGGCGGCGACGCCATTGTGCTGCACGTCCAGCCGGACGGGTACAATGATGATCCCCAGCCCGAATTTTGGGATCGCTTGCAGCGTTCGCTGGACGTTTTGCTGCCCTACGCCCAGGCGCGGGGCGTGCAAATCGCTTTTGAAAATCTCTACCCGACCAATCACGAGACCTTAAAGCAGATATTGGCAAAATACAGCCGCGAACAGGTCGGCATTTGTTACGATCCGGGACATGGCAACATCGTCGGCGACGGGCTGGATTTTTTGGAAGCGGTGAAGGATCGGCTGGTCGTCCTCCATCTCAATGACAATGACGGCGCGGCCGATCAACACAAACTGCTCTTCTCAGCAACGGTTGATTGGAAGCGCATGGCCGGCATCATCGCTGCTTCCGCCTACGACAAGCCGTTGAGCATGGAACTTTCGGTGCATCATTCCGGCATCAACATCAAGGATGCGTCTGACTTTTTGGCGCAGGCGATGGCGACCTGTACAAAATTTGCCGGGATGGTGGAGGGCGCGCCATGATCATCGCCCACATCACCGATTTCCACGTCGGCCGTGTCATTGAAACGGCCGACGGCCCCATGGATTTACATGACCGGATGCTGGATGCCATCGCCCACCTGCGCGGGTTAAAGCCGCAGCCCGACCTGGTCATGTTCACCGGCGACCTGTCCAATCATGGCAGCGAGGCGGATTATATTCGTGTGCGCCAGGCATTGCGGACGCTGGACGCGCCCATCTACATCCTTCCCGGCAACCACGACCGCCGCCAAACGCTGCGCCGCGTCTTTGCCGGCCACGATTATTGGCCCCAGGAAGGCTTTTTGCACTACACGCTGGAAAATTACCCGTTGCGCATCATCGCCCTGGACACCTTGTGGCCGGGATCGCATGAGGGGATGCTTGATGCGGAGCGGCTGGCCTGGTTTGAAGCGCGTTTGCAAGAGGCGGCGGACAGGCCGACGGCCGTTTTCATGCACCATCCCCCCTTCAAAACCGGCCTGCCCTACCCGGACAGCCTGATGTGCCGCAACGGGGACGCCTTCGGCGGCATCGTGGCCCGCCATCCCCAAATTCAGGCCGTCATCTGCGGCCACGTTCACCGGGACGTCGTCACCTATTGGCGCGGCGTCCCCGCCTACGTCACCGGTAGCGCCACTTTTGCCAACGGGCTGATCCTGTATCCGGTGGACGATGTAGATCCCCTGTTTGAGCCGCCCACATGCCGCCTGTTTGTGTGGGATAACGGCCGATTGACCTCGCATATCAGTTTCATCGGCTCTTATTTATATGGTCTAAGCGAAGGTGTGCCCAAACCGCCGCAAAATGAATAAATGGGGATATGGAGCCTTGATTGATGAACCAACAGGAAGGTATTCTCATCATTGGCGGCGGCGTGATTGGCGTTGCTTCAGCTTACTATTTGGCCGGACAAGGACGGCCGGTAACGCTCATTGAAAAAGAGGACATTTGCGCCGGCAGTTCACACGGCAATGCCGGGTTGATCGCCAATGGGCTTGCCATCCCTATGGCTGCGCCCGGCGTTCTCAGGCAGGGGCTGAAGTGGCTGTTGGACGCCGAAAGCCCTTTTTATATCAAGCCGCGCCTGAATCTTGATCTCATGCGCTGGCTGTGGCAATTTCGCGGCGCCTGCAATGAGAAAAAGATGCGCCAATCCATCGCTGTCTTGTTGTCTTTGGGCCAAGCCAGCTTTGATTTGTTTGACGACTTGCTGGATAAAGAAAAGCTGGAGTTTGGCTACGAGCGTAAAGGGCGTCTGATCCTTTTCACCAGCGAGGCTGCTTTTGAGAAAGCCGTCCCCGACACCGTCCTGTTACGCGAATATGGGGTGGATTCGACGCTGTTGGATGCAGATGGCGCGCGTCAGATAGAACCGAATGTGCAGCCGGCCGTCACCCATGGCATTTACGCCGCCGATTACGGGCATGTGATCCCTGACCGCTTTGTGCATGAATTGGCGCGTGTGGCGAAGGAGCGGGGCGTAAATTTCAAGACGGGCACGGCCGTTCTCGGATTTGAGACAACTGGCCGACAAATTTCGTCACTGATTACGTCACAAGGCGTGTTTACGCCCAATCAGGTGGTGTTGGCCGCTGGAGCCTGGTCGCCGGTCATCGCCCGCCATCTAAAATTGAGAATCCCCATTCAACCGGCCAAAGGATACAGCGTGACGTATAAACGGCCGCTCGCCAGCCCCCGATTACCGCTTTCTCTGTCTGAACGCAAAATTGCGGTCACGCCAATGGGAGACAGGCTGCGTTTCACCAGCACGTTGGAGTTGGCCGGCTACGATCCATCCATCAACCAGTGGCGGCTGGCGGCGATACGCCGCGCCATTCACGAATACTTGCCCGGCATGGAAGAATTGGAGCAAACGGCCGTCTGGTCGGGTTATCGGCCAGCAACGCCAGATGATCTGCCCATTATTGGGCGCAGCGAAGCCTTTGAGAATCTGATCCTGGCAACCGGGCATGGAACACTGGGCATGACGCAGGGGCTGATTACCGGTAAGCTAGTGTCGCAAATCATTGGGGAGGAACGACCATCTATTGATCTGGCGCCATTGAGAGTAGAACGATTCCATTAGTTAGAAGGAAGGTATGATGTCGAAGATTCTGGGCATGTTGACGATAGACGAGTTAACCGCGCTGGTGGAACAAGGCGAAATTGAAACGGTGGCGCTGGTATTTACCGACCATTACGGCCGTTTCATGGGCAAACGGTTCGACGCCGAATTCTTTCTCAGCGACGGCGCGGCCCAGGGCACACACAGTTGCAACTACCTGCTCACGGTGGATATGGAGATGGAACCCGTCCCCGGCTACCAATTCGCCAACTGGGAATTAGGGTACGGCGACTTCCATCTCGTTCCCGACCTGGGCGCCTTGCGCCGCGCCAGTTGGTTGGACAAAACCGCTCTGGTCATCTGCGACGTGGCCGACTCGAAAACCCATCAGCCCGTCGCCATCGCCCCCCGCTCCCTGCTGCGCCGCCAACTGGCGCGGGCCGCCGCCCTGGGGTACAGCGTCAAAGCCGCCTCCGAATTGGAGTATTATATTTTTGAAGACTCTTATCGCGCCGCCCACGAGAAAGAGTACGCCGGACTGAAAACGGCCGCCTGGTATCTGGAAGATTATCACATGCTGCAAGGGATGCGCGAAGAAAAATTCACCGCCGCCGCCCGCCGCCACCTGAAACAGTCCGGCGTCCCCGTGGAAAACTCCAAAGGGGAATGGGGGCTGGGCCAGCATGAAATCAACATCCGCTACGCCGACGCGCTGACCATGGCCGACCGGCACGCCGTCTACAAACAATGTCTCAAAGAAACGGCCGAGCAGCTAGGCGTCAGCGTCACCTTCATGGCCAAGCCCGCCGCCGACCAGGCCGGCTCAAGCTGCCACATTCACCTCAGCCTATGGCAAGGAGAGGAGAACATCTTCCCCGGCGCGCAGCAAATTGGCCCGGCGCTAGGCTCTGACATATTCCGCTGGTTCCTGGGCGGCTGGATCAAACATGCGCCAGAATTTATGCCCTTCTACGCCCCCACCGTCAACTCGTACAAACGGTATCAGGACGGCTCCTGGGCGCCCACCCGTCTGGCCTGGAGCTACGACAACCGCACCGCTGGATTCCGGGTGGTGGGGCAGGGCCAGAGCTTGCGCATCGAATGCCGCATCCCCGGCGCCGATTGCAACCCGTACCTGGTCTATACCGCCGCCCTCGCCTCCGGTCTGGACGGCATCGCCAATCAGATTGAGCCGCCAGACATCTTCGCCGGAGACGTCTACGCTGCCCAGCATCTCCCCCGCGTCCCCTACACCCTGCGCGACGCAACCGATCTATTCGCCGACAGCCACTTTGTCCGCCAAACATTGGGCGCGGACGTGGCGGCGCATTACGTTCACTTCTTCCGCAGCGAGCAAAAGGCGTTTGACAATGCCGTGACCGATTGGGAACGAAAACGATATTTTGAGCGGATTTAACCAGCGCGGACAACTCTGCGGCTACGCCTGCCAAGTCGGCCTGCGCCGACTACCGTTTAACCGGCGCAGGGCGGTTTAGCCGTTGTGGCCGCGAATTCATTCGCCAGACATATGCGCAAGAGGGGATGACGGTTGCGGAAGCGGAGAGGGGGCTGGCGACGGTGTTAGCGGGATGAGGTTTTATTTTGCATATCTGGTGTGGGGGGACGGCCGTTACCCGCTTAAGATAGAAATAACGCCTGCATAACCAGTTTGCGAGAAAACGAAATACCTACGCGGGCGAGACACCTTCAAAAACTACAAATTTTTCAGGCAAAAAAGCCCGATCTCGCAAATCAGGTTGACGCTTATTCGTTAGCGTGGCTTTAACCAATACCTTGCCCTTGAAACCTGTTTTTACCGATTTATGGCTTTGCATTTTTACCTAAAACTGACTTTTCCTGACCATCTTGCCCACACAAAAGCTTGTCCAAGAAAAACGTGTTTGACTAATTAAAACACCTTACGCAATATTTTTGCTAATAAGCCAACGCATTCAACCCAAACTCGACTTTGAAATCTGTTGCCTCAACTGTAGGCACTACCCTTCCATTCCTTTTCTTCAACGATACGATGCCATAATTTTCAAGCGTTTTCAATGTCCTTGACAAATTGGATTTTCTCCGATGACTGATTTTTTCGAGTTCGGAAAGCGACTGTGGCTTGCATTCAACAATGAGTTTTAGTAACTCCTGATTTTCGCTACTAAGAACTTGAGACAGTGATTTTATAGATTCAAACCATACTTTGGGGTCATTTTCTTTGGGACGGTACGCGCCGCTCGCAATCGCTATAGTTCGTTTTTTGTACTCTTCGCGTGACATAATGCCTACATTCATGACTTTCATTTTATTCACCTTTTGGCTTCTGCCAGTATTCTTTCTACATCAGCCCAGAAATCCTCAAGCAGCTGTGCCGCATCATCGAACTCATAAGGCTCAACATTCCTTCGTTCATGTCGATGATCCCAGATAAGCCTTTTAGCACCATATTTTCTTTTTTTAGGTTTGGTACCATTAGAAATACCCATAGCTTTCTTATAAAAACACACCGCCACAAGCCGACACCCAGCTTGCAGGCACACGCCATAAACCCTCCTTTCAGATATCATCCGTTACCAAATATCGTTAAGCAAAACGGCCGTTTCCTCCAACCGCTCCGCTGTCAACCCAGCCGACTTCCCCGCGTACCGTTTATGCAACACCCCATAAACACGGCGATACGCATACCACAGCCAGCCCCGCCGCCGCTCTTTGCGGAACGAAACAGGCGCGAACAGCGGGCCGTGTCCGTGAAAATAGTTGTGCCGCTGCCCGCTGAAATAGCGGAAAGCAGTCGCCGTCTCCAGCCAGACAAACCAGGCTGATGAATCCACCGTACAAACGGCCGTTGGGTCAGGATAGCAGAACAGTTGCCGGTCGCGGACTTTTGCAGTCGTTTTTGCCATTGTTTTCTCCATCGGAAAAGTTACCCTACGTTTTGCGTCGCCGGCAGAGGCTGTTGGCTCCGTTTAGCCGCCTCCTCCATCCGCATACTCTTAATCTCACGCCCAAACTCGATGATAATGCTGTGATGCACCAGGATAAGCGGATTGCCTCCATGCTATTGCTCAACATGGCGGCGCTGCTGGCCGGACAAGGCAGCAGACGCCCAATTTTACCTGGCTGCCAAGCCAAGCTCACCAGCCGGGGAGCAGGTTAACTTGATACAACCAGTTAGACTGGTACGTTTTTTGTCTCTCTATTCGATTGGAAAGGTGCGAAATTTAGGTTAAGACTTTCTCCAGACTAAACTAACCCCGAAACGCGACCCAATCCCAGGTACAGTATAGTCAGAAGCCCAAAAGCATGTCAACAGAAAAACCAGGTTTAACGAGACTTCATGGGGTTTGGGCGTGATGCGTACTTCTCTCTGAGCATACATCACCCGCCGCTCATGTCAACCCCGCGAAATCCCAAAGAGTTAGATTTGCCTACAGTCAAGCAAAGGGGTATGTTTTGCCAGTATGACAGGCGTCTATCTCGGAACAGCCTGGTTGGCAGGTATCTGGTTGGCTTCCAATTTTAATTGGCCTGTTTCCACCTGGTTTATCATCGGCATTCTGGGATTGGTTGGGAGCCTGTTCGCCCAAAATCGAATCGGTCTTAGATTGGGGCTGATAAGCGTCACGGCCGTCGGATTCGGCGGCGCCCGGTACATCACGGCCGTCCCCGCCATCACCCCCTCCCACATCGCCCATTACAACGACGGAGACGAAATCAGCCTCACCGGTCTGGTCATCGCCGAGCCAGACGTGCGCGACCGTTCCGTCAACCTGCGCCTGCGCGCCGAAACCATCACGCTGCCCGATGGCGTGGAAACGGCCGTCGCCGGCGATGTGCAAGCGCGCGTTTTTCGTTATCCCGAAATCGAGTATGGGATGCGGCTGCAACTGACCGGCCGGGTCGAAACCCCGCCCGAATTCGAGGATTTCAGCTACAAAAATTATCTGGCGCGGCAAGGGGTGTACAGCCTGATGAACCTGCCCGCCGTCACCGTGCTGGCGGAAGGGCAGGGCCAGCCGCTTTACCACGCCATCTTCGCCTTCAAAAGCCGGGCGCAGGCGGCCATCAACCGGCTCATCCCCGACCCGCAGGCCGCCCTGCTCAGCGGCATCCTGCTGGGGGACGACAACGGCCTGCCGCCCGACCTGGCCGACGCCTTCCGCGCCACCGGCATGACCCACATCATCGCCATCTCCGGCTTCAACATCGCCATCCTCATCGCCGTCTTCACCGGTTTTGCCGAGAAGTTTCTGCCCCGGCGTCCGGCCGTCCTCCTGGCCCTGGTCGGCGTCGCCCTCTACACGCTGCTGGTAGGGGCCGACGCCTCGGTAGTGCGCGCCGCCATCATGGGCGGGCTGTACCTCATCGCCAGCCGCTACCTGGGACGGCCCACTTTTGCCTACTCGTCGCTGTTTTGGGCGGGATGGGTGATGACGGCCGTCAACCCCTTCACCCTGTGGGACGTCGGCTTCCAACTCAGCTTCGCCGCCACCCTGGGGCTGATGTTGTACGCCGACCCATTCATCCAATGGACGCGGGCGCGGCTGCTACGCCGCCTGGATCGGCGAACGACCAATCAAATCATGGGCTGGTTGTCGGAAGCGGCGCTGGTGACGCTGGCAGCGCAAATCCTGACGCTGCCGTTGATGATGTTCTACTTCCGCCAGGTATCGCTGATCAGCTTCCCGGCCAACGCCCTGATCCTGCCGGCGCAGCCAGGGGTGATGATTTGGGGCGGATTGGCGGCGTTAACAGGCATGGTCGTCCCCGCCATCGGCCAGGTTTTCGCCTGGATCGCCTGGCTGTTTTTGGCGTACACGATTGGGTTAGTGCGCGCCTTTGCCGCTGTGCCGGGGGCGGCGGTTCCGATCAGCGTATCGCCGACGGCCGTCCTCGTCCTCTACGCCATCATCGCCGGGCTGACCTGGCTGGCAAAACAGGATCAGGTGAAGCGACGGGAAGTTATAGCTCGTTTGCGCCGCAATTTCAGCCAACGGGCGGCATTGAGCGGCAGTTTTTTGGGGCTGGTTTTAATCGTGATGTGGGGCGCGTCGCAGCCGGACGGCCGTCTCCACGTCGCCTTTCTCGATGTGGGGCAGGGGGACGCCATCTTCATCCAAACCCCCAGCGGCCGCCAAATTCTGGTGGACGGCGGCAATTATCCCAGCCTGCTCAACGACCGGCTGGGGCGGCAGATGCCGTTTTGGGACCGAGAGATTGATCTGGTCGTCGCCACCCACCCCGACGCTGATCACGCGGCCGGGCTGGCAGGGCTGTTTGACCGATATCGGGTGGGCCGGCTGCTGACGGATGGTTCGCAGATGGGGGGCACGGCCGTCTACGATGCCGTGTTATCGGCGGCTCAGGCGGCGGGAACCCCCATCCATCGGGCAATGGCCGGGGAAATCATTCGCATTGACGACGGCGTGCGGCTGGAAATTTTGCATCCCGGCCCGGAACGAAACGACGCCAACCGGAACGAAAACTCGGTCAGCTTCCGGCTGGTGTACGGGGGTTTTTCGCTGCTGCTGACGGGGGATGCGGAGCAGGCGGCCGAGGCGGCGATGCTGGCTTCGGGGCGGCCGTTGTCGGCGCTGCTGTTCAAAGCCGGGCATCACGGCTCCGATTCCTCCAGCAGTCGGCCGTTCCTGGCAGCGGTGCGGCCGCAGATCATCATCATTTCGGTGGGGGCGGACAACAATTTCGGCCATCCAACCCCAGAAATATTGCAACGCGCCGCCGATGTGGGCGCGGCCGTTTTACGCACCGATGAACTGGGAACGATTGAACTGGCGACAGACGGACAAGTAATGTGGTGGCAGGCCAGCCCTTGATGATCTTCGCTGTCGGACTTTTGCTCAGAGAGCCGGTAGAGGTTCAGCTTCTCCGAGAAGTTGAACCTCTGGTATAATGAAACGATGAAAACCGACGAAAGAAGATTACCCTATGTGTGGGATTATGAGATAAGCGAGCCCGAATTTCAGGCAATATTGGCGGGAAAGGTGACAAACGGCCGTTTGGGCCGGGATTGGGCGGCCGCGCGCTTGCTGGAATACGCACCTTATGAAGAAATCATCCAAAGGCTTGGCTTTCCCGCCCTCATACAAGGGTGGCCTGTATGGCGGGAAAAAATTCGGGCTGATAATCGCAGACGGGGCTTCGATTTTCTGGTTGAATGGCTGCCCAAACACCATCCAGAGCTATTCAGAAGTTGAATTTCTAAACCGTGTAGAGGCATTATTTTGGACGGCCAATTTTTCGCGGACACGCTGTACCCTTTTCAAGACCAGGTATTACAGATTATTACCGCGCTGGACACAGGATTTTATCTTACTGGCGGCACGGCCGCTTCACGCGGTTACCTCCACCACCGTTTCTCAGAAAACCTGGATTTTTTTGTCAATTACGACGATCATTTTGAGGAATGGATCCATCAGATCGTTATCGTCCTCTCACAGCAAAACCGGTGGCAAACCGATGTGTTAACGAAACAACACCGTTTTGTCCGCATGATGCTGCGCCGTCCCGATGCCACGCTCAAACTTGAATTCGTGAACGATATCCCCTTCCGCGTGGGCGAAGTCGCTATCAACCCCATCTTGGGAAAGATAGATACCGCCGAAAACATCCTTGCCAACAAAGTCAATGCCGCCCTCGGCCGGGAAGAACCCAAAGACCTGGCTGATATTTGGGGGTTTTGCACCCAAATGAGACTATCCATTCATGACGCTATCATTGGCGCGCAGGGGAAAGCGGCGGGCATATTCTCCGTAGATTTCGCGCGCGTATTACTCTCGGCAACGACGGCCGATTGGGAAGTGATTCGTTGGCTAAAGCCCCCTTCGCCAACGCAGTTTGTTCATGATCTTCACAAGATAGGGGAAAAACTTATCATGCCGGGCAGTTAAACTTTTACCCCCTCATCAGACAACAGATAGACAATGTGATTTTACATAAGCCATCCTGTCAACGTGTTCGACGGAAAGCAATTCCGTTCGCGCTGCTAGAGGCTTGACCCGCTTCAACCCCCATGCTATGATGCAAATTGGCAGGGGATACCAATGCTGATGTTATCAACCAAATAATGAGTGGAGGGCATTCTCATGGCAATTCCGCAAGATATGGCAGTTCTTGAAGAGCGCTGGAACGCGCTGGATAAAGTCTTGGCGATTCATGAAAATTGGTTGGGGAGCCAGACGAAACCATCTCCCCGGCTGTCCATGATTGAATGTCTGGTCAAACGGCTCCGCGCCTTTGCCCAATCCCATTTTTACTACTTTTACGAAGGCTTTAACCCCGGCGGCGCGCTGTCCCCTTCCCGCCTCTATCCACCCAAGCACGTCCTCTCCACCGTTCTCTACCAAATCGCCGACGATCTGGACATCTATCGCCGGGCGGCGGCCGATGAATTTGTCGCCAACAATCGGGTAACATACGCCACCTTGCGCAAAGCGGATCGGTTGGCGCTGGAGGCGCTCAAACCGGCCGCCGGGCTGGGGCTGGACAACCCCAAAACGATCGCCTACTTTCAACGGTCGGCGGCCGTTCGCGTCATCCCCTACGACCGGGACGCGATGGCGGTGATCGGCATCCCCTTCACCTGCGCCGCCTTGCCTCAAGATTTCCTGGCCATTCCGCATGAAGCGGGCCATTTTGTCTTTTGGAATGGCAAGGTCAAGGAGACGCCGCTCTGGATTTTGCTGCGGCAGGCGGTTTGGCGCAGCGACGTCCCCCGCTGGATCATGCCCTGGCTGGAAGAGATTTTCGCCGATGTGTACGGCGGGCTGGTGGCCGGGCCGTCTATTGCCCTCAATTTTCAGGATTTACAACTCACGGAATCGGCGGAGCGGTTTATTCAGGATGATGGGGCACACCCAGCGCCGGCGGTACGGCCGGATGTGTATGCGGCTGCGTTGGATCAGGCGGGATTGGAGACGTGGAACGGCCGTCTTCGGGCCAGATGGCGCGAAAAAGTCAACGCCGAATTCAACAACCCCGGCCAAATTTTATTACAGCGTCCTCCCCTCACCGGCCTCCTCTCCGGCGTCATGGAAGGCATGATTGACCTGTTTGGCTTTACCCGCGTCTCCGTGACCGAAGCCCGCCGCGCCGAACAAGCGATGGTCAACATTTGCTACCAGTTTCTCAAGGAGTTGGACTTCAGCGCCAACTGGTGGGGCGAATTCGTGTACGGCGAAACCGCCCCCATGGCCGAACGCACCGGCAAAGTGGAAGCGTTGTTTGAGATTTTTACCGACTACGTGAACGAACTGGAACCGCAAAGCGACGAGCGGTATCCAATTGCCAAAGATTGCGGCGCAGACGGCATCTGGGAAGATTGGCGCAGCGGCGTCGCCCCGGTGAACAACGTCATGCTGCCCCCCGGCGGCCGTTCCAATACGGCGCTGAATTTGTCCTGGCTGCCCATCTGGATCGCCGACGGCTGGGCCACCAAAGGGCCGCAAGCCCGCTGGCCGTAGCTGGAAGCCAGTATTCAGTATTTGGTATTCAGTTTTCGGTAGGCGCGAGGGGGAGACAGGCTCCACTGATAACTGAATACTGCCGACTGAACACTGAAAACGCCCCTACAACCCCAATTTTTCCTGCAACGAAGCTGCCAAAGAGTGATTTTCAGCTTTGGCAAGGGATAGCGCTTTGGTCCATGTTTCCTGCGCCCGCTCCGCATAACCTAGATTTTGACTGACATCCCCTAAATGGGTCAACACATAAATCATGCCTTGATTATCTTGCAGCATTCGGCATATCTCCAGGCTTTCTAACCCGGCAGTTAGCGCCAGCGAATACTCGTTTTGGTCTGCGTAAATTAGGCTGATACGGTACAACACCTGGGATTTTGATTTGCGATCCCCCATCTTTTCAAGCAGTTCCAACGCTTGAGTTGCCTGCGCCAGGGCGTCATCCAAATTACCCTGCCGCCGGCAAATTTCGGCGAGCGCATACAGACAAACCGCCATTTCCCCTTCATCTTGGTGTGTCCGGCTTAGATTGACGGCCCGATGCAAATATGCCTCGGACTTGATCAAATCATCATTGCCGTGAAGCGCCAAATCAGCCAACAAACGGAGAGTTTGTATACGACCGTGCGAGGCTTGTTTGGCTGGTTGCATACTTAATGACTGTCGGGCCAGCAGTTCCGCTTCTGGATAATGACGGAGATAATATTGCGCGTTTGCCTGTTGATAAAGCGCGATGGCGACGCCCGTCAAATCAGATAGTTCTTCAAACTGCCGCTGGCTGTTTTCCAGAAATTGCTGTGCCTCTTTGAATTCACCCTGTTCCACAGCAATACGGCCCCAATGGTAAAGCGCTTGCGCTCGACCCAATTTATGACCGGCCTCCGTCGCTAACTGCAAACCGGCGTCCAGGTGGACGCGGGCTTCAGCATAGGCCCCCTGCTCAACGCACGCCTGCCCCCACAGCGTCAGGTTGGCGATGCGGGACAGCGGGTCGGCCAGCGCTTCGGCGGCGGCCACGGCCCAGCCGCACCCCTGCCGCGCCTGACTGAAATGCCCCTGGGCAAACCAGTAAGGCGTCAGCGCCTCGGCGTAGTCGCGCACCATCTCCCATTGTTCCTGTAGGCGCGCCGCCCGCATCCCGGCCAGCAAATTGTCCCGCTCCTGATTGAGCGCGGCGTAATCTTCCAAATGCTTGCTGGCAAACACGAGGAAATAACGGGCCAAACGGCCGTTCCCCGCCCCCCATTCCTTTTCTCCCAACTGCTCCCGGGCAAAATCAGCCAACAGCGGATGTTGGCGAAAGTGTGCCGCGCCCGCTTCCGCCGCCAGCGACAACGCCGCCAAATGGTACAGATGGTCTTCAGCGGCCATCAGCGAAATTCCGGCGATGGCGGCCAACGCTTCCGGCGTGAACGGCCGTCCGCCGAACAACGCCAGCCAGCCAAACAACCGCTGTTGTTCCTCCGTCAACTGGTCAAAACTGACGCCAAAGGAAGCCCGCACCGCCCGGTCTTGCAATTTCAACGCCGCCAGACGGCCGTCCGCATCTTGCAATCTTTCCGCCAGGTCGCTCAACCGCCAGCGGCGGCGGCTGAGCAGCAGTCGGGCGGCGATCTCCACCGCCAGCGGCAAATGGCCCAGCAAATTGCCGATCTCGGCAGCCACGGCCGTTCCCGCCGCCACTCGTTCTTCACCCACAATCCGGGTGAGCAGCGCCACGCTTTCCGCTTCGGCCAACACCGGCAGCGCAATCGCTTTGGCTGCTAACGCCACCGGCAGTTCCTGGTCGCGGGTAGTGAGGATGACCCCATTTTGATCGCCGCCGGGCAGGAGCGGCCGTACCGCATCCACCTGCCGCGCGTCGTCCAGCACCAACAACACCCGCTTGCCGGCCAATTCGCCGCGCAGCGCCGCCGCCCGGCTGGCCAGGTCGGGCAGGCTGCTGAAATCGAAGCCAAACGCCCGCGCCCAACTGTCCAGCACCGCCAGTGGATCGCTGGCCGACAGATTGGCCCACAGCACGCCGTCCACAAACAAATCGCGCAGCGCATACGCCAGCCGCACCGCCAGCGCCGTTTTGCCAATGCCGCCCATGCCAATCAGCGCCACGATGGCCGGGCCGCCGCCGGTTAGCTGGGCTTTGACGGCCGTCAACAAACTTTCCCGTCCCACAAACGCGCCCACGTCACGCGGCGCTTGGAAAGGCGCCGCCGCCCGCCGCCGGGTACTGATGTACGATTCGATGGCGTCCCAATCAATTTGGCTCCGCTCGATGGTGGAGATGCGGGCCACCGATGGCTCGGCGCTCAATCCCAGCGCCGCCCGCAGTTCCGCCGCCATCTCCCCGGCCGTCTGGTAGCGCGCCGCCGGGTTCTTTTGCAGAGATTTGAGGATGACATTCTCCACCGGCGGCGTTAATTCCGGGTCGAATTGGCTGGGCAGCGGCGGCCGGTCGCCGATGTGAGCTTTGATGTAACCATACACGTTTTCCGCTTGAAAAGGGGGACGCCCGCACGCCATCTCATACAAAATCACCCCCAGCGAATAAATGTCGGAACGAGTGTCGCCGCGCAAGCCTTTGCACTGCTCCGGGGACATGTAGGCAGGGGTGCCGGTGATGGAACCGGTGGCGGTGTGCTGACTGCGCTCGCCCACAATGCGGGCGATGCCAAAGTCCATCAGCGCCACTTCCCCCTCACTGGTGAACATAATGTTAGCCGGTTTCAAGTCGTGATGCACCATACCCCGGCTGTGGGCATAATCAATGGCGTTGGCCAGGTCGCCGAAAATGCGGGCGATTTCCTCCAAGTTTCGCTGCCCTTTTTGCATATCTGCTTTCAGCTTTGCTTCCAGGGTGGGGCCGTCAATCAGCTCCATCACCATGTAATGCAAGCCGTCATGTACGTCAAAATCGAAAATGCGGACGATGTTGGGGTGGCGCAGCCGGGCCACGGCCGCCGCTTCCTGCTCAAAGCGGCCAATTTCCCGCTCGGCCGGATAGCCGTGCAGCGCCTTGATGGCTACGTGCCGCTGCAAGTTGGGGTTGTATGCCTTGTACACATCGGCCATGCCGCCCCGTCCCAGCCGGGACACGATTTTATATTTGCCGAGGGTTTGGTTGACAAGATCGCTCATGGATTGATGGGTCGTTGGTTGGTGGATAGCCGGTTGGCATGGTGAAAGAGTTTCCGCCTTCTATCTATGATTAAGTATACCCGATGACGGCCGCAACTCAATAGCTCCAGGCAATGCGTTGGCGGTTTGCTGGCGGTTGTGCCAATCAGGATGCTGGTAAAATACCGGCCGGTTCCCCTATCTCTCGCTTTCCCCTCTCGCGGCCCAGATGGATAGCGGCGGTTGGCGATGTTGCCACGGCCGTGCCGCTTCAAGCTGCCCCGCCAGCCGAAACAGCGTCGCCTCATCGCTAAAACGGCCGGTAAACTGAACCCCAATCGGCAAATTCTCATCGTTCCAATAGAGAGGAACCGACATCGCCGGTTGCCCGGTAGCGTTGGCCTGCGGCGTAAAGGCGGCAAAGGCGATGGCGCGCTCAAACCCGGCCATCGGATTATCAGGCGTACTATCGAATGACCCCAACAGCAGCGGCGGATCGGCGACGGTAGGCGTTAAAAACAGGTCAAATTGCTCATGGAAGCAGGCTGCCTGCCGCGCGATACGCTGGACGGTCTGAACGGCCAGCAGATAATCGGCGGCCGTCATTCGCTGCGCCTGTTCATACAATCCCCACGTGACCGGCTCATACATTTCCGGCTGGGGCGGGAACCCGGACAGGCGGGCGATGCTGGTCACGCCCCAGGCGCATCCGGCGGCCCACATGGCGATAAAGGCGTCGCTAAACTGTTCGGCGTCAATGGCCGGAGCGGCTTCGATGACGGTATGCCCCAACTGCTCGCACAACACGGCCGTCTCCCGCACCGCCGTCACACAATCCGCATGAACCGGGGTTCCGGTGATAGCCGCTGTGGAAAATGCAATCCGCAGATGTCCCGGCGCGGCGCTGACCTCATCCAGAAACGGCCGTGCCTGCGGCGGCGCCCACTAAGGATCGCCAATGGCCGCGCCGGCCGTCGCATCCAGCAGCGCGGCGCTGTCCCGCACCGACCGGCTGAGGATATGGTCAATCACCAGCCCGCTGATCGAATCGCCCACGCTTGGCCCTTTGGGCGTACGCGCCCGCGTCGGCTTTAGGCCAAACAGGCCGCAGCAGGAGGCCGGAATGCGAATAGAGCCGCCGCCGTCGGCGCCATGCGCGGCAGGTACGATGCCGGCGGCAACCGCCGCCGCCGAGCCGCCGCTGGAGCCGCCCGGCATCCGCGAACTATCCCACGGATTACGGCAGGGGCCAAAGAGCTGCGATTCAGTGGTGGGCAGCAGGCCAAATTCAGACATATTGGTCTTGCCCACCGCCAGCAGCCCGGCTCGTTGGTAACGGAGCGCTAACTCACTGTCTTCCGCCGCTATCAAATTTGCCAGGATACGGGCGCCATTACTTTGCCGCCACCCGGCTACCGCCAACGACTCCTTTAACAAAAAAGGAACCCCGGCTAGCGGGCCGTCCGGTAACGCGACTTTAGCCGCCGCCCGCGCTCTATCAAATGCCGGCGTGACGACCGCGTTTAACTGTGGATTTAACGCTTCAATCCGGGCGATGGTCGCCTCAACCAGTTCTAGCGGCGTTGCCTTTTTCCGGCGCACCAAATCAGCTAGCGCCAGCGCATCCAGTCCGTTTAATTCATTGGGGGGTATATCGCTCATGGGGACAATGTTAGACGGAAAACGTCCGTGCGCCAACCATTTGCAACAGACATCCGATTTCTCGCTGTTGAGTACGCCAACGTTATGAGTAAAAGAAATCGGATGTCTTGCCGCGATGCTGTGTCGTTACAACCATTTTACGGCTCTTTGGGGATTGCGGGAAAGGCAACGGCCGTCCCCCCGCGCCGCACCACCGTCATAATCCCGGCCCCTAATCCGGCGATTAGCAAGATTGGCCCCAGCACAAACCAGCCGATAATGGGGGCCAGGATGGCTGTTACCAGCAAAACGGCCGTGCGCATGGTCACTGCCAGTGAAGAATGCGCCGTTTCCTCGTGCGGCGGAAAAAAGCGGGGCCGGAGCATGAGCGCTAACCCTGCTAACCCAACGAAAGCCAACGCCAGCAAAGCCAGCAGAACAGCCACCGCCATCATGCTCAACAATTCCCCGCCCTGACTCATAAAAGCGGCCAAAATCCCAAAAAAGAGCAGGTTGACCAACCCAATCAGGAAGGAACGGCCGGGCCGGGCGGTTAGCGTTTGCTGGGTTTGCCGCGCCTTTTCCGGGATGAGATACACCAATGTGGTTAGCAAGGCTATCAAAGCAAAATAAGTGACGATGGTCAACAGGGTAATGCCAAGTAGTTCAATCATGAGAAACTCCGTGAAACGTGATGCCTCATTTGCTCATTATTCATTGCTCATTATTCATTGCTCATTGTTCATTGCTCATTATTCATTGCTCATTATTCATTGCTCATTGTTCATTGCTCATTGTTCATTGCTCATTATTCATTGCTCATTGTTCATTATTCATTGTTCATTGCTCATTGTTCATTATTCATTGTTCATTGCTCATTGTTCATTATTCATTGTTCATTATTGACCCTTCCGAAAAAACACGGAGACACGGAGGACACAGAGAAATTTACCAGAGAAACTCCGCGCCCTCTGTGTCTCCGTGGTGGCTTTTTTCGGCGGACTCATTATTCATTGTTCATTATTCATTGTTCATTATTCATTGTTCATTGCTCATTGTTGACTCTTCCGAAAAAAGCCTCAACCGTCAATTGGTTGAGAAATGACATAATTAGGCGGCATTGGCTTGAAAAAGAGGCCGCCGCTCGAAAATAACGTCCCGACGATGAAAAACAGCCGTCAAATGGGCTATTAGCACC